>NZ_RJVR01000158.1 GCF_003999195.1 Streptomyces soli
GGCGCGGGCGGCGTCCGGGCCGCTGCGGGCGGCGGTCAGCAGTTCGGGGCGGTCCTCGGGGCCGGCGACGGCGGCGAGGCAGCGGGCGGCGGGGGCGTCGCGGAGCTGCGCGGGGTGCTCGTCGAGGCCCTGCTGGGCCCAGTCCAGGACGGCGCGCACGCTCCAGCCGGGGGTGGGTCCGGCGGGCCGCAGCTGGCGCTGCCAGCGGTCGAAGGAGGTCTGTTCGGCGGCCTTGCGGACCCGTCCGGCGACCTCGGGATCCGGGTGCTGCGACCAGAGCCGCCAGGGCCGCGGTTCGTACGCCTCGCGCACCGCGTCGGCGAGCTGTACGTCGCCCTCGGGGGTGCGGGGGAAGCGGGCGAGGACGGCGGGGCCGAGCGCACGCAGGTCCTCGTCGTCGTCGTGCACGGCGAGCTCGTCCAGCGCCCACTCCCAGCAGCCGCCGACGGCCGCGTACCGGCGCAGCAGGTGGAGCGCGTCACGGCGGCCGTAGCCGGCGAGGTGGCCGAGGACGGACAGGGCGAGGCCGCAGCGGTGCTCGTCGTCGACGGCGACGCCGGGGAGGAGGCCGTCCGGACAGAAGAGGTGTTGTTCGATCCCGTCGAGCGGGCCCTCGAGCTCGGAGTAGAGCCGCGCGTAATAAAGGGAGCGGGATTCCACACGCCAGTCGTGGCGGGGGTCGCGCAGGACGCAGCTCTCCAGCGCGGCGAGCGCTTCGGCTCGCTGCGCCGTGAGGGCGTGCAGGGTCCCGTCTCCGCGTCCTCGCTGGAGGAGGCCGAGAAGGGTCCCGCTGGGCGCTATGTCGGGATCGAACATGAGGTCAGCATCCGGTGCCGGGGGTGGGGCTGGCAACGGGATTTCCCGCTGCCGGTTGCGAGGTATCTTCGCAGATCGGCCACGGCTCAAACTCTTCCGCGCTCAGCGGACCCGTCCATTCCGCTGCCAGGCTTCCGGCATATGCCTACGACACCACCGTTTCGGGTATCGCCGAAACACTTACAGGGCGTCGCGCGCTGTGACACAGTCGTGACTGGCCCTTCCGTCCGCCGCAGCCGCCCAGCGCCTGCATCGGAGATATGTTCGGAGAGCGTCATGCCGTCCCATCTGCATGAGGATCATTCCGCCGCCCAGCCGCCAGAGCCCGGCGCGGTGGATTCGCTCATCAGCCAGACCCGCCAGCTGCGCGGCAAGGTCGACGCCGTACGTCGCGATTCCGCGATGGACGACGAGGACCCCCAGCTGCGCTGGCAGCGTGCGCTGTGCGATCTCGCCGTGCACCAGCTCGACGACCTGGGCGCGCACCTCGGACAGCTGCGGGACGGCCTGCCCCCCGAAGAGACGGACGGCTCGGCGTACGCGACCAGCGAGCCGCCGGCCCGCTCGACCGTCCACGCCCTCGGCCGAGCGGGCAGCGCGGAGTGGGACTTACTGACGGACGCGGTCGACTGGTCCGGCGAGCTTTACCGCATCTTCGGGCGTGACCCGGCGGACGGGCCACTGACCCTGGACGAGATGCCGTCCTGGCTGTTCGCGGAGGACCAGCAGATCCTGTCCGAGGCCGTGACCGGATGCCTGGTGGACGGCAGGCCCGTTGACTGCGAGTTCCGCATCGTACGTACGGACGGCTCGGTACGTACCGTGCACATGGTGGGCGAGCCGGTGCTCGACGCCACCAGCGGCACCGCCTCGATGTGGGCAGTGCTCCGGGACGTGAGTGAGCTGCGCCGCAGCCAGCGGACGCTGCGCGAGACCCGTGACTCGTTGCAGCGCCAGCGGCAGATCGCGCAGACCGAGCGCCGGTTGGCGGTTGAGCTGCAGGAGGCCGTGCTCCCGCCGTGGCGCGGCTCCCTGCGGTTCCCGCAGAGCGGCGGCCCGACCACCGTGGACCTCGCGGCGCACTACCTTCCCTCCGCCACCAGCGCGCTGATCGGTGGTGACTGGTACGACGCCCTCCCGCTGCCGGACGGCTCGACGCTGCTGACCGTCGGTGACCTGACCGGCCACGGCGTGAGCGCCACTTCCGGCATGGCGATGCTGCTGGGCGCGCTGCGCGGCATGGCGGTCGCCGGTCTCGAACCGGGACCGCTGATGGGCTGGCTCAACCAGCTCCTGGACACCTCGGCCCAGCCGGCCCTGGGCAGCGCGCTGTGCTGCCGCTACGACCCGGCGGACCGCACCCTCGTCTGGGCACAGGCAGGGCACCCCGCCCCGCTGCTCTTCCGCAACGGGACGGGGCGCGTCCTGGATCCGCCCGAGGGCGTACTGCTCGGCGCGACCTCCGGCGCGCGCTACACCCAGACCACCGAGCAGCTCGCACCCGGTGACCTCCTGGTGCTCCACACCGACGGCCTGGTGCCGCGACGCACCGCCTTCGGTTCGGCGACGGACTCCGGGGCGGCCGCCCGGCGACTGCTCGATCTGGGCCCGCGCTTCGCGGAGGCCCGTACCTCGCAGGACTGCGTACGGATCGTCGTCGAGGAGCTCGGCATGCCGGAGCGCGAGGACGACGCCTGCGTACTGGTCGCCAGGTTCGTGTGAGACGGGGGCCGGCTCGTTCGGCGTCGAGTCGGCTCGTGCTCGTACGGGTGTGGGGACTGGTCGGACGCTTGCTGGACCGCTAGATCGACGTGTTCCGGCTCTTCGGAGCCTTCGGCAGCGCGGTCTGGATCTCGGCCCGTAGGTCCTGGATCCTGGTGTAGTCCGCGTACCGCCCGGTCAGCCGGTACATCTCCCGCAGCCGGTCCCAGGTGCGATGGGACGAGGTCTGCCCGATGGCCAGCAGCGCCAACCGTGCGTAGCTGTCGGCCTGCTCGGGATCGTCGGCGATGAAGCAGGCCGACGCGAGCGAGATGTAGTCGAAGATCTGCGATCTGTTGTGGCCGGTGGCCCGCAGCTCCAGTGCCTGCTTGGCGTGGTGCTGCGCGGTGTTGGCGGCCGACGGATCGTGTTCGGCGAGCGTACGGAAGGCCAGGGCCTCCATGCCGTGCAGATCCGCCTCGTCGAAGTTCTGCATCCAGCTCGGCGGTGGCACATCGCCGTTGTCGGATACGAACAACTCCTCGGCCTCGCCCAGGGTGCGCCGCATCGCCTGTCCGCGCCCCATCGAGGCCTGCGCCCAGGCCTCGATGGTGTGGAGCATGGCGCGGGTACGTGGCAGCGTCGCTTCGCCGGAGCCGGATTTCGCGAGCTTCATCAGGTCCAGCGCGTCGTCGGGCCGGCCGAGGTGCACCATCTGGCGGGCGGCGCGGGAGAGCGCCTCCCCGGCGCGCGGCCGGTCACCGCCCTCGCGGGCCGCGTGGGCGGCGATCACGAAGTACTTCTGGGCGGTGGGCTCCAGGCCCACGTCGTGGGACATCCACCCGGCGAGGACGGCCAGGTTGGCCGCCACCCCCCACAGCCTGCGCTTGAGGTGCGCCGGGTGGTGGTAGGAGAGCATCCCTCCCACCTCGTTGAGCTGGCCCACGACCGCCTTGCGCTGCAGCCCGCCGCCGCGGGCCGCGTCCCAGGCGCGGAAGACTTCGACCGAGCGCTCGAGCGCCTCGATCTCCTCGGAGCCCACGGGGGCAGCTTCGTATCGGTCGGACGAGATGACCTCGCCGGCGAAGGGGTCGCCGAACGAGGGGTTGTCGGCAGCGAGCGCCGGGTCGGCGCGCAGCCAGTCGTACATGGCGCCGCTGATCGCGGAGCCGGCGGCGAGCGCGGCACCCGCGCCCACCAGACCGCGTCGGTTGAGCATGAGGTCCATTCCCGTGAATTCGGTGAGGACCGCGGCCGTCCGTTCCGGTGCCCAGGGCAGGTCGTCAACGGCCTGCTTCTTTCCCGTACGCCGATGCCGGTCGAACCCGAGATCCTCGATGGTTACGACACGGCCGAGACGCTCCGTGAACAAGGCAGCCAGCACACTCGGGACAGGTTCGCGCGGTGATTCACCGGTCTCGATCCAGCGGCGCACGCGCGACGTGTCGGTCGCCAGCTGCGGGTGGCCGCTTGCGGCCGCCTGCCGGTTGACCAGTCGTGCGAGTTCGCCTTTGGACCAGCCCGTAAGGGCGAAAAGGTCCGCAAGTCGTGTGTTGGATTCCTTGGCCACGTCAAGCCCCCAGGTTCCTCGGCACACTTGACACTAATAGCCGGTCCAACCCCTCGCGAGCATTCGCCAGGGTTCGCCAGGGTGCGCCACATGGTCTGCCACCCGCGCGCGGTGGTCAGGTAAGACTGCGCCACCCCGGCCCGGCAGCCGCCGGTCCCGGATGGTCACGTACGAACAGTTCAGAACATTCTTCGGTCACCGTTGAACATCTGAGGCTGGTGGTGCGTACTTGTCCGGGAAGGGCGTACGGCGCGTGGACGACCGGACCATCGGCCCGGAACCCGCATTCCCCAGGGTGCGGGACCCGGACGCCGGCATCGGATCCGGTCCCGTCCACGCGCCGGCCCCGGCCACCTGTCCGCCGTCCCTGCAACCAGCACGACACCCTCAGAGCTCGCAGGCACACGAAGGGATCTGTCTCCCCCTCATGTATTCAGCATCGTCCTCCGTGTCCGCTCCGCCCCGGCCGTCCCTCGTCTCCGGGACCGACGCCGGACTGCGCCCCCGTCTCATCCCGGCCGCCAGGCGGCCCGTGCCGGCGGGCACCTCCCATCCGCTCAGCGGGAGACTCGACTTGACCGGCCCACAGGGCGCGCAGCTGCGCACGGCCATCGCCTCGGTACAGCGGATCTGCCCGGAGTTCGCCCCTGTTCAGATGCTGCGGCGAAGCAGCCGGTCGGTACTGCTGGTCGGCACGTCCGGGCGAAGCCCCGCCGTGGCCAAGGTCCTGCTGGACCATTCACCCGCGTGGGTCGAGCGCTTCCAGCACGAAATAGCGGCATATCGCGCGTTCGTACGACACCGCCCGCCGGCCCGGGTGCCACGGCTGATCGCCGCCGACCCAGAGAGCTGCACGCTGGTGCTGGAGCGGATGCCCGGAAGGGTTGCGGCCCAGCGGCGGCACCCGACCGAGGCCCCGCCGCGCGGTGACGTACGGGCGGTGCTGTCCGCCTTCTCCCGGGTCAACCTGTGGCGGCCGCCGTCGGGCGTGTTCGACGCGCCGATCGACTATCCGGCCCGTATCTCCCGCTATCACGAGCTGGGGCTGCTCACCGACCGCGACATGGGCGACCTGCAGAAGCTGCTGCACGGGTTGGCCCATGTGCAGGGGCAGTTCAACCACGGCGACGCCCTGCTGTCGAACGTGCTGCTCTCCCCCGCGGGCCCGGTCCTGGTGGACTGGGAGCACGCCGGCTGGTACCTGCCCGGGTACGACCTCGCGACCCTGTGGTCGATACTGGGCGACGACCCGGCCACCCGCCGCCAGATCAGCCAGTCCGCCCAGGCCGCGGGCCCGGCGGCCCGGGACTCCTTCCTGGTCAACCTGATGCTCGTGCTCACGCGTGAGATCCGTACGTACGAGACCGCGGTGCAGCGCACCATGCGCGGAACGGTCCCGGCGGCGGCGAACGCGGCCGAGATCGGCGAGGAGCAGCGGCTGTTGCTGCGCCGGCTGCACGACGACTGCGGTCTCGCGCGGCGGGCCGTGCGGGCGGCCGTCGGCACGCGGTGACCGTGCCTGGACCGCACCGCCCGTGGTCCAGACATCTGACGAGTCGCAGGCCACAGCGCCCGTACCGGGATAGTTCCTGGTACGGGCGCTGACGTGCATAAACACGCACGCGGAGCGGTAGTTGACGGATCGCTGACAAGCAGATACCTCTGTGGTTCTCACCACCACAGGAGGCTCACAAGTGCGAGGCTCGCCAAGCTCCGCCCGACTGGCGACGGCGGCGGTCGCCATCGCCGCGCTGTTGCCGATGGCCGCACCCGCCGCGAACGCGGCCGCCCCGGGAGCGTTAACGCTTCAGCAGGCGTTCGCCGACGCGGCCGTTCGCTACCAGGTCCCCGAAAACGTGCTGCTCGGTGTCTCGTACATGGAGTCACGTTGGGACACCCATAACGGCCTGCCGAGTGTCACCGCCGGCTACGGCCCCATGCATCTGACCGACGCTGCCACCGCCCTGGCCGACTACCCCCAGGCGGGTGACGGCGGTGACGACGCCCGGGGCGACTCCGTGCGACCGCTGGTCACCAAGGCGAGCACAGCCGCACCCGCCACCTCCGACCTGCCCGCCTCGCTCACCACGCTCGACCGGGCGGCCGACGTCAGCGGCCTGTCCGCCAAGGCCCTGCGCGAGGATCCGGCCACCAATGTGGCCGGCGGCGCCGCGCTGCTGGCGGCGGCCCAGAAGTCCTCGAACCGGCCGCTCGGCTCGTCCTCCGACCCGGCCGCCTGGTACGGCGCGGTGGCGGCGTACTCCGGCGCGGACGACTCGGCGACGGCCGCGAGCTTCGCCGACGACGTCTTCCAGGTGGTCCGCGACGGCGAGGCCCGCACCACCGACACCGGCGAGCGGATCACGCTGGCCGGCCACCCCGGTCTCGCCCCGGACACCGCGCAGGTGCGCGGCCTCGGGCTCAGGAAGGTCAAGGCCGGCGACACGGAGTGCCCGGTCGCCGTGGCGTGCGAGTGGCTGCCGGCCCCGTACGAGGAGTTCGGTGCCGGCGACTACGGCAACCACGACCTCGCCGACCGTCCCAACGACCAGTCGGTCGACTACATCGTCATCCACGACACCGAGGGCACCTGGGACACCACCCTCAAGCTCGTGCAGGACCCGACCTATCTGGCCTGGCACTACACCGTCCGCTCCTCCGACGGCCACATCGACCAGCACGTCAGGACCAAGGACGTCGGCTGGCACGCGGGCAACTGGTACGTCAACGCCAAGTCGGTCGGGATCGAACACGAGGGCTTCCTCACCGACCCGGGCACCTGGTACACGGAGGCGATGTACCGTTCCTCCGCCCGTCTGGTGCGGTACCTGGCCCACAAGTACGACATCCCACTGGACCGGCAGCACATCCTCGGCCACGACAATGTGCCGGGCCCGGTCACCTCGTACATCGCCGGAATGCACACCGACCCGGGCCCGTACTGGGACTGGGCGCACTACTTCGAGCTGATGGGCGCCCCGCTGCACGCCACCGCCGGACCCGGCGGCGGCCTGGTCACCATCCGCCCGGACTACGAGACCAACCAGCCCGTCTACACCGGCTGCTCCACCGCCGGCGACACCTGCCCGGCGCGCGGCTCCGAGGCCGTACGCCTCTACACCGAGCCCAGCGAGGGCTCCGCGCTGGTGAAGGACATCGGGCTGCACACCACGACCGGCGCGTCGACCACCGGCGTCAACGACACCGGCGCCCGCGCCTCCACCGGCCAGCAGTACGCGGTCGCCGACCGGCAGGGCGACTGGACGGCGATCTGGTACCTCGGCCAGAAGGCCTGGTTCCACAACCCGAAGACGCAGCCGACGGCCGTCAACGCCAAGGGCTGGGTCGTCACCCCGAAGGAGGGCCTGACCGACATTCCGGTGTACGGACGCGCCTACCCGGAGGCGTCGGCGTATCCGTCGACCGTGCCGGTGCAGACGGTCTCGGCTCTGTCGTACAAGCTGCTCGCGGGCCAGCGCTATGTGCTCGGGCAGAAGACGACAGGCGAGTACTACCGGTCGGTGACCTTCGACGCCTCGCAGCATGTGGTGGTGAAGGGCACGCAGCAGTACTACGAGATCCAGTTCGGGCACCGGGTCGCCTACGTCAAGGCGGAGGATGTGACCGTACTGCGCTCGACGGAGAGCTGACCGACTTCGTAGCGGCTGCTCAGCCCTGCTGGAACATCTCCGCCGGCAGCGGCTTGAGCAGCTGGTACAGGTCGTCGGTGATCGGCCGGTCCCAGGTGGCGATGGTGACCAGGACACCGTCGCTGCGGTCGAACTGGGAGCAGGCGACCCGGCCCTCGGAGAGCTTGACCTTGCGGACGATGAGCAGATTGTCGCCCTGCATCACCGGGGTGTCCTCGGTGCCCACGACGGTCACCGGCTCCTCGTTGCCGAGGGCGACCAGCAGCTGCGCCACCTCGAAGGGCACCTGGCCCTCCTCCAGCTCGAGGGCCGGGGAGCCCTCGGGGAGGTTGCCGATCAGCATGGCGGGGCCGCGGCCGCCGAAGAGGTCGTACCGCAGGAAGATGCCCTGGCAGCTGCCGTCCTCACCGGGCAGCAGGCCGGCGCCGAGATTGCCGGGCCAGTCTCCGGGGTCCATGGCCAGGACGTCGAAATCCGGTCCGGTCGGCATGGCGGCGCTGCGGCGGCGGAGGAACGACATGGGCCCATCGTACGTGGCCCGCGCCACTGCGTGCCCCCGGGGCCATGGCCCCGGGTGGCGGGGACGGGCCAGCTCTACGGCGGATCGAGGACGCCCCCGCCCAGCGCCTGGGCCAGGCCCGAGGCGTCGGTGCCGACCTTGCGGTAGACGGCCGAGAGCAGCCGGGCCACGGCGCGCTCGTCGGTGCCCAGGTCGTGGGCGATGTCGGCCGGGACGGCGCCCTGGGCGGTGCGCGCGGCGACGGTGCGTTCCTGGGCGGTGAGGGCGTCGGTGTCGGTCGTACGGAGCCGGCGGGGGCGCAGTCGGGCGGCGGCGAGTTCCTCACGGGCGCGCTCGCCGAGACCGTCGGCGCCGCAGAGGAGGGCGCCCTCCAGGCCGCGGTAGAGCTGCTCGGCGGCATCGTGGACGCTGCCGGTGCGCCGCAGGGCGACGCCGTGGTCGACCAGGGCCCGGGCGAGCTCGTAGCCGGAGGGGGAGCCTTCCAGGTACCCGACGGCCTCCTCCAGCGTCTTGGCCCGTTCGGCGGGCCCCGCGGCCACCTCGGCGGCGGTACGCAGAGCCGTGCCGATCGCCGAGGCGGTGCCGAACTGCCGGGCGCGCTCGACGGCTTCCGCCGCGGTGGCGCGGGCCCGTTCCGGCGCGTCGTGCGCCTCGGCGAGCGCGAGGTGCAGCTGCCAGGGGCACCAGGCGGGGTTGCGCATGCCGCGCGGGTCGAGGCGGCGGCCGACGGCGGCCAGCTCGGTGGCAGCCTCCTGGTGCAAGCCTTGGGCGAGTAGGAGTTCGCCGTGCACGGCCTGTGCGTCGGGGAAAACCACGGCGGACGGGAAGGGCGCGCCGAAGCCGTACTCCTCGGCGAGTTGTGCTGCCTCGCGGACCCGACCCCGGGCGATCAGGACCTGGAGGAGGATGGCGACGCAGTACCACTGGACGGGGGTGCCCCGGCCGACCCGCTCGGCCAGCCGGAGGCCGTCGCGGGCGAAGTCCTCGGCCTCGGTGAGGCGGCCCCGCCGGTAGCGGATGTAGCCGAGCAGCGCGTAGCCGAAGGCGAGGTGAGCGCCGCGCCAGCCCTGGCGTTCGAAGTCGGAGATACCGGTGGCGAACAGCTCCTCGGCGCGGCCGGGCCGGTCGGCGTACATGAAGGTGAGGGCGGTCAGGACGGGGACCTCGAAGCCCCGGTCCTCGTGGGCCCAGGTCAGGCCGCCGCGCAGGGCGCGTTCGGCGTGATGGACGGCCACGTGCGCGGGCTCGGCGCGCAGGGTGGCGTCCCAGGCGCGCAGGCCGATGATGTAGCGCTCGGTGAGGTCGCGGCCGGTGAGGCGGTCGGCAAGATTGGCCAGGCGGCGGGAGCGGGCGGGCGAGTCGGGTTCGTCGGCGCGGAAGGCGTCCCACATGAACTGCTCCGACTTCATCCGCAGCCGGGCTTTGGCGCTGGTGGCGGTGCGGGCGGCCAGGCCGATGGTGTCGGCGGCCTCGCCCATTCGGTCGCTGTGGGCGAGGGCCTGGGAGAGCCTGTAGACGATGCCCTCGCGCAGCGCCGGGTCTGCGATCGGCTCCTCCAGGGCGGCGCGCAGGTGGTTGACGGTGGTGGCGGGCTCGGTGAGCAGGGACGAGCAGCCCAGTTCGTACAGGACGGCGGCCCGCTCGTCGAAGGACGGCGGCTCGCGCAGCGCCCGGGCCAGGTAGCGGCGGGCGGCGTCGGGGGCCCCGGCCCGCAGGGTCTCGCCGGCAGCCTTGCGCAGCTGCTGTACGACCCAGGGGTCGCCCTCGGGGTGGGTCTCCAGGAGGTGCCGGGCGGCCACCGACGGGCCGAGCCCGGCGTCCACGACCGACCATGCGGCCTGGCCGTGCAGGGCGACCCTCATGGCATCCGGGATCGACCGGTAGACGGCGGTGGCGATGAGCGGGTGGACGAACTCCAGGGTGCCGCCGCCGGTGAGGATCCGGACCTGGCGCAGCCGGTCCACGGCATCGGCCGCCTCCTCGCCGCCGAGTCCTGCGACGCTCGCGGCGAGCGCAGGCGGGATCGAGGTGCCGAGTACGGCGGCGGCCCATGCGAGGCGCACGGTGGACGGCCCGAGCCGTTCCAGACGAGTGATCAGGCCGCGGCCCTTGACGGCGGCGGCGAGGTCCCGCAACAGGTGGGCGCTGGACCCGTCGGGCCGCAGGCCACGGTCCCGGACCTTGGCGGTCAGTTCGACGGCCTCGAAGGGGTTGCCCGCGGTGACCGCCCAGCACTCGCGGCAGAAGGCGTCGTCGGCGTGCGGGCCGACCGAGTCGCGTACGAGCCGGCCGATGGCCCGGGCGCTGAGCGGTTCGAGGTCGATTGGCCGGGTGCCGGCGCGGCCCGGTAGCCCCCGGAACGACTCGGCGGCGGGCGGCAGTTCGTCGGGACGGTACGCCACGACGATCAGCATCGCCAGGTCCTCGGCGCGCGGTGCGAACGCCACCAGCCAGGCCAGGGACTCCGGGTCCGCCCAGTGCGCGTCGTCCAGGACCAGGACCACGGGGGCGCGTTGCACCGCAATATGGGTGAGCACCCAGTCCAGGCCGTCCCCGATGCCCTGTGGGTCCGGCGGCGCGCCCGTTTCCGGTACGCACAGCCCGAGGGCGGGGCCCACGATCCCGTACCAACTGCCCAGCGTGGCGCGCAGCTCGGCCTCCCCGGTGCCGGCGAGCTGCAGCTGCAGTAGCTGCCGGGCCACGTGGAAGGCGACCCGCTGTTCCTGGTCTCCGCCGCGCGCCGACAGCACGGTACAGCCCCTGGCGGCCGCCCGGCGCCGGGTCTCGGCCAGCAGGGTCGTCTTACCGAGCCCCGCCGACCCCGCGAAGGCCAGCAGTCCGCCGCGCGGCCGGGCCACACCCTCGTTGCCGCCCGCGCCGGTGAGGGCGCTCAGCGCCTCGTCCACAGCGACCAGCTCTGCCTCGCGCTCGAGCAGCCACCGCTGTTCCGGTGTTGTCGCCCGCTGCGACATCGTGCACCCCCAGCTCCGGTGCGCCTCAGCGTAACGCCCCGGAGCACGGTCCGTGAGGTGTTGGGTGGCCGATTCTTGACGCTGTTTCAATCACTTTGCCCGGAGAGGGCATTGAGGATCACCACGGCCTGCTCGGCCTGCTCGTACGGCACGAAGAGGTGGTCGTGATGGAAGCCGGCCACCACGTTGCAGCTCAGCCCGGCATCCGCCAGCGCGGTCGCGAAGGCGCCGGTCAGCCCGACGGCGTCCAGGGCCGAGTGCACGCGCAGCGTGATCCACGCCGCCACGTAGTCATAGCCCAGGCCCGCCCGGTCGGCCTCCTCCTGCGGCACGACGAGCGTGAGCCCCTCGTCCTCGGCGACGGTCGCCACGGGCCGGACGCCGCTGGGGACATCGCGGCTGCCGGGGAGTGTGGCGAAGACGTACCGGCCGGGGTTGAGCTGGGGCTTCATGCCGCTCAGCAGCTTGGTCAGATCGCGTTCTCCAGGCATGAGGCTAATGTTATCGTCACGATCAACCATTACGGAGGCATTGCGTAGGAAGGGGGCCGCATGTCGTCGCCAACCATGCGTGAACTACTGCGGGGCCTGGAGGTCTTCGCGGGCGAACTTCCCGGGTTCGATCCAGGGGCCGCCCCGGACGATCCGGTCGATCTGTTCACCGACTGGCTGCTCCACGCCATAGGGGCCGGGGTGCCCGAGCCGCACGCGATGACGCTGTCGACGGCGGACGGGGACGGCGAGCCCTCGGCGCGGATGCTGATCCTCAAGGACGTATCCCCGCGCGGCTTGCAGTTCGCGTCCCACTCCGGCAGCCGTAAGGGCCGCGACATTGCCCAACACCCGTACGCGGCAATGACCTTCTACTGGCCGGCCCAGGCCCGCCAGGTGCGGGTGCGCGGGCGCGTCTCCCCGGCCTCGCCCGCCGACAGCGCCGCCGACTTCCTCGCCCGTGGGGCCGCAGCCCGCGCCGAGGCGCTTCTGGGGCAGCAGAGCCGGCCGCTGACCGACCTGCCCGCCCGCGAGGCCGCCGTGAAGGAGTCCCTGGCCGCCATCGACCGTGACCCCGGGCTCGTCGCCCCCGGCTGGACGCTCTACAACCTGCGGGCCGAGCAGGCCGAATTCTGGCAGGGCGACAGGGACCGCAATCACACCCGACTCAACTACCGCCGCGTGGACGGCGCTTGGGAGAAGGAACTGCTGTGGCCGTGAATCCGGACAATCTGCTGCCGAGGATCTTCGACGGCCACGACCGGCTGCTCGCCCTGTTCGCCGGCCTCACCGACGACAACGCCCGCGGCCCGAGCACCCTGCCCGGGTGGAGCCGCGCGCATGTCCTCTCGCACATCGAAGGCGTCAGCCTCGCACTGGCCCGCCAGGCGCGCTTCGCGCTCAAGGGCGAGCTGATCGACCAGTACGACGGGGGCCGCCCGGCCCGGGACGCGGCGATCGAGGCGGGAGCCTCCCGTACGGCCGAGGAGCTGACGCACGCCGTGGGCGCCGCGCTGGCGCAGGCGCGGGAGACGTGGTCGGCGGTCGGGCCGCAGAACTGGGGCCGGCCGGTGCGCTACCGCGACGCGGACGTGGCGGCCGTCCTGGCGGCCTGGTGGAGGGAGCTGGGGATCCATACGGCGGACGCCGATCTGGGGTACGGCTCGTCCGACTGGTCGCGGGACTTCTGCGGCCACGTCCTGGACTATCTCGCGCCCCGGACCCCGCAGGGCATCCGCCTGGAGCTGACGGCGACCGACGGCCCCGAGAAGCGGGTGCTGGGCAGCGGCGACACCGCGGCCGTACGCGGAGCCCTGACCGATCTCACCGCATGGCTGGCGGGCCGCGAGCCGGCCGGGGCTCTGGCCTTCTCGGGCGCGGCCGTCCCGGAGCTGGGGCCCTGGCCGTAAGGGTTCGTCCGGCAGCTCGCCGTCGCGTCGCACGAGGGCGAGCTGCCGGGTGACGTCAGGTCAGGTCGAACTCGCCGTCGCGGGCGCCGAGTACGAAGGCGCGCCATTCGGCGGGGGTGAAGATCAGGGCGGGCCCGTCGGGGTCACGCCGGTCCCGCATGGCGGTGAAGCCCTCGACGAAGGCGACCTGGACGTCGCCGACGCCTCGTCCGCTGGAGAGCCAGTCCGCGTTCGTCAGGTCGAGCTCCGGCTTCGGTTCGCCGTGCAGCCGCTTGTCGATCGTGCTTTCGGACACGTCCGCTCCTCCCGACTTCGTCGTCCGGCCCAGCGTATACAGCCCGCCTGGCGCCGGACAGGTCCAGGAACAACCTGCCCAGCCCCAAGCCCTGTTTCACGCGCCCGGGTGATCGGATCCCACGAGCCACATCGAGAAGAACTGCGCCCCTCCCCCATACGCGTGCCCCAGGGCGCGGCGGGCGTCCGGGACCGTGGTCGCCGGCCCGGCCACGTACCTGGAGGGCGGCTTCGGCGAAGCGGAGCATGCCGGAGGCGCCGATGGGGTTGGTGGACAGGACGCCGCCGGAGGGGTTGACGGGCAGGTCGCCGTCGAGTTCGGTGACGCCGGACTCCCGCCCGCCTCGCCGGCTACAAGATCCCTCGCAGCCTCGTCATCACCCCCCCACATCCAGCGCTCCCCCAGCGGCAAGGCCGACTACCGCTGGGCCCGTGACATCGCCACCGGGAGCGCCCACCAGTAGCATCAGCGGACTACGTTCCTTACCGAATGGAGCCGTCGGCCCGTGCCCGCACCCCTGTCCTTCACCCGCCCCGAGCCGCCGTACTAAGCCGTCATCATCAGCTCCTGGCCCAGCGGCGAGGACCCCGAGGGCTACGCCATCATGAGCACGCGGATGGCTGAGCTCGGGGAGGCCCAACCGGGCTACCTGGGCCGCCAGTCGCTGACGGACGCGGACGGACGCGACCTGGTGGTCATCTACCGGCGCCCGCCGGGTGGACATCGGGCAGAGCGGCACCGAGTCGTGGACCGTGCTCGCCGACCCGGAAGGCAACGAATTCTGCGTGGTCCGCCCGAAGAAGAACCTGATCGCCTAGGCCGTATCCACCCGCGGAGGCCGACGCAGGAGGAACACGCCCACGCCTGCCGACAGCAGCATCACGCAACCGGCGAAGACCAGACCCGCGTCGCGCAGCCCCAGGGCCAGGGTGAGGGCACCGACGCCGACCACCGGCAGGGAGATTCCGACGTAGACGACGACGAAGAAGGCGGAGATCGTCGCGCCGCGGTGCTCGTCAGGGGCCACCGTGCTCACGCTGGTCAGGGCCGCGCGGAACCCCAGGCCCTGGCCGAGGCCGCCGACCACGGCGCCGACGACCAGCACCGGCAGGGACTCCACCAGGAGGGAGGCCCCCACGAGGGCCATGCCGGCCGTCAGAATCAGGCAACCCATGGGGAGCGCGCGCCGTACGCCCACCCAGCTCATCAGGAACTGGCCGGCGGTGGAGGCGCAGAACACCGAGAAGACGACCAGGCCGGTGACGGCCAGATTGTCCTCCCCCAGGGTCTTGGAGAGGAAGCTCGGCGCCACCGCGGTGAACAGTCCCAGCATGGCGAAGCCGGCGAACCCGGCCAGCCCGGCCGTGAGGAACACTCCGCGTGTCTCCTGAGGTACGACCATGCCCTGAGGGCGCAGCGGCGGACGGGGATCGTGACGCGCCACCGTCTCCGGCAGGGCGCGGGTGACGGCGAAGGCCGCCACGAGCAACGCGATGTGCACCAGGAAGGGCAGCTTGAGCGGCCACGGCGCGTACTGCGCCAGGAACCCCGACAACAGCGGACCACACCCCAGGCCGCCCATGTTGGCGGCCGTGGCGGCGAATCCCGCCCGTGCGCGCAGCTCAGGGGGCGCCAGCTCCAGTACGGCAGCTGTCGCCGACCCGCTGAAGAGTCCGGCGGAAAATCCCGACAGCAGCCGGCCCACGAACAGCAGTGGCAGGCCGCCCTCACTCAGGAAGCACACCGCGCTCAGGAGCGACAGTCCCAGAGCGAACAGCAGCACAGGCCGTCGGCCGAGGATGTCGGAGAAGTCACCGGCGACCAGCAGCGCGGCGATCACGCCGAGTGCGTAGACCGCGAAGACGACCGTCACCATCAGTTCGGAGAACCCGATCTGTTCCTCGTAGAGCCCGTACAGCGGCGTCGGCAGCGTGGTCCCCGTCATGCCGACCGCGAACACCCCCGCGGCAGCGAGGTACCAGCCCCGGGCCCGGCGTTCCCCTGTGGCTTGAACGATCACCGCTCCACCCTAGCTGTGAGGGCCCGTCCAGCCGATCATGTGCGGGGCCAGTTGAGGAAAGCGGCGGGTGGCTGGCGCAGGGCCGTGTACGGTGGCCGGCCGGGTGCCCAGGGCCGGCCACGACCATGCCCCGGCCGGGCCAGGTCCCGCGCAGACCGGCGGAATCCGTACCGGCAGAATTCATACCGAGGCATCGAATGAAAAGGACAGGACCGGACCCCCGGCACTACGGCAGGGCCTATGGCAGCAGCATCGGTCTGCGCCTCGCCGCGATGTCCTCCAGCCAGCCGAAGAGCATGACCGCCGCCGCGATAAGCACCCAGGTGACACCGAACTGGAACCATGTGCTGCCCAGTGGAAGCGACATCTCGAGCGCTGTGACCTGCCACATCGCGTCGATCAGCGGCACGCTGAGCACCAGCGCGACCTCATGCCAGAGGTAGATCGTGACCGCCCGGGCATTGAATGTGCCGATCAGCCTCTCCAATGGCCGGATTCTTCCGATCCAGTCCATCTCCGGCCGGAATGTGAGCAGGACCAATACGAAGCCGGCCGACCAGAAGGCCTGGGCGACAGGGATGTTATTGAGGTCGTAGGTGCCGTCCGTGAGGTAGTGAAAGGCCCACCAGCCACCGGCTGCCATGAGGGGTGCCGCGACCAATAGGGCCGGCCCGGTGCGCAGCCGTTGGAGCAGGCCGTCGCGGTGCGCGAAGCCGAGTAGCCAGCAGCTGACATAGGTGGCGACGTCGGTGGCGACGGCCCCGGCGTCGTTGTCCGGGAGAGTCCATACGGTCTGGACGACCACGATCGGCACCAGTGAGAGACAGAGCACGACGACCGGCGAGAGCCGGAACACCCTCAGCAACAGCGGCGAGAGCAGCACCAACCACAGATAGGTGTGCAGGTACCAGAGGATGTCGGTGGCCTGCGCGGCCCACGCGTTGCCCGGCGGGTCGCCGATCGGGACGACCCACAGCAGCATCGCCGTCCACCATGATCCGATGTGGTGCTCCTTCGGGGCCCAGCCGTGGATCATCATCGCCAGCACCACCACGGCCGCGAACAGCCACAGCGGCGGAAGCAGACGCCGCAGCCGTCCGCCCAGCACGGGGAACGCCGGGCGCTGGTCCAGCGAGCGGGCCATGAGTGAGCCCGCGAGCGCGAACATCACGCCCATGGAGGGAAAGGCCAAGCTCAGCCAGGCCCACATGAAGGTGTGGTACGTGACCACCCGGACCAGAGCCAGGGCGCGAAGCGCGTCGAGGTAGCGGTCGCGGGCGCCGGCCACAGCTGCCCCGTCCGGCTGCCGGGACGCCCGGCGGCGGCCCGGGGCAGCTGTGGCGAGGGTGCTCACCGCACACCCGCCATTTCCTTCGGGGCCTCGACCTCGCCGGTGCGCTTGAGCTTCTGCCAGTGCAGCCGTCCGCCGGTGAGGGCGGTGACACAGGAGTGGATCACCACCAGGTACATCATCTGCCGGTACGCGATCTGCTGCAGCGGCATCATCAGCAGATACCGGTACTTCTCACCGTCGAGGCGGAAGGCGTAGGCCGCGCACGCCAGTTGGAGCGCCAGGACTGCGCCCCACACCAGGATCGACTTCAGGGGGCTGACAAAGAGCATCCCGTAGACGGTGAAGAGGTCGATCAGCGGCGCGAGGACCGGTGTGATGACCTGGAAGACCACCACCAGCGGCATCCCAACACGCCCGAAGTGTCCCGAGGGCCCCCGCTCGACGACCGAACGGCGGTGCTTCCATAGCGCCTGCATGGTGCCGTAGCTCCAGCGGTAGCGCTGCCGCCACAGCTGGCCGAGGCTGCTGGGCGCCTCGGTCCAGGCGCGGGCACGCTCGGCGTAGACGACCCGCCAGCCGGCCCGCTGCACAGCTATCGTGACGTCGGTGTCCTCGGCGAGCGTGTCGTCACTCATGCCGCCGACGTCGGCCAGCGCCCGACGGCGGAAGGCGCCGATCGCGCCGGGGATGGTGGGCATACAGCGCAACAGGTCGTACATACGGCGGTCGAGATTGAAGCCCATCACGTACTCGATGTGCTGCCAGGCGCCGATCAACGTACCGCGGTTGCCGACCTTCGCGTTGCCCGCGATGGCGCCGACGGCCGGGTCCGCGAAGGGCTGCACCAGCTCACGAACGGTGTCGGGTTCGAAGACGGTGTCGCCGTCCATCATCACGATCAGGTCGTAACGGGCTTGCGCCAGGCCTGCGTTGAGCGCGGCCGCTTTGCCGGCGTTCTCCTGCCGTATCAACCGGACGTTTGGCAGCCCCAGGGCCTCGACGATGTCACCGGTGCCGTCGGTGGAGCCGTCGTCGATGACCAGGACCTCGACGGGGTGGGTGCTCACACTGAGCGAGCGCACCGTATTGGCGATGCACTCCTTCTCGTTGTACGCGGGCACGACGACGCTGACCGGCTCAGTGACCGGCGGCCCCCAGCCGAAGGATTTCTTGTTGCGCATCCGGCGGTGCCATCCGGCGAATACCAGCATTATCCCGAGGCGCCCCATCATCGCCACGCCGACCACGAGAAGTAGCCAGGACAGGCCCGGCATGGTGTACTCGGCGACTGCCACCGACCAGAGGAGCGCCCGGCCCTCCCACAACTCGGTGCCGGTCACCGCGTGGTTGGCGCTCGGCGCGCCCAGGCCGGCGGTGACGGTGACGAACGTGTACCCCTCGGCCTTCATCTTCTTGATGTAGGTGCCGAGAGCCTGGACCGTCTGGGAACGATCGCCGCCCGCGTCGTGGAACAGGACCGCCACGCCCTCGTCGTTCTTCGGGGTGGCATTGCTGATGATCTTGGACACGCCCGGGCGTGTCCAGTCCTCGCTGTCGAGGTCGACGAAGCAGCTGAGGTACCCCTTGGCGCCGATGTACTGGTAGACGGGCCAGCTCTTGTTGTCGATCGCGTTCGTCTCGGAGGAGTACGGGGCGCGGAAGAGCGAGCTGGTGATGCCGGCGGCGCCGGCCAGCGCCAGTTGGGTCTGCGACAGCTCACGGTTGATCCTGGACCGGCTCTGGTAGGCGAGGTCGACGTGGGAGAAGGTGTGCACGCCGATCTCGCTGCCCGAGGCCACCACCTGACGGACCACGTCGGGGTAACGGGCGGCCATCTGGCCGACGTCGAAGAAGGTGCCGGGAACGTGGTTGTCGTTCAGCACCTTCAGTATCTTGGGGGTCCACACCGGGTCGGGGCCGTCGTCGAAGGTGAGCGCGATGGTCTTCTTCGGCATCCTGTGAGTGGCGGGCTCACCTTTGGCGTCGAAGGTGAGGACCGGCCCGCCGTTCAGTATCTTGTCGGGAACCTTGCTCGCGTCTTGGCCGCTGTCGACGCGGCTGTCATTGCCGATCTCCGAGTGCAGATAGCCGTCCATGAGCATGACGCACACCAGGGCGCACACTCCCAGTAGAGCCAGCACCACCCGTGGGCGGGGCACGGCGTGCCGTCCGACCGAGGCCACCTTGCTCACCGCTCCGGGCATGGCGCGGAGGGTCATCGGAGACCGTCCAGGCTGTTTCCGCCGTTGCTGCCCATAGCGTCGTTCTGGACGGCGGAGGCGCTGGGCGAGGCGGTCGCGCTGGGCGAGGCGGTCGCGCTGGGCGAGGCGGTCGCGGTGGCGGACGGCCGCGACGAGGCAGGGGCGCTCGGTGCGGCCGTCGTGGTGGTGGGGGTGGGTGTGCCCGCGGACGCTGTCGCGCTCGCGGAGGCCGGGGTGGTGGGCTTCGAGGCCTCGGCGGAGGCGGAGGCCTCCGTGGGGGCCGGTGTCACCCGGGCCGGGCCCGCGCTGGTGGCTGACACCGGGACGGCCGGCGGAGAGGCGGAATTTGTCTTCACTTCCGCCTTCTTTATCTCCTTCCCGGACAAGCCCTTGGCCTCCGTCCGGGATGCGGCCGTAGACTCGGCCGCTCGGGGAATGAGCGTCGTCGGCGCAATTGGACTTCCCCCGGCGAAAGCGACTCCAAGCACCGTCGTGTATCCGACAATGGCGACCCCGACGAGCAATCCCAAATGCCCGATAGTGCGGGCCCTGCCCCCCGATGAGTCGACGAAGACGGGCGCCTCCTGGGCAGGCTGATTGCGTCGACGAATGGCTTGATTCATATCGCAAACAGTAGCATTGTTATCACCGGGCGAATTATTAGATCCGCATGGCTGACTTTTCATGAAGCAACTCATGAAAAACTTAATGAGCGTTTTTTAAAATAAAGGATCTGATAGCGTTCTGGCTCTGGTCCGGAATAAGAGAATGCGTTGCGAGATGCGTGCAAAGCTGATAGCCGGGGCCACCGCCGCCGCACTGGCGGGCGTGGCCGCCGCCCTCCTGCGGGGCGGCTCACTCCGGGGTGGCTCCTCGTCCACCGCGGAGACGACGTCCACCGAGGAGACGACCACGTTCTCCCCGTACATCGACACTTCACTTTCCACCGTCCTCGACATGGCGGCCACCGCCCGGAAGACCGACGTCAAGGACTTCACCCTGGGGTTCGTCGCGTCCGGTAAAGGCTGCAACCCGAAGTGGGGCGGCAAGTCCAGCCTGACGGACACCACTCTCGACCAACGCATCACCGCGCTGCGCAAGGCGGGCGGTGAAACGCGGGTGTCCTTCGGCGGCGCGGTCGGTACCGAACTGGCCCAGGCCTGCGGCAGTGTCTCGGGCTGACCGCCGCCTACCGAACGGCCCACCGCCACGAACTCGTCGAAGGCGTCCCCCGCCGTCGCGCCGAGGCGCCGCAGTGCCTGCGAGATCGGGCTGCCGTCGGCGGGGAGGGCTGGTACTCGGGGAGGTGGAGCGGCCCGAGGGCGAGGGCGCCGGCGTCCCAGACGGCGGAGCGTTGCTCGCCGGTGCCGCCGAAGCACTCGGCCTCGACGTAGGCGATCGGGCCGTCCTGGGAGCGGTCGGAGAGGACGCGGTCGAAGCCGCTGGGCAGTTGCCAGAAGCCGAGGGGCCGGGCGTCGCGGCCGTCGTCGAGGGCGTGGGCGAGTGCCCGGGTCATCGGGATGAGGGCGAGGCCCTGGGCGAGGGGCGCGAGGCGGGAGGCGACGAGGTCCTGGGAGAGCACGTCGAGCAGGTCGGCGTCGGCGACCAGCGCTTCCAGTACGTACGTCACTCGTCGAGCTCCGCGAGGACCGCCGTGTGGTCCGAGGGCCAGACGCCGCCGACCGGGGCGTCCCCGGCGCGGCGGGCGGTGCGGATGGTGCCGATGCCGCCGTGGCCGGGCGAGACATGGACGTAGTCGATGCGCGAGCCCCGCTCGAAGGTCTGCTCGGCGTAGGGGTTGACCACGTCCCAGGTCACCTCCGGCGCCGACGGATCGGCCAGCCGCCATGCGTCGATGAACACCTGGCCCCTGACGACCGGCGCCGTCTTGAGGCCGCCGAACAGCCGCAGTTCGTCGGAGTCCGGCTCGGCGTTGAAGTCCCCGGTGATGACGGGAGGGAAGTCGGACACCGCGCGCTTCGCCGCGACGAAGTGGGCGAGGGCTCTGACCTGCAGGCACCGCACGGCCGACTCGTGCGGCGGGGAGTTCAGATGCGCCGTGAAGAAGGGGATCCGCTGCCCCGGCGCGTCCAGCAGCGCGTACAGCGCCGTCCGTCCGTCGTCCTGGCCGTCCCCGACCGGCAGCGGCAGGGTGTCGCGTTCGGCGATCGGCCACCGGCTGAGCACCGCGTTGCCGACGTCGACCGTCGGGTCCCCCAGTCGCTTGTGGAAGCGCTCGGGCGCGTCCGACGCGACCCAGGTCCAGTGCATGCCGAGCTGCTCCGCGAGCCACCCGGCGAGATTCTCCTCGCCCTGCGCCCACACCTCCTGCAGCCCGACCACGTCGGGCCGCTCCTGGCGCAGTACGGCGAGAATCGCGTCCCGGCGCTGCTCCCAGGGCCCGAATCGCCACCAGAGGTTCCACGTCATCACGCGCACCCGACGATCATTTCTGCTTGAGCCACTCCAGGTCCAGCTCTTCCGCCGTCACAGCGACGATCGCCCGCAGTTCCCGGCCCTCCTCGGTGTCGCCGACGAAGTCGGCCACCACGGCCTGGGCGGCGGCGACGTGGGGGCGGGCACCGCAGGCCGCCCGGAGTTGGAGGGAGCGGCGCTGGAGGGTGATGGCGTATGCCCCGGACGGCGAGCCGGCCTCCCGCTGGCTGGGGCGGACCTGCGCCGCCGCGCTGGCCCAGATCGCCTGCGGGACGCCCGAGGTGACGATCGGCCGGTGCCGGGCGGCGGGCTGCCCGCCGCCTGCGGGACGCCCGAGGTGACGATCGGCCGGTGCTGGGCGGCGGGCTGCCCGCGCTTCTCCGTCGACCAGTCGCGCAACCGCAGCCGCCGGTTCTGCGGCAACACCTGCGCCAGCCGCACCACCGTCGCCGCCCACCGCGCGCGGCAGCGGGACTAGCCTCATGCCATGCCCACCCAGGTGATCGTTCTGAACGGCGGTTCCAGCTCCGGCAAGTCCGGCATCGCCCGCTGCCTCCAGGCGGTGCTGCCGGATCCGTGGCTGACCTTCGGCGTCGACACGCTCATCGCCGCGATGCCTGCGGCGATGCGGTCCTCGGGCGCCGACGCCGGGATCGAGTTCGGTCCGGACGGCGAGGTGACGACCGGCGACGCCTTCAAGGCGCTGGACGAGGCGTGGGCCCAGGGCATCGGGGCGATGGCGCACGCCGGGGCGCGGATCATCGTCGACGAGGTGTTCCTCGGCGGCCCGGCCTCGCAGGAGCGGTGGCGCAAGGCCCTGCGCGGGCTGGACGTGCTGTGGGTCGGGGTGCGCTGCGACGCCGCGATCGCGGCGGGACGGGAGATCGCCCGGGGCGACCGGGTGGCGGGCATGGCACGGTCGCAGGCGGAGCTGGTGCACCAGGGTGTGGCGTACGACCTGGTCGTGGACACGGGACGTACGGAATCCCTCGAGTGCGCCCGGCAGATCGCCTCGCGGGTCGCCGGAGGCTGAGCGGCGGACCTGACCACCATCCGGACCCCACCCTGCGGACGGCCGGAGGTGTGCTTTCATAAGCACTATGCGTACGAACATCTGGAACCTGGGGCCGCTGTGGCCAGGTCGGCGTGCGCATCATTTCGACCAGAGCTGTTGTCGGGGCTGATTTCCGCCTCCCCCGACCACCCAGCGACCTCTCCCCGTTCCGCACCGCCGAAGCGCGGCCGGCCAGGCGTGTCGCGGTAACGCTCCGGAGCAATACCCATGGCCCTGTCCGACCGGGCGGGCGGTCCCACCCCGCTCGTCCTCTCCCAGCTGCAGGCACTCGTACGCGGCTACGCCGCCGCCGTCGAGGGCGGCGCGCACCTGCCGACCCACGACCCGGCCCGCCGCTGGTACACCCGGCTGTACCGGGATCCCTACGTCGACGTATGGCTGATCACCTGGCCCGGCGACACCTCCACCGAGCTGCACGACCACGCCGGCTCTCTCGGCGCGCTCAGCGTCGTACGCGGCAGTCTCACCGAGCACCGCTGGGCGTACGACGGCCGGGGCGGCGGCGGGATCGTGACCCGGGAGCTGGGCGCGGGCCGGGGCGCGGCGTTTCCGCTGGGCCATGTACACGACGTCGTGAACGCGGCAGGCGAGCCTGCGGTGAGCGTGCACGCGTACTCGCCGCCGCTGACCGCGATGTCGTACTACGCGGTGGACGAGGCCGGCTCGCTGCGCCGCACCCGCACCGTGCTCACCGACGAGCCGGAGCCCGAGCCCCTGCTGGAGGCCGCAAGATGACCACCTCGGGAATCGACCGGCTGCTGGCGCGGGCGCGGACCCGCCTGGAGCGCGTCGGGCCGCATCAGGCGGCGAAGGAGCTCGCGGCCGGGGAGGCGTTGCTGGTGGACATCCGGCCGGCGGCGCAGCGGGCGGCGGAGGGTGAGTTCGCGGAGGCGTTCGTGATCGAGCGCAATGTGCTGGAGTGGCGGCTCGACCCGCTGAGCGACGCCCGGATCCCGGAGGCGACGGGGCACGACGTGCGGTGGATCGTGGCCTGCCAGGAGGGCTACACCTCCAGCCTGGCGGCGGCCTCGCTGCTGGACATCGGCCTGCCCCGCGCCACCGACCTGGAGGGCGGCTTCCAGGCGTGGCAGCGGGCGGGGCTGCCGGTCCGCTAGCCCGTCACAGGAAGGAACGCCTTCACCTCGGCGAGGAATTCGGCGGGGCGGGTGGCGTGGACCAGGTGGCCGGTTTCGATCGTGACCAGGCGTCCGTCCGGGACGCGGTCGGCGATTGCCGCCATTCCGTCCTGCGAGAGGGTGCTGGCCGCGCCGCCCGCGACGACGAGCGTGGGCGCGGTGATGGCGGCGAAGAGCTTCCACCAACTCGGGTCGGGGGCGTTGAGCCGGCTCCGTACGGCGGCGACGGCACGCCAGTCGCAGGAGTCGTCGTCGGCGGGCCCGGTGGGCACGACGCGCCTGGGGTGCACGGGGTCCGGCACGGGCGGCTCCTCCAGCACGAGCCGGGTGATCCGCTCGGGCTCGCCCGCCGCCACGAGATACCCGACGAGAGCGCCCATCGAATGGCCGACCAGGGCCACCTCGCCGAGGCCGAGCGCGTCGAGGAAGGCCAGGGTGTCGTCGCGCATCAGCTCCAGCGAGTACTCCCCCGGCCAGTCGCTGCGGCCGTGCCCGCGCTGGTCGAGGACGTAAACGCGGTGGGTCGCGGCGAGTGTGGCCGCGGCCTCGTCCCAGTCGGCGCCGTTGCCGCCGAGACCGTGCAGCAGCAGGACGGGCGGTCCGTCGGGCGCGCCGGAGACTCGGTAGGCGTGCTTGATGCCGTTGGCCTCGACCGTAAGGAGATCTGTCACGCGGTTGACGCTACCCACGCAGCCCGGGGCCGGACCGCCGGTACGCTCACAGCGGACGGTCGTGGCCGGCCCAGTACGGCTCGCGCAGGCGGCGCTTGTAGAGCTTGCCGTTGGGGTCGCGGGGCATCTCGGCGATGAAGTCGACGGACTTGGGGCGCTTGTAGCCTGCGAGCCGCTGCTCGCAGTGGGCGAGGAGCGCTGCGGCGAGTTCGGGGCCGGGGGTGTGGCCGGGGGCGGGCTCGACGACCGCCTTGACCTGCTCGCCCCAGTCGGCGTGGGGGATGCCGAAGGCGGCGGCGACGGCGGGGTGGGTGAGGAGGGCGGCTTCGATCTCGGCGGGGTAGACGTTGACGCCGCCGGAGATGATCATGTCGATCTTGCGGTCGCGGAGGAAGAGATAGCCGTCCTCGTCCAGGTAGCCGAGGTCGCCGACGGTGAAGAAGTCGCCGATGCGGTTCTTACGGGTCCACCATCGGCGGCAAACGGTCCGGGTTGGGGGTAGACCGTCCGCCTGAGGCGGGAAGGGCTGGCCCAGCCCGGCCACGGAGCCGCACCCGGCGACGCACCCTCAGGCCCAGCGGGCCGGGCGTCAGCCGGGGGGCTCGGACCGCCGTTGCACGGCGACACGGCGGTAGAGGGCGAGGGCTTCGCCGGCGCGGCCGAGTTGTTCGAGGCAGTGGGCTTCGTCGTTGCGGCTGGCAAGGGAGTCGGGGTGGGCGGGGCCGAGGACGCGTTCGCGGGCGTCGGCGACGTCGCGGTAGACGGACAGGGCGGTGGTCCAGCGGCCGAGCCAGCCGAGGGCGACGGCGATCTCGCGCTTGCTGACGAGCGTGTCGGGGTGGTCGGGCCCGAGGACACGCTCGCGGAGGGCGGCGACGTCGCGGGCCTCGGTGAGGGCCTCCTCCCAGCGGCCGAGGCGGCCGAGGTTGACGCCGAGGCCGTGACGGGCGCGCAGGGTCTCGGGGTCGGCGGCGCCGCTCGCGCGCGTACGGGAGGCGACGAGGTCCCGGTAGAGCTCGTACGCCTCGGGGCTGCGGCCGAGGCGGCCGAGAGCGATGCCCATCTCGTAGCGGGCGGCCAGGGTGTCCGGGTGCTCGTCGCCGAGCTCTTCGGCCCGTACGGCGGCGACCTGGCGGTACGCCTCGAGCGCGTCGGACCAGCGGTCGAGCTGCCCGAGCAGGTAGGCGGCCTCGCAGCGCGATGCCAGGGTGTCCGGATGGGCGGGGCCGAGCACGCGGGCGCGGTCGGCGGCGACTTCGGCGGCCATGATGTACGACTCGTCGAGCCGGCCGAGGCGGCCGAGGTTGAAGGCGAGGTTGTGGCGGCAGGCCAGCGTGTCGGGGTGGTCGGCGCCGAGCAGGCGCTCGCGGGCGGTGAGGACGGCCGAGTAGCCCTGGTGGGCGTCGACGTGGCGGCCGAGCTGGCCGAGGACGTACGCGGACTCCTGCCGTGCGGCGAGTGTGGCGGGGTGGTCTGAGCCGAGGAGGCGGTGCCGGGCGGCAGCGACGTATTCGTACGTATGCAACGCCTCCTCCGCGCGGCCGAGGCGGGTGAGGCAGAAGGCCAGCTCGTACCGGCTGGCGAGGGTGTCCTCGTGGTCGGCGCCGAGCGCCCGCTCCCGCTCGGCGCCGACCGCGCGGTGCGTTTCCTCCGCCTCCTGCCAGCGGCCGAGGCGCGCGAGGCTGATGCCCGCGTCATGGCGTCCGGCGAGCATGCCGAGCAGCCCCTGCGAGGGCGCGGCCGGCCGGACGGCGGCCCGGGTCGACCATGCGCCGGTGAGCTCGGGCGGGGTGCGGGCGG
>NZ_RJVR01000227.1 GCF_003999195.1 Streptomyces soli
CCCGCCGGGCCGCCCGGGCGCGGACCGGGCGGCCCGTGGTGGCGCTCCACCCGGGCCCTGGCGCTACTGGCGGTCGTGGCGGTGGCGGTGGTCGCCGTGGCGGTGGCCATGGCCGTCGGGGGCGGAGGCAAGGGGGGCGGCGGCAAGTCGACCGTGGGCGCCCGGGAGATCCGCCTCCTGGCCGCCACCGCGCCCGGCCCGGACCCCTTCACGCCCTCCGTGGCCGACGACTCCCTCCCCACGGACGTCCCGACCCCCACCGCCAGTACCTCCCGCAGCGACGAGTTCGGCGCGCCCGCCGTCGCCGGCTCCACGCCGGGCCTGTACGGCGGCCACCGCGGCGTCTCAAGCTGCGGCGTCGCCCGGCTCATCAAGCTCCTCACCGCTGACCCCGTCAAGGCCAAGGCCTTCGCCGGCGTCGTCGGCATCGATGCCTCCGCCATCCCCTCGTACCTGCACGGGCTCACTCCGGTGCTCCTTCGCGCCGACACCCGCGTCACCGACTACGGGTACCGCGGCAGCTCCGCCGTGCCCTTCCCCGCCGTCCTCGAGCGCGGCACCGCCATGCTGGCCGGACCGCACGGTCTCCCCCGCCTGCGCTGCCCGGGCGGCAACCCCCTTCAGCCCCCGCCCGCCGCCGGCGGCCCCGAGACGTTCACCGGGTCCGCGTGGTCCTCCTTCCGGGCCTCCGACGTGATCGCCGTCGCCCCCGCCTCGCACCGGCTGACTCAGTTCGTCATCTACGACCCGGACCACGGCACCTGGTTCATCCGCCCCGCCGGCACCACGGGCGCCGAGGACCGCTCCCGGTCCGCCCCCGCCACGCCGGCGCCCACGGCGACCCGCACCACCCGCACGGCCGCGCCCACCACGTCGTCGTCGCCCCCCGTCAGCCCCAGCACCTCGCCGCCCACGACGCCCACGACGCCCGCGTCATCCGCGTCATCCGCGTCCTGACGACGACGACCGAACCCCCGACGAGAAGGACGTCTTCAAGAGCAACAAGCACCGTACGCCGAAGCCCGTCAACCTTCACTGAGCCGGTCATTCAGGCGTGCTCCTGCAGTCGGGGCCCGTAGATGTCGATCATTCGGTTGCGCGCTGAGTTCAACCGGTGGGCGATGGTCTCGGCTGCGGCGAGCACGATCGCGTGGCCCAGTGCCGGGTCCTCCCGGCACAGGTCACGCGTCTCGGCGGCGGCGAACTCGTACGCGCCGACGCTGCCGAGGGCCCGGCCGCAGAGCTGCCAGCGGTACGGGGCGAAGAGCCAGGACCAGCCGAGCAATTCGCCGGGTCCGAGGGTCTCGACGCTCACGAGCCCCCGGCCGGGGATGTTCATGTCGAGCGAGACCGCGCCCGACCGTACGATCCAGAACCGGTCGGCGAACCGGCCCTCGTCGAAGATCCGCCATCCCTGCGGGAAGGTCACCTTGGACGCGTGCTCCAGAAAGATGCGCCGGTGGTTCGCGGGGAGGGCGTCCAGCATCGTGACCGAGCTGCTCATCGAGGCCTCCTGATCAGCTGCTACCCCTTCCCCTCAGGGTAAGGCGACGACCGGTGCGGGAGGTGTCCCAGGAACCAGTCCCGTGCGAGGCGGGCCACCTCGTCGAGTGCGCCGGGTTCCTCGAAGAGGTGCGTGGCCCCGGGGATCACGTGCAGCAGGTTCGGACAGCGCAGTTCCTCCTGCGCCCGGCGGTTCAGGTCGAGTACGGCCCGGTCCGCGCCGCCGACGATCAGCAGCGTGGGCGCCCGTACGTGGCCGAGCCGGGGTCCGGCGAGGTCAGGCCGGCCGCCACGCGAGACCACCGCCGCGATGCCCTCCCCGGCGTCCGCGGCCGCGGACAGGGCGGCCGCCGCTCCCGTACTGGCCCCGAAGTAGCCGATGGGCAGGCCCTCCGCCTCGGCGCGCAGCCGGCGGGTGACGTCCGTGAGCCGGCGGGCCAGCAGCCCGATGTCGAAGACGTATCCCCGGTCGGCCTCCTCGTCGGGGGTGAGCAGGTCGAGGAGCAGGGTGCCGAGACCGGCCTCGTTGAGCGCCGAGGCCACGGCCCGGTTGCGGGAGCTGTGCCGGCTGCTGCCGGTGCCATGGGCGAAGGCCACGACGGCCTCCGCGCCGTCGGGCAGCGTGAGGTCCCCGGTGAGGCGGACCCCGCCCGCCTCGTAGTGGGTCGCGACCGTCGTCGGCGCCCGGACCGCGGCCCGCTTGAGGAGTGCCGACACCTCCTCGTCGCCGGTCTGCGAGAAGTCCCGGTACCACTCGCCCACCGCGAAGAAGGACTCCGGCGAGTGCAGGCACACCACCGCGTCCGCCTCCACGCGCAGCGCCGCCAGCGCGTCGGGCGCGGCCACCGGGACGGCCACCACGACGCGGCCCGCGCCCTGGGCCCGTACGACCTGGCAGGCGGCCAGTGCGGTCGCGCCGGTGGCGACGCCGTCGTCCACCACGATCACAGTGCGGCCACTGAGGTCGGTGCGGGGGCGGCCGTCGCGGAAACGGTGGGCCTGCCGGTCGAGCTCGGCCTGCTCGTGGCGCTCCACCTCCTCGAGGTCGTACCGGCTCACGTGGGTCATCCGGACGATGTCATCGCTGACGACCTTCGCCCCGCCCTCGCCGATGGCGCCGAAGCCCAGCTCCCGGTGGTAGGGGACGCCGAGTTTCCGTACGACGACGATGTCCAGAGGGGCGTGCAGCGCCCGGGCCACTTGGTACGCCACCGGGACGCCACCGCGCGGCAGGCCGAGGACGACGGGGCTCTCGGATCGCAGATGGGGCAGCTTTTCGGCGAGGCGGCGCCCGGCATCCGCGCGGTCGATGAACTGCATGGGTTCTCACCCCCAGCGGTATCCAGTCCGGCTTAGCCTGAAAACATGGCCGTACTCACCGGGACATCCGGATGGCAGTACAAGGACTGGCGCGGGGTCTTCTACCCGCCCGGCTGCCCGCAACGCCTGTGGCTGGAGTCGTACAGCGCCCGTTTTCCCACAGTGGAGAGCAACAACGCCTTCTACCGGCTGCCGAGCCAGGAGACCTTCGCCGACTGGGGCCGCCGCACACCGCCCGGATTCGTGATGGCGGTCAAGGCCAGCCGCTATCTCACCCACATCAAGCGGCTGAACGACCCGGAGGAGCCCGTCCACCGCCTCATGGAGCACGCCGCCGGGCTCGGCGACCGGCTGGGCCCGGTGCTGCTGCAGCTGCCGCCGACCCTGCAGGCCGACGCCGCTGCGCTGGACGCCTGCCTGCGCTGTTTCCCGGGCGGCACGCGGGTGGCCGTGGAGCCGCGCCACGACTCCTGGTGGACCGACGAGGTCCGCGCCGTCCTGGAGCGGCGCGGCGCCGCCCTGTGCTGGGCCGACCGGCGGGCGCGGCCGGTGACGCCGCTGTGGCGGACCACCGACTGGGGCTACGTCCGCTTCCACGAGGGCATCGCACGGCCGTGGCCGCATTACGGCCGCCAGGCGCTGCACACCTGGGTCCGGCGGATCGCGGACACCTGGCCGGCGAGCGCCGATGTCCATGTGTACTTCAACAACGACCCGGGCGGGGCGGCCGTGCGCGACGCTCATGTCTTCACCCGGATGGCGGCGGCCACGATCTCCTCCAGCCGCGCGTGATGGGCCCCGGGCCAGTAGACGTGCCCGCAGGCCCGGCAGCGTACGAAGGCGTCCTGGGTGCGGCGGGTGCCGGGGCGCAGCAGGTGCTCGACCTCGCTCTTGCCGACCGGGGCCAGCGCGCCGTTGCAGACGGTGCAGCGGGTCCACGGCGCCAGTGGCGGGGCGAAGCGGTCCAGGACGTCGCGCAGCTGCTCGTCGGCCCGGTCGCCGCGGACGTACGCACCCGCGGGCAACGCCCGGCGGCTCAGCAGGCCCCGGTCCTTGGTCAGCAGGACGCGGTGCTCGGCGGCGCCCTGTGCGATCAGCTGGTCGTCGTCGAGGTCATTGCGGTAGGCGGTGTCCACGCCGACGAGGCGCAGCCTGCGGGCCAGCGAGCCGAGGTGGACGTCGAGCACGAACCGCGCCTGGCCGTCCGGTAGTCGCTGCGGCCGGCCGACCGCGCGGACCTCCACCCGATCCCCGTCGGCGACGATCCCGTCCACCTCGGTCAGCGGGACGCCGAGCGACTCGACGACATGCCCCAGCGACGACGTCCCGTCGTAGGGCACCCGCAGCTCCGGCACCCGGTTCCGCGCCGCCAGGAACAGCCACAGCTCGGCGGGGAACCTCAGCGTCAGCTCGTCGGCCACCCTTCCAGCCTAGGGCTGCCGTTCCAGGGTCTGGCGGTTCACCGGCGGCAGGTATTCCCGTACGAGGGTGCGCCGCCACCAGGCTCCGGTGCTGCGCAGCGTCGCCCAGTCGGTGAAGCGGTAGTGGTAGAGGCGGGCCCGGACGTAGGTCGGCGGGGCGTCGGGGAAGGGGTTGCCGCGCAGCAGCTTCAGGGTCGCGGGGTCGTTCTCCAGCAGCTTGCCGAGGAAGGGGACGAACCACGGCCAGGCGTACGAGGCCGAGATCCCCGCGAACCACATCATCCAGTCGAGCCGCAGGTGGTACGGGGCGTACTGGCGCGGCAGCCGGCGCGGGTCGCCGGGCTTGCCCTTGAAGGGGTACTCCTTCCACACCGTGTCCGGGGTGATCTCGGGCTCGTCGGTGCCCTCGACGGCCACTTCGAGGCGGATGCGGTTGATGCTGCCGAAGGCGCCGTACGCGTTGACCAGGTGGAGGCGGTCGAAGGAGACGTTCATCATCTGGCGGCGCGAGAGGAGGTTGCGGGCCGGCCAGTAGCTCAGCACGAGCACAAGTGCGGTGAAGGCGAGCACCAGGACCTCGAACCAGGTGGGAGCGGCCGGGAGGGCGGGCGGCTCGGCGATCAGGGAGCCGTCGAAGGCGGAGACGGCGAGGACGACGGTCAGCCAGTTGAGCCAGGCGAAGTTGCCGGACAGGATCAGCCACAGCTGGGTGGCGATGACGATGGAGGCGGCCACGCTCGCGACCGGCTGCGGGGTGAACAGCGCGAAGGGCACGACGAGTTGGGCAAAATGGTTGGCCGCCGTCTCGACCTTGTGCAGGGGCTCCGGGAGGTGGTGGAAGAACCAGCTCAGAGGGCCCGGCATCGGCTGCGTCTCGTGGTGGTAGTTCAGGCAGGTCAGATCGCGCCAGCAGGCATCCCCGCGCATCTTGATCAGCCCCGCGCCGAACTCGACCCGGAAGACCAGCCAGCGCATCAGCCACAGCACGACCACCGGTGGCGCGGTGCGCTCGTTGCCGAGGAAGACGGCGAGCGTGCCCGCTTCCAGGAGCAGCGACTCCCAGCCGAACGAGTACCAGGTCTGGCCGACGTTGACGATGGACAGGTACAGCACCCACAGCACCGCCCAGGCCGCCATCGCTATCCACAGCGGTGCGTAATCGGCCGCCCCCGCCAGCAGCGCCGCCGACCCCGCCGCCCCGGCCCACGCCGCGGCAAAGAACAGCCGGTCGGAGTAGCGGAAGTGGAAGAGGCTCGGTGCCTGCCGGAAGGACACCTGCTCGAGGAAGGCGGGCACCGGCAGCAGCCCCCGCTCACCGATGAGCGCCCGGAACTGGTTCGCCGCGACCAGGAAGGCGACCAGGTACACGGCAGCCAGACCGCGCTGGATGACCAGTCTGCTCAGCCAGTAGTCGGGCGCCGTGAACCAGTCCATGAGGGCTTCTGTACCACCGCGCCGGGCCGGGCACCGCCTGGCGGGCCGCAGGCGGGGGAAAGGGCCACGGATGGACCATCCTGGACCATCCGGCAACCACCGCGCCCGCCGGATGCCGGGCGGGCGACACCTGGAGGTCGCCGGGGGTGGGGAGGCTGGGGGGATGGCGACAGCGGACATACCCTTCCGGCGGAAGCTGCCCTGGCGGCAGGCCCTTTGCCTGGTTCCGCTGGTGGCCGTCGTGCTGTGGGCGGTGTGGCACCGGGCCCTGATCGCGGACGGCGCGCGGCGGCTGCTCACGGCGGACCGGTACTGGCTGCTCGTGGCGGTCGCCGTCACGGGGCTCGGCTGGGTCGCGGTGTCGTTCGCCCGGCAGGGGGCCGTGGTGGAAACGGCTGCCGCCTTACCGGCTGCTGGCCGCCCAGTTCGCCGCCGGGGCCGCCAATCACCTGCTGCCGTCGGGGCTCGGCGCGGGCGCGGTCAACCTGCGCTTTCTGCGGGGGTGCGGCCTGACGACCGGGCGCTCCTCGGCGGCGCTGGCGCTCTACATGCTGGCGGAGGCGGCCGGGCGGGTCGTGCTGCTGCTGGCCCTGCTGGCGGGTTTTCCGCACGCGCTGCGGCTGGGCGGGCTGGTCGACGGCGGGGCGGGGGTGCGGGTCGCGGTGACTGCCGGGCTGGTTGTGGTGGCGGCCGCGGTCGCCGTGCTGGTCGTAGGGCCCCTGCGCCGGCTCGTACGCGGCTTCCTCGGCACCGCCCTGGCCGACGCCCGCTCCGTCCACCGCCTCCCTGCCCGTGCCCTGGCCCTGTGGGGCGGCTCCCTTGCCTTTCCGGCGCTCCAGGCGTCCGGTCTGGTCGCCGTCTCCGCCGCGCTCAACCTGCCGGTCCCCATGGCGCACGTCGCCATCGCCTACCTCGTCGCGAGCGTCCTGGCCGCCGCGATCCCGGCGCCGGGTGGCATCGGCTCGGTGGACGCCGCGCTGGGCCTGGCCCTCGTGACGGCGGGCGCCCCGGTGGGCGCCGCGACGGCGGCCGTGCTGGGCTTCCGGATCATCACGGTGTGGCTGCCGCTGCTGCCGGGCGCGCTGGTGCTGGGCGCGCTGGTGCGGCGCAAGGTGGTCTAGATCCCCCACCCCTTCCCGAAACCGGGGCGCCCCGGATCCCGCCGGGGGCGCTGCCCCCGAACCCTCCCCCACCCAGGTCCTCAAACGCCGGACGGGCTGAAGCTACGGGTAATCGCTGATCAGCGAGAGCAGGCCGCCCTCCGGGTCGCGGAGGCCGGCGACGCGGCCGTAGGCGCTGTCCATGGGTTCGCCGGTGATCTCGCCGCCGAGTTCCTTGGCGTGCTGGACGGCCTCGTCGATGTCGGGGACGGCGAAGAAGACGTGCCAGCGGGGGCGCACCCTGGGGTCGGCGGCGGCCTCGACGCCGCCGCCGCGGAGGCCGGCGACGGGGTGGCCGTCGACGTAGAGGGCGACGCGGTCGTTCTCCCACTCCACAACGTAGCGGTTGGGGTCGCGGCGGTCCCAGGCGAAGATCTCGCCGTAGAACATGGCGGACGCGAAGGCGTCGCGCGTACGGAGTTCGATCCAGGCGGGCGCGCCGGGGATGCGCAGCTTTCGGGGAGGGCCGGGCACGCCCTCCCAGATGCCGAACGAGGCGCCCGGCGGGTCGGCGGCGATGGCGAGTCGCCCGGCGTCGAACTCCAGCGGGCCGACCGCGACCGTGGCGCCCCGGTCGCGGATGTCGGCGGCGGTGGCGTCCGCGCTCTCGACACCGAAGTAGGTCGTCCAGGCCACCGAGGTCTCCCAGTTCCGGGCGATGGCGCCGATGCCCGCGACCTCGGTATCCTCCACGACGGCCCGTACATACGGGCCCCAGCGGTCAGGGCCCGGTTCGAAGGTCCAGCCGAGCAGAGGACCGTAGAAGGCCATCGCGACATCCAGGTCACGTGCCATGAGGCTGACCCAGCACGGGGCGCCTGGCACGCAGCAGACTCTCGCGGTGGTCACTTCGGTCTCCTTGCAGCCGTTGCCTACCAGCATGGGGGTGGACTCTCCGCCGGGCATCTCCGCAGCGGTCAGTGGCCGAACAGGTGCACGCGCCGGTGGCGCCGGGCGCCGGGCTCGGCGGCGGCAGTGGTGCCCGCGCTAGTGGCCGCCGGCTCCGTCACGGTCGCGTCGGAGTTACGAGCCGCCGCGCGGCGCATGCTGCGCAGCTCGGCGTTGCGGCGCCGCTGGCGGGCCGAGCCGCTCGCGATCATCGCGACGGCCAGGCTGAAGACCAGGGTCAGCGCGATTCCGGCCAGGAAGGCGCCGAGCGTATTGACAGTGCCGAGGTCGTTGCCGAACATCGTCACCGCGTAGTCGGGACCGCCGGAGTAGTTCTCCGAGATCAGCAGGCCCGCGAAGGCACCGGAGGCGCCGAGCAGGACGAGTCCCAGGAGCAGCATGTCTGTCACACCCTTCGTTGGAGGAAGCGGCGCAGCCGCCCGAGCGGCCACGCGTTGATCACGTCGTCCTTCGTGAGCCAGCCCCGCTGGGCCGTGCCCACTCCGTAACGCATGTGCTCCAGATGGAGGACGGAGTGGGCGTCGCTGGCGATGGAGAAACGCACCCCGTGCCGTTTCGCCCGCAGGATGTGCTCGTCGGACAGGTCGAGCCGGTCCGGCTGGGCGTTGACCTCAAGGGCCGTGCCGGTGCGGGCACAGGCGGTGAACACGGCGTCGAGGTCGGCGTCGATGGCCGGCCGGCGGCCGATGAGCCGGGTGGTCGGATGTCCGATGATGTGGACGCGGGGGTTCTCGCAGGCGCGTACGAGCCGCCGGGTCAGCTGCTCGCCCGACTGGTTGAAGTGCGAGTGCACGGAGGCCACGCACAGATCGAAGCCCGCCAGGAACTCCGCCGGCCAGTCCACGTCGCCGTCGGGGCCGATGTTCAGCTCGGTGCCGTGCAGCACGCGGGTCTTCCCGTGCTTTCCGTCCAGCCGCCGCACCCGCTCGCGCTGGGCGAGCACCTTCTCGTCGGTCATCTGCTGCATGTACAGGTCAGGTGCGTGGTCGGTGATCGCGACGTAGGAGTAGCCGAGCCCGGCCGCGGCGGCCACCATGTCGTCCAGCGTGGCCAGGCCGTCGGTGAGGTCCGTGTGGGTGTGCAGGTCGCCCCGGATGTCGGCCTGCGTGATCACGTCGGGAAGTTCGCCGCGCAGCCCGGCCTCGATCTCGCCGCGGTCCTCACGGAGGGTGGGCGGGATCCAGGGCAGGCCGAGGCGGGCGTAGACCTCCTCCTCGGTCTCGGAGGCGGTGCGCTCGCCGCTCTCGGTGTCGAAGAGGCCGTATTCGGAGAGCTTCAGCTTGTGGTGGACGGCGATCTCGCGGGTGCGGATGTTGTGCGCCCTGGAGCCGGTGAAGTACTGCAGCGCCGCTCCCCAGGCGTCGGGCGGCACGACCCGCAGATCGGCCTGCAGGGCCTTGGTCGTACGGATCGAGGTCTTCTTCTCGCCGCGGGCGATGACGCCGGCGACGTACGGCAGACCGGTGAAGGCCTCCATGAAGGGGCCGGAGTCCTCTGCCGCGACGAGGATGTCGACGTCCCCGATGGTCTCGCGCATCCGGCGCAGTGATCCGGCGTAGGCGCAGCGTCGGCAGCCGGTGAGCTTCGACAGTTCGGCGACGAGGTCCTCGGCGAGCTCGGTGGCGACGTCCAGCAGGGCGCGGCCGCCGGAGGCCTGCATCAACCCGATGCCGTGCAGGATGTTCTCCTCGGTCTTGGGGCCGAAGCCGGGGAGGCCGCGCAGCCGCTCGTCGTGGATGGCGTCGGCGAGTTCCTGGACGGAGGCGATGTGCAGGTCCCGGTAGAGGACCATGGCCTTCTTGGGGCCGAGCGTCGGGATCGCGGTCATCTCCCGCACTCCGGCGGGGATCTTCGCCCGGGCCTCGTCGACGGCCGACACGCTGCCGGTGCGCAGGTATTCGGCGACCTTGTCGGCGACGGACTTGCCCACGTTGGGGATCTTCCGCAGCTCCTGGGGGTCGAGCCGGGACACGTCGGCGTGGTAGCCGCCGATGGCACGGGCGGCCTTCTCGTAGGCGCGCGCCTTGAAGGCGTCGCCGCCGGTGATCGCGAGGAGGTCGGCGTACTCCTGCAGCAGGGCTTCCACCTCCTTGTTCGGGCGCGCCACCACTGCCACCTCCACCCGCGCGTCATGAACAGGCCTACGTTGCCTACGGTGAGCGCCTGCCCCTGACCGCGGGCCGCAATCCTGCCCGTCCGCGCACTCCCCTCGCGGGCGGCGGACCGATGGGGCACGGTGGAGGTGAAACGGGACCACCACGGACGCCAGGAGTCGCCATGACGGACCACACCTACCGGGTCACGGAAATCGTCGGGTCGTCGCCGGACGGCATCGACGCCGCCATCCGCAACGGGATCACCCGCGCGTCGGAGACCCTGCGGAATCTGGACTGGTTCGAGGTAGTGCAGATCCGTGGTCAGCTGGAGGACGGCCGGATCGCGCACTTCCAGGTGGGCCTGAAGGTCGGCTTCCGCCTGGAGGGCTAGTCCCCCAGCTTCGTCAGCTTGTAGACACGGGCCGCCGTACCGGAGAAGACCTCGTCCCGCTCGGCGGGGGTGAGGTCCGCGGTCAGGGTGCGGGCGGTGTCCAGCACTTCGGCGTACGAGGCGGCCAGCAGGCAGACGGGCCAGTCGGAGCCGAACATGACGCGGTCCGGGCCGAAGGCGTCGATGACGGTGTCGGCGTAGGGCCGCAGGGCCGCCGCTGTCCAGGAGTCCCAGGCGGCCTCGGTGACCATGCCGGAGAGTTTGCAGGCGGTGTTGGGGAGGGCGGCGAGCGGACGTACGGCGTCGGCCCAGGGGCGGAGTTCGCCGCTCACGACGGGCGGCTTGCCCAAGTGGTCGAGGACGAAGGTCAGTTCCGGCAGGAGTACGGCCGCCTTGTACGCGGCCGGAAGCTGGTGCGGCTGTACGACCAGGTCGTAGACCAGGCCCGCCGCGGCCACCGCCGCGAGGCCGCGCAGGACGTCGGGGCGCAGCAGCCACTCGGGGTCGGGCTCACCCTGGACCTGGTGGCGGATGCCGGTGAGGCGGTCGCCGCCGGGGAGTTCACGCAAGGCCGCGAGGGTGTCCCCGACGCCGGGGGCGGTGAGGTCGGTCCAGCCGACGACGCCCGCGACCAGGTCGCTGCCGTGCGCCAGGGCGAGGAACTCGGGGGTCTCCTCCGGGACGGTGACGGTCTGCACGAGCACGGTCGCGGTGACCCCGGCGGCCCGCGTCTCGGCTTCGAGGTCGGCGTGGGTGAAGTCGCGGCGCAGCGGGGCGAGTTCGTCGCCGATGATCCAGTCCTGGTCGCGTACGGCCAGGTCCCAGAGGTGGTGGTGGGCGTCGATGAGCGGCGGCGTCATGCGGTCTCCTTCGGCAGCAGCCCTTCGGCGCGCAGGTCATCCCACAGGGCGTCCGGCACGGGGTGGCGCAGCATCGCCGCCGCGTCCTGGATCTCATACGGGGACCGGGCGCCGACGAGCACGCTGGCGACGGCGGGGTGGTCGAGGGGGAAGCCGAGGGCGGCGGCGCGCAGCGGGACGCCGTGCCGGCCGGCGACGGCCTGGATGCGCAGGGCCCGGTCGAGGAGGGCGCCGGGCGCGGGCGCGTAGTCGTAGGTGGCGCCGGGGCGGGGGTCGGCGAGCAGGCCGGAGTTGAAGACACCGCCGACGACGACGCTCTTGCCGCGCGCGGCGGCTTCGGGCAGCAGCTCGTCCAGGGCCTGGTGGTCGAGCAGGGTGTAGCGGCCGGCGCAGAGGACGGCGTCGATATCCGTGTCGCGCAGGAAGCGGGTGAGCATGGCGGTCTGGTTCATACCGGCGCCGATCGCGCCGACCGTGCCTTCGGCGCGCAGCCGCTCCAGGGCGGGATAGGCCTGGTGGAAGGCCTGTTCGGCGTGGTCGTCGGGGTCGTGGAGATAGACGACGTCGACCCGGTCGAGGCCGAGCCGGCGCAGGCTCTCCTCGATGCTGCGCCGGACACCGTCGGCACTGAAGTCCCAGACCCGGCGGTGGGTGGCGGGCACGGCGAAGCCGTTGGCGAGGTCGTCGTCGTTCGTGCTCTCGTCCGGCACGAGCAGGCGGCCGACCTTGGTGGACACCGTGTACTCGGCCCGGGGGCGGTCGCGCAGTGCCGCGCCGAGCCGCCGCTCGGACAGGCCGAGCCCGTAGTGCGGGGCGGTGTCGAAGTAGCGGACGCCCGCGTCCCAGGCGGCGTCCACGGCGGCCCGGGCGGCCTCGTTGGTGACCGGCGTGAAGAGATTGCCGATGGCCGCGGCCCCGAAGGAGAGCCGAGTGACCGTCACCCCACTCCGGCCGAGCTGAGTCCTCCGCATGCACGATCTCCCGAATACCTCGGATCTATATCTTCCGGAAGCGGACTCTATGTCCTCCGCCCGCCCTCGACAAGGGGTTCAGCCAGGCCATTCATCCGATGGATCGTCTGTTGTCAGACCCTCACGCCACCATGGGGACATGACGGATTTCCAACTGGTCATCGACTGCGCCGACCCCGAGCGGCAGGTGCGCTTCTGGGCCGGCGCTCTCGGCTACCGGCCGGAGGCCCCGCCCGGCGGGGCCGCCACCTGGCGGGCGTACTGGCTCTCCACCGGCGTCCCCGAGGACGAGCTTGGCGACGGGGACTGCTGCGACTCCATCGTCGACCCGGCGGGCGCCGGCCCCCGGATCTGGTTCCAGCAGGTGCCCGAGGGCAAGAAGGTGAAGAACCGGCTCCACCTCGACGTCAGGGCCGGCGGAAAGCGGGAGGAGGTCCCGCTTCCCGCCCGCAGGCAGCGCGTGGACGCCAGGGTGGAGCGACTGATAGCGGCGGGCGCTTCCAGCCCCCGCGTCCTGTCGCAGCCAGGACTGGACCATTACGCGGTGACGCTGCTGGACCCGGAGGGCAACGAGTTCTGCGTCAACTAGGACCGACCTAGCCCGTGATGCTCGGTGAGTCGGTCTCGATGTGCCCGGTGAAGCGGCGGGACCAGGCCGTGTCGGTGCTGAGCGAAATGGCGAACGGCATGCGCAAAATGTGCCGTTTCATACTGATTCACTTACTGTACGGAGCACCGAGACGTCCCCTGCGAGGAGATCCCGTGGCCACGCTCACCGTTTGGAAGTTCCCCACTCCCGAAGGCGCCGACGAAGCGGTCGGCACGCTGGAGTCCCTGCAGAAGCAGGAGCTCATCAAGGTGCACGACGCGGCGGTGGTCAGCTGGCCCCCGGACAAGAAGCAGCCCAAGACCCGGCAGCTGCACAACCTCGCCGGGGTCGGCGCGCTGTCCGGGAGCTTCTGGGGACTACTCTTCGGCATGCTGTTCTTCGTGCCGCTGCTGGGCATGGCTGTCGGCGCCGCAGTGGGCGCGATGAGCGGCTCGATGGCGGACGTCGGCATCAACGACGACTTCATCGAGTCGGTGCGCAGGCAGGTGACGCCCGGCAGCTCCGCGCTGTTCCTGCTGTCCTCCGACGCCGTCCTGGACAAGGTCAGGGACCCCTTCGGTTCCACCCAGGTCGAGCTGCTGAGCACCAACCTGTCCGGCGAGGAGGAGGCCAAGCTGCGCGAGGTCTTCTCGGAGCAGTGACCATGGCGACCCCGGGCGCCCAGCACCTCAGTCCCCGCGAGCGGGCGGCCGTCGGCAAGGCTGCCCGCGCCCGCGCACCGCGCTCCGCCCACGGCGAGTTCGAGCCGCCGCCCGGCCGCCCGGACCCGGTTGACGTCATCGAGGATCAGTCGGCGCAGCGCGTGCCGGAGCTGGTGCCGATCCGCTACGGCAGAATGCTGGAGTCGCCGTTCCGTTTCTACCGGGGCGCCGCCGCGATCATGGCCGGCGACCTGGCCGCCACCCCCGTCTCCGGCATCCGCGCCCAGCTGTGCGGGGACGCGCACCTGCTGAACTTCCGGCTGCTCGCCTCGCCCGAGCGGCGCCTGGTCTTCGACATCAACGACTTCGACGAGACCCTGCCGGGCCCGTGGGAGTGGGACGTCCAGCGGCTCGCCGCCAGCCTGGTCATCGCGGCCCGGGAGAACGGCTTCACCGACGCCGAGCGGGCGGACATCGTACGGTCCACCGTGCGCTCGTACCGCGAGCGGGTGCGCACGTATGCCCGCATGGGCAACCTCGACGTCTGGTACGACCGCGCCGACGCCGACCGGCTGACCGAGCTTGCCGCCGACCAGTTGCGCAGCCGGGGCAGGCGGCAGGTCTCCCGCGCCCTGGCCAGGGCCCGCAGCCGTGACACCCTCCACGCGTTCGCCAAGCTCACCGAGATGGCCGACGGCGAGCGCAGAATCGTGTCGGACCCGCCTCTGCTGGTGCCGGTTCGCGAACTGCTCCCGGACCACGAGCGCGAGGAGCTCGAAACCCGAATCCAGGGTCTGCTGACCCGTTACGCCCGCAGCCTGCACTCCGACCGCCGGGCCCTGCTCGCCCAATACCGGATCGCCGGCATGGCCCGCAAGGTCGTCGGCGTCGGCAGCGTCGGCACCCGCTGCTGGGTCATCCTGCTGCTCGGCCGGGACGACGAGGACCCGCTGCTGCTGCAGGCCAAGGAGGCGGGCGAGTCCGTGCTGGCTCCCTATGCCGGCGTGAGCACGTACGGTACCGAGGGCGAGCGGGTCGTCGCCGGGCAGCGGTTGATGCAGGCCGCCAGCGACATCTTCCTCGGCTGGGAGCGCGCCGACGGCTTCGAGGGCCGCCAACGCGACTTCTACGTACGTCAGTTGCGCGACTGGAAGGGCATCGCCGAGCCCGCCGTCATGGTCCCCGCCGGGATGCGGGCCTTCGGCGAGCTGTGCGGCGCCACCCTGGCCCGCGCCCACGCCCGCTCCGGCGACCGGATCGCCATCGCGGCCTACCTGGGAAGCGGCGATGTGTTCGACCGCGCCCTGGCCCGGTTCGCCGAGAGCTACGCCGACCTCAACGAGCGCGACCATCAGGCTCTCGCCGACGCCGTACGCGCCGGACGGGTCACCGCCGCCGCAGAAGTTGCCGAATGACCAGGCCGACGACGAGCACGGCCACCACCGCCAGGATGATGACCTGCGAGCGCGACGGCGCCGTGGATCGCCCCGATGTCAGACCAGCACGCCGGCCGCCAGGCAGCCGTACTCCGCCAGGGGAGGTGCCAGATGGGCCGGCGGTCCAGGCAGCGGCGCCGGGGCCGTCACGGGGCGTCGCGGTCGACGATCTCGGGGTGGGTGAGATTGACGCCGGTGGCCGGGTCGAAGATGTGCCCCTTCAGGGTGTTGAGCCACAGCTCGATCGGCTGTCCCTCGCGGGCCCGGGTCTCGGCGGAGAGCCGGGCGACGACCTGGTGCCCGGTCTCGCCGGTGTCGGTGAGGCCGGAATCGGCGGCGAGTTCGTCCAGCTCGGAGGTGGAGGCGCGGCCGCCCGGGTCGGTGAAGTGCACGAAGACGTCGGAACCCAGCGACTCCAGGACGTCCACCGTGACCGTGAAGGTGATGCCGCTGCGTGAGGGGTCGACGAGCGAAGCGTCCTCGAAGTCCTCGGGCCGGAAGCCGACGATCAGCTCGCGCGGTACGTTCTCCCGTGCCAGGGTCTGCCGCACCCGGTCCTGCATCGGCAGCACGCCGAGCGAGGTGGACAGGGCGTCGTTCTCCAGGGTGGCATGCAGGAAGTTCATCGCGGGCGAGCCGATGAAGCCGGCCACGAAGAGATTGCGCGGCTCGTCGTAGAGGTGCTGGGGCGAGCCGACCTGCTGCACGACGCCGCTCCGCAGCACCACGACCCGGTCGCCGAGGGTCATGGCCTCGGTCTGATCATGGGTGACGTACACGGTGGTGGTGCCCAGCCGCTGCTGCAGCCGCGAGATCTGGGTCCGCATCTGCACCCGAAGCTTGGCGTCCAGGTTGGACAACGGCTCGTCCATGAGGAACGCGCGGGGGTCGCGTACGATCGCGCGGCCCATCGCGACGCGCTGCCGCTGGCCGCCGGAGAGATTGGCCGGCTTGCGGTCCAGATGCTCGGTCAGGTCGAGAATCCGGGCCGCCTCCTCCACCTTCTCGGTGATGGTGGCCTTGTCGGCCTTGGCCAAGCGCAGCGCGAAGCCCATGTTCTCCCGGACCGTCATGTGCGGGTAGAGGGCGTAGCTCTGGAAGACCATGGCGATGTCGCGGTCCTTGGGGGCCTTGTCGTTGACGACCTCGTCGCCGATGCGCAGCGTGCCCTCGGTGATGTCCTCCAAGCCCGCGATCATGTTGAGCGTGGTGGACTTCCCGCATCCGGAGGGGCCGACGAGGATCACGAACTCACCGTCCGCGATATGGAGGTTGACGTCCTTCACGGCGAGGGCACCGTCGGGATACCGCTTGGTGATGCCTTCGAGAACGATCTCGGCCACGGCGTGGGTCCTCTCAGCCCTTGACTGCCCCGGAGGTCAGTCCGGCGACGATCCTGCGCTGGAAGAGCAGTACGAACACGATGATCGGGATGGTGATGACCACGGCCGCGGCGGCGATCGACCCGGTGGGCTGCTGGAACTGCGAACTGCCGGTGAAGAAGGCGATCGCGGCCGGCACGGTGCGCGCCGAGGTCGTCGAGGTCAGGGAGATCGCGAACAGGAAGTCGTTCCAGCAGAAGATGAAGACGAGGATGGCTGTGGTGAACACGCCCGGCGCCGCCAGCGGGGCGATCACCAGCCGGAAGGCCTGGGCGGGCGTGGCCCCGTCGACCTTGGCGGCCTTCTCCAGGTCCCAGGGGATCTCCCGGAAGAAGGCCGACAGGGTGTAGATCGCCAGCGGCAGCGAGAAGGTCATGTACGGGATGATCAGCCCGGGCCAGGTGTCGAACAGGCCGAGGAAGCGCTCGATGTTGAACAGCGGCGACACCAGCGAGATCGGCGGGAACATCGCGATGAGCAGCGACATGCCGATCAGTAACTGCTTGCCGGGGAAGCGCAGCCGGGCCACCGCGTACGCGGCCATCGTGCCGAGCACCACCGCGATGACGGTGGAGATCAGCGCGATGCCGATGGAGTTGATCAGCGCCCTAGTGAACTCCGAAGTCTCGAAGATGCCCCGGTAGTTGGCCCAGGTCCACTTCTGCGGGATGAAGGAGCCGTCCGTCAGGGTGCTGGGGTCCTTGAAGGACAGGGCCGCGATCCACCACACCGGGAACAGCGCGTAGAGGACGACCAGCGTGTTGGCGACGCCCCATCCGGCGACGCGCTTGTTGGTGGCGGCGGTCATCAGCGTCCCATCTCGGAGCCGGGTGCGGCCGTGCCGAACAGCTTGATGAAGGTGAAGGCAATGATCGCGACGCAGATGAAGATCAGCACCGAGATCGCTGAGCCGATACCGAGGTTCAGCGCCGTGAAGAGGTTGTCGTACCCCAGGATCGACACCGAGCCGGTGCCGTTGGAGCCCTGCGTCAGCACATAGATGTTGTCGAAGATCCGGAAGGCGTCCAGGGTGCGGAAGAGCAGCGCCACCAGGATCGCCGGCTTCATCAGCGGCAGCGTGACCAGCCGGAAGCGCTGCCAGCGCGTCGCGCCGTCGACCATGGCGGCGCGCAGCGTCTCCTCGGGGACGAGGGCGAGCCCGGCCAGCAGGAGCAGCGCCATGAACGGCGTCGTCTTCCACACCTCGGCGAGGATGATGATGCCGATGGCCTTCCAGTGGTCGGTCAGCGGCGCGGTGCCGGCGGCGTCCACCAGGTAGCCGGTGCCCGGTGTCCAGGCGTACTGCCAGGAGAAGGCGGCGACGACCGTGACGATGCCGTACGGGATGAGGATCGCGGTGCGCACGGTGCCACGACCGAAGAGGGCGCGGTGCATGACGATGGCCAGCGCCATGCCGAGGGTCAACTCGACCGCGACGGAGACGACGGTGATCAGCACCGTCACCCAGAAGGCCTCCCACCAGAAGGGCGAGCTGAGCACGGCTCCGTAGTTGCTGAGGCCGACGAACTTCGCCAGTTGCGGGAAGCGCAGGTCGTAGCGCTGCAGGGACAGGTAGACGGCATAGCCGACCGGATAGGCCGTCACGGCGAGCATGACGATGACGGCCGGGGCGCACAGCGTCCAGCCGAGCCGCCGTTCCTGGCGGGCGCCTTCGGACAGCCGGTCGGCGGCGGCCGGGCTCTTGGCCGGAGTCACGGGATCAACCCCTTGGACTGCAGGGCGTCGCTGATCTGACGACGCATGTCGGAGACCGCGCTGTCGGGGTTGATCCCGGCCGGTGGCGACAGGGTGTGGGAGATCGCGATGGAGATGTTCTGGTACGCCGGGGTCTGCGGGCGGACGCTCGCGTGCTCCAGGGCGCTGAGGATGTCGGCGGCGAACGGGTAGCTGGCGATCAGTTCGGGGTTGCTGTACAGGCTGCGCAGGGTCGGCGGGAGGCCGCCCTTGAGCGCGGCGGTCATCTGGTTGTCGCGGTTGCGCAGGCACAGGGCGGCCTGGTGGGCGAGGTCCGGGTGCCTGGAGTAGGCGCCGATGGCCAGGTCGATGCCGCCGATGGTGGGCCGGGAGGCCTGGTCGGCGTAGACCCGGGGGTAGGCCGCCCAGCGGAAGTGCTTGAACAGCTCGGGCTGGTTGGCCTTCATCGACGGATACACGAAGGGGTAGTTGAGCTCGAAGGCCGCGCCGCCGGACTCCATGGCGAGCCGGTTGGTGTCCTCCATCTGGTTGGCCAGCGAGGGGTCGGCGGCCGGTGAGGTGGCGAGCTCGTGCATGATGCCGGCCGCCTTGACGGCGGGCGCGCCCAGCGAGGGCGTGGTGGCGCTCGCGTTGAGGATGGAGCCGCCGGCGCTCTCGATGAGCGTGTTGAACCAGACGGTGAGGCCTTCGTACTGCGCGCCCTGGATCTCCACATGGTGCGGCTTGCCGGCCTTGGCCAGGGCGCGGGCGGCGTCGAGCATCTGCGCCCAGGTCGTGGGGGGCGTGGGCACCAGGTCGTCGCGGTACCAGAGCAGCTGCGTATTGGAGTTGTACGGGACCGCGTAGAGCTTGCTCTTCCAGGTCGCCGTCTCCAGCGAGGCGGGCAGAGTGTCGTTGGTGGCCGTGTCCCGGTCGGCGCCGGCCCAGGGGCGGATCCAGCCGGCCTGGGCGAACTCGGCGGCCCAGGTGACGTCGAGGCCGAGGATGTCGAGGCCCTTGTCGTGGGCGGCGAGCCTGCGGACGAGTTGCTGGCGCTGGCCGTCGGCGGCACGGGGAAGCTTGTTGTACTTGACGACGTACCGACCGCCCGAGGCCTTGGTGCAGTTGTCGGCGGCCTGCTGGAGGGCGCCGGAGTCGTCGGGGAAGTTGTACCAGTTGAGCTGGGCCCGGGCGGTGGAGGTGCTGGAGCTCCCGCCGCACGCGGTCGGCACCGATGCCAGGAGGAGAAGCGCGGCGAGGGCCAGTGGACGCCGCATCCCACGCCTGTCCATGAAGCCCTCCGGCCGGTGTCCGCGAAGTCCCTGGTCACTGAATAGGGCAGAGGATCGCGGTCCCGGACGGATCCAGCCCGCGGCTCGCGCACCGCGCCGGGAAATTCACCCGCGTGGCGGACCCGGCGCTGGGAACACTCGCAGGGTGCCCGCCCTCCCCGCGGCCCTGGCCGGACTTGTCAAGCGCTACCACGACCCCGTGGTGGTGCAGTCGCTGCGCTCCACCGTGGCGGGCGTCCTGGCGTACGTTGTCGCGCTGCAGCTGTCCCCGAACCCCGTACCGCTGACGGCTCCGCTGACCGCGCTGCTGGTCGTCCAGGTCACCCTGTACACCACCCTCAAGACCGGCTGGCGCAGGGTGCTCAGCGTCATCGCCGGGGTGCTGATCGCGGTGGCGCTCGGCGACTTGATGGGGCTGACCTGGTGGAGCCTGGGGCTGATCATTCTGGCCTCGCTGGTGGTGGGCCACATCATCCGGGTGGACGAGTTCGTCGCCGAGGTCGCGATCAGCGGCATGCTGATCCTGGGCGTCACGAACCGCGGGGGCGAGGGCTGGGACCGGGTGCTCGAGACAGTGATCGGCGCGGCGGTCGGGGTGCTGCTCAACGCGCTGCTCGCGCCCCCGGTCTTCGTACAGCCGGCCGGCGAGGCGGTGGAGGAGCTGGCCCGGCGGCTGCGCGAGCTGCTCCTGCGCATCGGCAGGGAGCTGCGTGAGGGGGCGTCACGTGAGCGGACCGTGTCCTGGCTGTACGAGGCGCGCCGGCTGGACAACGAGATCGCCCGCTTCGACGAGTCGCTGCGGCGCGCGGAGGAGAGCACCAAGCTCAACCCCCGCGTCCGGCGGGAAAAGGGCGCGATGACCCGGCTGATCCTGCGCAGCGGCCTGGACACCCTTGAGGTGTGCACGGTGGTGCTGCGGACGCTGTGCCGCTCGCTGGCCGACCTGGCGGAGGACCGCAGCCACCAGGAGTCGGTCTACGACGCGGCTGTCTCCGCCGTTCTGGACGAGCTGCTCGCCCATATCGCCGACGCCGTCGACAGCTTCGGCCGGCTGATCACCGCCCAGGTCACCGCGGGCGCCGAGCGGGCCGAGGCCGAGCTGGAGCAGGCGCTGCACGACGGGCGCGAGGACCGGGAGCGGATCGCCGCCCTGCTGCGCGCCGAGGCCGAGATGGGCGGCGAGTGGCGCAGCTGGGAACTGCACGGTGCCCTGCTCGCCAACATCGACCGCCTGCTGGACGAGCTGGACGTCGAGAAGCGTTCCCGCTGGCTCGCCGCCCAGCTCGATGCCGGCCGCCCCTCGCTGACCCTGGCCCGCCGGATGCGGGCCCGATTCCGGCGGTGAGGCCTAGGGGTCAGTACGACGCCGTCTGGTGCAGACCCGGCACCGAGAGCCGCTTGGCGCCCAGGAACTGGTTGAAGCCCAGCACATGCGTGAAGAACAGCGGGATCGGGATGGTCAGCCCCGGCGGCAGCGGCGGCGGCATGTCCGGGGTGAAGGTGACCGGGATCAGGCCCAGCAGTTTGCCGCTGAGCACCTTCGTCAGCAGCACGACGGGCTTCCCGGTGGCAGTCGTGGTGCTCCGCGGGGCCGCGTCCTGCTCCAGCTCTCCCTGGCACGACGCCCCGGGCCCGGGCGCGGACGACGGTACGAAGCCGATGCCCGGCAGTCCGATGCCCAGCGGCGGAATGGCGATCCCGCGCAGCCCGAAGAACGGCGGGTGGGAGGTGTCGGGCAGAGCGCTGGTGCAGGTCGGCGGCAGCAGCGGCGCGGTCTGCCTCAGGCTGGCGATGTCCACCCGCCAGGCGGTGAAGACCAGCACACGCTGGGGGCCGAGCCGGGTCGGGAGGCTGGTGATGCCGTGGTACGTGAGGCCGGTGAGCACCAGCAGCGGCGTACGGATCCTGAACGGCTGCCCGGCGGTGGGGACGCGGTACCTGGCGGCGGCGCCGGACAGGCTCAGCGACACCTTCGGCAGGCACCAGGGCGAGTCCTTCCCGGCGTGCTCCGGGTCGCCGATGCTGATGTCCAGCGGCAGCGGCCGGAGCGACCGGTCCATGCCTCCGTCGGTGGGCAGCTTCGGCAACGACAGCCGCAGCGGGCCGACGGCGAGGGTGCTGCTGTCGTGGTCGTGGTTGTGGTCGTGGTCGTGTTCATGGCCGTGGTCATGCTCGTGGTCGTCGTGGTGGCCGGTGTCGTGCTCCGGCCCGCCATGACGGGGCTCCGCGTGCCGGGGTGCGGGTGGGGTGCCGTGGGAGGGCTCGGGCCTGGGCGCTGGTGCCCCGCGGGGCGCGGCCGACGGGGCGGAGGGCGCCGTGGACGGCTGCTGCGGGTGCAGGCCGAGCAGGCCGGTGACGGCGCCGATGAGGCCGCCGCCGTGGCTGGGCGCCGGGGACGAGGCGGGGGCATGGTGCTCGGCCGGGAGGTTGCGTCGCTGGGACACCGGAGCCGACCGGTGCTGTGTGCGCTGCCCCGGCAGGCTGCTGTGCAGGCCGAGGGGGCCGTCCGGCCCGGCGTGCAGGCCGTCCTGGTGCGGTTTGCCGTGGTCGTGCTCCTTGGCCCCCATCAGGCCGTCGAGCAGGGAGCAGACGCTGAGCTGCGACTGGGCGAGCCGGTCGGACCTGGGGGCCGGCGCGATGTTGGGCAGTACGGCCACCGGGTGCGGCACCATCGGTTGCAGCCCGCCCGCCAGCAGCGCTCCCCCGGCGGGCAGGGCACCGATGGCCCGCATCCGCAGGCTCCGCGCGGTGAAGGCCGCCTCGCCCGCGGCGTCCTTCGCGGGCCTGGCTTCGTTCGCAGGCGTGGCGGGCTTCGCGGGCCTGGCGGGCTTCGCGGGTTCCTGGGGTTCCTCGGGTTCCTCCGGCTCCTTGTGCTTCTCCGGGCCACCGCCCGCACCGCTCCAGTCCGGCACCGGCTGCGCAAGCCTCGGCGGTCCGTCGGAGATCCAGCTGAGCGCCATGGCGCCGCCGATGATCCCGAGAAGGAAGCCGATCACGAAGCCGCCGAAGTTGGAGAGCACCAGCGAGGCCACGGAGAAGATCAGCGTGGCGATCCCGGCGAAGACCCGGTGCCCCGGGGAGAACCACATGGTGAGCCCGAGGATCACCAGGAAAACGCCCATCAGCTCGCCGGACACACCGGCGATGCCCTCGTGCATCAGTAGGGCGAGCGGTGCCAGCGGGATGGAGAGGATCTCCACGCCCGCCAGCACCGTCCACACCCCGGCCCAGAAGGGGCGACTGCGCCGCCAGTCCCGGAACTTCCTTCGTACGTTGCCCGGCTTGCCCATGCCTGCCTTCAGTAGCACGAGTGGTCGCCGGTCTGCACGGTCAGGTGCAGACCGGGCAGCCGGAACGTGGCGGCGCTGATCGAGCGGGTGCCCTGCCGCAGTCGGTCGATCTTGACGTTGTCGGCCTGCTCGCCGAAGGCGCCCGGAGAGCCATGCACTCCGGGCACTCCCTCGAGGGTCGAGGCGTCCTGGCCGATGTTGATGTTCTGGAAGGCGACGTCACCCGTCAGGTCGTGGGCGTCGGCGACCAGGCGGTCGGCGTGCGCCGGGGGGCCGCTGGTACCGGAGGTCAGCCGCAGGGTGACGGCTCCGACCATCGGGAAGTCCTGCACCACGGACTGGCAGAGGTTGTACAGGTCGGCCGACCTGATGCCGGAGAGCGCCTCCGGGTAGCTGGCGGCCTTGCCCCGGTCCAGCACTCCGTACTGGACGAAGCCGTGACCGTCGAGGGTGTCGGCGGAGATCTGGAAACTCCTCCCGGACACGATGAACGAGTTGGCGGAGACCCCGAACGAGGCGGCAAGCGCGCCACTGACGGTGGCCGAGAAGACGGCGGCGGACACGGCGAGGGTCGGCACCATAACCAGGATCAGGCGCTTCCAGCGAGTGCGGCCCGGCACACGGGCGTGGGAGGCGGATTGCACAACTTCCCAACGTCGGAAAGGCTGACCGGTCACCGACCCTGGCGCTTGATCACTCCGTCGGAGCACCCCCGGGACACTCCCGGGGACGCAAGCGGGCTCAGAAGCAGGGCTGCGAGCCCTTCTTCACCGTGAGGTGCAGTCCCGAGAGCCGGAAGCTGTCCGCGCTGATCGAGCGGGTCCGCTGCCTGAGGTTGTCGATGCTGATCTTGTCGGCCTGCTGCCCGACGACGCCCTTGGGGCCGTTCTTGACCCCGCTGAGCGTCGAGGCGTCCTGGCCCATGGTCACGTTGGTGAACAGCGCGTCACCGGTCAGGTCATCGGTGTCCACCACGAGCCGGCTGGCGTGCACGGGCTTGCCGCCGCCACCCGCCTTGATCAGCAACGTCACATCACCGAACCCCGGCATACGCGTGACGACGGACTGGCACAGGTTGTGCAGGTCGGCCGACTTGATGCCGGACGCGCCCTCCGGGAAGCTGCTCTTGGTGGTGCGGTCGACCACCACGTACTGGGTGAACTGCGTGCCTTCGAGGCGGTCGGCGGCGACCTGGATGCGCTGCCCCGACAGCGAGGCGGCCTGCGCGGATATGGCGAGCGACACCGGTACGAGACCGGTGGCGATTCCTACCGCCACCACGCCGGAGAGCAGCAGGGTAGGGACCAGCACGATGGCCGTCAGGGTCCAGCTCGTACGGCCGTTGGGGATCTCCTGTGGCGTACTCACGCCTTCATCGCAACACCGCCCAGTCAGGTCGGCAACCGGAGCGCGAGCACCGCCTCGACGGTGTCGGCTTCGGCGGCCGTCTTGTCCTCGCGGTAGCGCAGTACGCGGGCGAAGCGGAGCGTCACGCCCTCCGGATAGCGCGGGGAGCGCTGGACCCCGTCGAAGGCGATCTCCACGACCAGCTCGGGCCGTACGGTGACGACCCAGCCGTCGTCGCTGACGGCCAGCTCCTGGAGCCGCTCGGTCTGCCAGGTGAGCATGGCGTCGGTGAGCCCCTTGAAGGTCTTGCCGAGCATGGCGAAGGTGCCGTCGGGGCGGCGGGCGCCCAGGTGGAGGTTGGAGAGCTTGCCGGTACGCCGTCCGTGGCCCCGCTCGACGGCGAGGACCACCAGGTCGAGGGTGTGCACCGGCTTGACCTTGAGCCAGGATGCGCCCCGGCGGCCGGCGCTGTAGGGGGCGTCCAGGGCCTTGACGACGACCCCTTCGTGGCCCCGGGCGAGGGTCTCGGCGGTGAAGTCGCGGGCAGCGGCCCGGGCCGGCTCGTCCATCGGGTCGGCGGCGACCAGGCGGCGTACGCGCTGCGGCTCGGGGACGATCCGGGCCAGCTCGGCGTGGCGGTCGGCGGTGGACAGGGCGAGCAGGTCGCGGCCCTCGACCGACAGGACGTCGAAGAAGACCGGGGACAGCGGCACCGTGGCCCGGGCCCCGGCGACGTCGAGCCTCGACGCGGTGCGCCCGGCGACCTCCTGGAAGGGGCGCGGCCTCCCGTCGGGGCCCAGCGCGATGACCTCGCCGTCCAGGACGGCCTGGTCGGCGGCCAGTTCCCGTACGGCGGTGGTGACTTCGGGCAGCCGGTCGGTGATGTCGTCGAGGGTGCGGGTGTAGAGGCGTACGGAGTCGCCGTCCTTGTGGGCCTGGACCCGGATGCCGTCGAGCTTCTCCTCGACCACGCAGGGGCCGAGCTTGTCGAGGGCCTCGTCGATGTCCTTGGCGGTGTGGGCGAGCATCGGCTGCACGGGGCGCCCCACTTCGAGCTTGTAGTCGGCGAGCGCTTCGGGGCCCCGGTCGAGCAGGGCCTCGGCGACGGTGCCGAGGGAGCCGCTGAGCATCACCGCCCGGCGTACGTCGGCCGCCTCGGCGCCCGCCGCGACCGCCAGGGCCTCGGCGGCGAGGGCGTCCAGGGCGCCCTGGCGGACCTCGCCGCTGATCAGCGCGATGAGGAAGCCCTGCTCCTCCTCCGTGGCGGCGGCCATCAGCTCGTGCAGCAGCCGCTTACGCTCGGCCTGGGCGCCCTTGCCTGCCACCGCCGCGATCCGGTCCAGGGTCTTGTGGACCTCCAGGACGGCCAGGCTCGGGGAGTCGGCCGGCGGTACGCGGTCGCTCAGCGCCCGCCAGCCGATTCCGGTACGGCGCTGCGGCAGCCGCCCGGCGAGATAGGTGATCACGGTGGGCGCCTCGGCGGGCTCCGTACCCCGGAACAGCTCGGCGAGCAGCGCGGTCTTCTTCGACCGCGCCGAGGTGGCGGCCACCTCGCGGGAGGTCCGGGCGACTTCGGCCAGCAGCATGCTTCCATCCTGACGCGGTCGGCTCGACTTGGCCCGGACAGTGCCTTCTCAGCTTGGAAGCCGTGGCTGACATCCGATGGGAAGGACGCCGGCCCGCTGGACGCGGACCCGCATGCGCCGCATGTACTCCGGGCCCTGGAGGCCGTTGCGGAGCTCGCGCCCGTCCGGGCCGGTGGGGAAGCGGTAGCGGGTGGTGGACGACCCGGGCCCCGGCCTGGGCGGCCCAGGCCGCGGCGGGGCCGCCGCCGGCGACGAACACGTCGGTGTCGAGGTCCGGACCGGTCATGCGTGCTCCTTCCGGGCCGCGGCTGCCAGGCGGTTGGCGGGGCGCGGCAGGCCGTAGTGCTCGCGGAGGGTGCGGCCGGTGTACTCCGTACGGAACAGGCCTCGGGCCTGGAGGATCGGTACGACGTGGTCGACGAAGTCCTCCAGGCCGCCGGGGAGGTGGGGCGGCATGATGTTGAAGCCGTCAGCGGCGCCCTGGGTGAACCACTCCTCGAGCTGGTCGGCGATCTGCTCGGGGGTGCCGGCGAAGACGCGGTGGCCTCGGCCGCCGCCGAGCCGGGCGATGAGCTCACGAAGGTTGAGGCCGTCGCGGCTGGCGAGCTCGGCGACCAGGGTGAAGCGGGACTTGTTGCCGTTGATGTCACGCTCCTCCGGCAGTTCGGGGAGCGGTCCGTCCAGCGGCAGTCCGGAGAGGTCGACGCCGAGCATGTTGGACAGCTGGGCGAGCCCGTACTCCGGGATCTGGAGGGCGGTCAGCTCGTCCTCCAGGGCGTGGGCCTCGGCTTCCGTGGAGCCTATGACGGGGCAGATGCCGGGGAGGATCTTGAGGTCCCCGGGGGCGCGGCCGTAGCGCGGGAGGCGTGACTTGAGGTCCTTGTAGAAGGCCTGGCCGTCGGCGAGGGTCTGCTGCGCGGTGAAGACCGCTTCGGCGTGCTGGGCGGCGAACTCCTTGCCGTCCTCGGAGGATCCGGCCTGGACGAGCAGCGGGTAGCCCTGCGGTGAGCGCTGGACGTTGAGCGGGCCCTGGACGCGGAAGTGGTCCCCCGCGTGGTCGATGGCGCGCACCTTGCCGGCGTCGGCGTAGATTCCGCGCTCGCGGTCGACGACGGGGGCGTCGTCCTCCCAGCTGTCCCACAGTTTGGTCGTGACGTCGACGAACTCCCGGGCGCGGTCGTAGCGGGCGCTGTGCTCGGGGTGCTCGGCGAGGCCGAAGTTGCGGGCCTCGTTGACGCTGCCGGAGGTGACGATGTTCCAGCCGGCCCGGCCGCCGCTGATGTGGTCGAGCGAGGCGAACTTACGGGCTACGTGGAAGGGCTCGTTGAAGGTCGTCGACACGGTGGCGATCAGGCCGATACGTGAGGTGACGGCGGCCAGCGCGGACAGCAGGGTGAGCGGTTCGAAGCCGCCTAGCACGTTGTAGCGGACCTGGCCCCACAGGGCGAGGCCGTCGGCCAGGAAGACCGAGTCGAGTTTGCCGCGCTCGGCGGTCCTGGCCAGCTCCTGGAAGTAGGTCAGGTCGGTGGCCCGTTCCGGCTGGGTGCGGGGGTGGCGCCAGGCGGCGTCGTGGTGGCCCGCGTTCATCAGGAAGGCGTTGAGGTGGAACTCTCTCGTAGTCATGCGTCAGTTCCCCTCCGGGACACGCCAGGCGGTGAAGCGCCGCTCCAGGACTACCAGGAGCTGGTTGAAGAGCACGCCCACCGCGGAGATGGTGATGATGCCCGCGTACATCTGCGGGATGGCGAAATTGAACTGCGAGGCGTTGACGAGGTAGCCGAGCCCGGCCTTGGCGCCGACCATCTCCGCCGCGACGAGGACGAGGATCGACACCGCCCCGGCCAGCCGGATCCCGGTGAAGACCACCGGCACCGAGGCGGGCAGGATGACCTTCTGGAACAGCCGGGGCGCCGACAGGTTCATGGACCTGGCCAGCCTGAGCAGGGTGGGGTCGACATTGCGGACGGCGCTGATGGTGTTGAGCAGGATCGGCCACAGGCAGGCGTACAGCACGATGGAGATCTTCGACGTCTCCCCGATGCCCAGGATGAGGACGAAGACCGGCAGGAGCGCCAGGGCGGCGGTGTTGCGGAACACCTCCAGGAGCGGGCTGAGCAGGTCCGCGACCGGCCGGTACCAGCCGATCAGCAGCCCCAGCGGGACGGCGATCGCCACGGCGAGCGCGAAGCCGCTGAGCGAACGCACCAGACTGGCCTGAAGGTTGGTGGCGAGCTGACCGTTTACCGCCAACTCCCACCAGGCGCGGGCGACCTCCGAGAACGGCGGCAGAAAGGTCGAGTCGACCAGTCCGAACCGGGGCGCCCCCTCCCACAGCCCGAGCAGGACGGCTACCGCCACAGACTTGGTGACGGCCGCGAGAAGCAGTCCGGGCACCCGGTAGGCCAGCCGCCGTACGGCTCCCGGGGGCGTCGTCGCCGGCCGTTCCGCGACGACCGGCCTGGGTACGACGGCAGCCGTCACCTTGACATCGACGTCGCTGCTCATACCGGCGCCACCTCCTTCTCCAGCCGCTGGGCGCGGGCGACCTCGTCGTGGAGCAGGTCCCAGATCTCGTGCCGGTAGTGCGCGAACTCGGGGCTGGACCGCAGGTCCGCGACCTCCGTGCGGGACCCGAGGTCGACGGGGACCACCCGCTTGACCCGGCCCGGGCGGGAGGTGAGGACGGCGACGCGCTGCCCGAGGTAGACGGCCTCCTCGATGCCGTGGGTGATGAAGACGACGGTCTTTCCGGTGCGCTGCCAGATCCGCAGCAGCTCGTCCTGCAGCGATTCCCGGGTCTGGGCGTCCAGCGCCGCGAAGGGCTCGTCCATCAGCAGCACGTCCGGGTCGTAGGCGAGGCTGCGGGCGATGGCGACCCGCTGCTTCATGCCGCCGGACAGCTCGTGGGGGTGCCGGTCCTCGAAGCCGGTCAGGCCGACCAGGTCCAGGAACTCCCGAGCGCGGGCGGCCCGTTCGCGGCGGGGGACGCCGGTGGCCTCGAGCCCGAACTCGACGTTGCCCTGGGCGGTGCGCCAGGGCAGCAGCGCGTACTGCTGGAAGACGATGCCCCGGTCCAGGCCGGGCCCGGTGACGGGCTTGCCGTCCAGCAGGATCTCGCCGGCGGTGGGCTTGGTCAGGCCGCCGAGGAGGTCGAGGAGGGTGGACTTGCCGCAGCCGCTGGGCCCCACGAGGACGGTGAACTCACCGGCCGCGATGTCCAGGTCGACCCGTTCGACGGCGATGAAGTCGGTGCGGGTGCGCGACCTCTTCCGGTCGCGAACCGGGAAGGTCTTGCTGACACCGCGAAAGCTGATCTGCGCGGTCATCGCTGGTCAACTCCCGTACTCATTATACTGGTTGGTGTGGAGGTCGGAGACCTTTACCTGGCCCTTCTTGATGTCTCCGTGCGAGGTCAGCCAGTCCGTCCACAGCGAGAAGTCCTTCTCGGTGATCCGGCCGCCGGTGTTGGTGACGCCGTACGACCGCCAGTACTTGAGGGCGTCCGCGCTCTCGTCACGCTTGCGCTTCTTGACGATCTGGGTGAAGCGGTCGACGACCTCGTCGCGCGGGGTCTTGCGGGACCATTCGATGGCCTTGGCGACGCCGGTGACGAAGGTCTGCACGGTGGTCGGATTGCGCTGGAGGAACGTGTCCGTGAAGACGTACGTGCCGGCGGTGAAGGCCCCGAGCAGTTGGTAGTCGGTGAACAGCGGCCGGATTCCGCCGCGTGCGAGCGCCGTGTCGCGCAGGATGCCGCCGAGCACCCCGACCTCGATCTGCTTCTGCCGCAGCGACTGCTCGGTGTTGACCGGCGGCACGACCAGCGGCTCGACCTTGCCGATCTCCGCTGCGGACAGGCCCTTGCGCTGGAGGTAGATGTCGAGCAGCGCCTCCGAGTGGGCGCCCAGGGTGTTCATGCCGATCTTCTTGCCGATCAGGTCGCGCGCCGAGTGGACCGCGCTGTCGCTGAGCACGTAGTAGCCGCTGTACGCGTACTTGTCGACGCCGTAGTAGCCGATGACGGCCCTGACCGGGGCACCGGCGGCGACGAGCTTGACCACCGCGCCGTTGAAGGCGCCGCCGAAGTCGGTCTGGCCGGTGGCGGCGGACTGGATGTCCTGGGGGCCGCTGATGGTGTTGCCGACCCAGTCGAGCTTCAGGTCGCCCAGATAGCCGAGGTCGTCGGCGAGTTCGGGCGGGGTGACGGCGCCGACCGAGCCCTGGTAACGGAGGGTCTTGGTTTCCGCTCCGCCGCCCGCCGAGGCCGTCGCCCGGCCGCAGCCCGCCGCCGCGGCTGCCGCTCCGGTCAGGATCAGGAAGTTACGTCTGGACACGGGGCTCATTGGACAGTCCTTTGCGCAGGCAGGGATGAGGAAGCACGTGATGGAGCGGTGGGAGACGCGGGCACTGGGCGCACGGGGCAGGGGTGAGCTCGAGGTCGGCCGGGCAGGGCCTAGCGGCGGACGGCGTCACAGAGCGCGCTGGCGTCACGTCGCAGATCGACGTGGAGGCGCTCGACGAGAATGTCGGATTGGCTCACGCCTGAGAGGGTTTCACCGGCCTCCGACCCGGTCAATGAATGTTTTTCCGGTGGAAGAAACCCCCGGTTCCGCAGCCGGACTTGCCCCTAGAATGGGATTCCGCGATCACCTCCGCGTACGGGGCGCTGGAGGGACTGTGAGGGGTCGGATGAGCCACAGCAGCGAGCCGTTGTCCACCGCGATCGACATCAGCGTCCCGAGTGTGGCCCGGATGTACGACTACCTCCTCGGCGGCAAGGACAACTACGCCGTCGACCGCGAGGCGTCGGAGGAGCTGCTCAAGGTCGTACCGAGCACCAAGGAACTCGCCGTCAACAACCGCAGGTTCCTGCAGCGCGTCGTGGCGCGGCTCGCGGAGGACCACGGAATCCGGCAGTTCCTCGACCACGGATCCGGCCTGCCGACGCAGGACAATGTGCACCAGGTCTCCCAGCGCGTGGACCCCTCCTCGCGGGTGGTCTACGTCGACAACGACCCGATCGTGCTGGCGCACGGGCGCGCGCTCCTGGAGGAGAACGAGAACACCGCCGTCATCCAGGCGGACTTCCGCGACACGGACGGGATCTTCGGCCACCCGGAGGTCCAGCGGCTGATCGACTTCGACCAGCCGGTCGCCGCGCTGTTCGTCTCGGTGATGCACTGCATTCCCGACTCCGACGACCCGGCCGGAGTGGTCAGGCGGGTCGCGGAGCGCCTCGCGCCGGGCAGCTTCCTCGTGGTCTGCCAACTGGTCAGCGAGGACAAGGCCGTACGGGACTTCGTCACTGAGTTCATGGACGCCAGCACCCAGGGAAACTGGGGCCGGGTGCGCCAGGAGCGCGATGTCGCCGGGTTCCTCGACGGTCTGGAGATCCTGGAGCCGGGACTGGTGGAGGTCTCGACCTGGCGGCCGGACACCGATCTTGCGCCGAAGCAGGCCACGCAGGAGTGGATCGAGTTCGGCGGCGTCGCCCGCAAGCCCTGACGCCACCGCCCGACTCCCGTCTCTCCTGCGCTACTTCAGCTGCTCGAGGATCTCGCGGAGGAACCGGGGCGTCCTTGCGGGCGGCTCGGCCTCCGCGCACAACCGGTCCATGACCGCCAGGTAGTTGTCGACGTCGTCCTGCTTGTCCAGGTAGAGCGCGCTGGTGAGCTGCTCCAGGTAGACGATGTCCGGCAGGTCGGGTTCCTGGAAGCGCAGGATCGTGATCGGGCCGCCGGCCGCGGCGAGGCCGCCGACGCTGAAGGGCGCTATCTGCAGCGTCACATTGGGCAGCGCGGCCACCTCGAGCAGATGCTCCAGCTGTGCACGCATCACGTCGGTTCCACCGAGCGGGCGGCGCAGCGCCGCCTCGTCCATGACCGCCCACACCCTGGGCGCCTCGGGCGCCGTGAGCAGCTTCTGCCGGGCCATCCGCAGTGCCACCCGGCGCTCGATCTCGACCCCGGAGGCCCGTGGGTGGCCGAGCCGGGTGACCGCGCGGGCGTAGTCCTGGGTCTGCAACAGGCCGGGCACGAACTGGACTTCGTACGTACGGATGACGGACGCGGCCTCTTCCAGACCGAGCAGCGTCTCGAACCAGGCCGGCAGGACATCGCCGAAGCGCTGCCACCAACCGGGCGTGCTGGCCTGCCGGGCGAGGGCGAGGAAGTCCGCCCGCTCGGTCTCGTCGACGACGCCGTAAAGGGTGAGTAGGTCGGCCACGTCACGGTCCTTGTAGCCGACGCGGCCCAGCTCCAGGCGGCTGATCTTCGCGTGGGAAGCACGGATCGCTTCCCCGGCCGCCTCGCGGCTGATCCCGCACGACTCGCGCAACCTGCGCAGTTGCGTGCCCAGCACGATACGCAGAACCGTCGGCCCGCCGCGCGGGTATTCGAGGTAACTCTTTATCGACGGTTGGCTGCTCGGCCGCGTCGCGGTCATGCCGACTCCCGTGAGTAACTGGACGAACACCCAGTCTCCCACCGAGGGGCGCTTGAGTACAGTCGCGCGCCCTTGGCGTGCCACGGCGGAAACTGACTGGGCGTGGAGCGCGAGGTGAGTGCGGACTGAGCCGCCGTCAGCCCGCCATGTCGTCGAAGTCGCCGTCCTTGGCGCCTCCGACGAACGCCGTGATCTCTTCGCGGGTGTAGATGAGCGCCGGGCCCTCGGGATGACGGGAGTTGCGCACCGCGAAGCTTCCGCCGGGCAGTGCGGCGAGCTCCACGCAGTTGCCGCTCGGATTGCTGCGGGCGCTCTTCCTCCAGACCACGCCCTCGATGTCGGTGGCCCGTACCCCGTTCTCGAACTCCTGCATGATTGCTCCTCCTTGCCGCGTGCACGTGCATCTGTACTTGCAGCTGTAAGTGCAGCTGCACTTACGACTGTAATTGCAGATGTGCTTGCACGGGTAGGGATTGGACCGGGATAGTGGATCCCGCAGAACACACCGTGCCGCCCGCCCGACAGCTCTGCGGAGTACCGATGACCACACACCCGGCGATCCCACCGAGCCTTGCCCTGCCAGAAGGCCCGGGGACGCGTTTCGCAGCCTGCTCGTTGGATGGCGACCTCCACGCGGCGGGCGCGGCACGGCAGTTCACCCGATCCACCCTGCGCCGCTGGGGCATGCCCGAGGTCGTCGACAACGCGTCGATCGTCGTGTCGGAGATGCTGACCAACGCCGTCCGCTACGGACTGGACAGCCCGTCAGATGTCCCGCTTTCCTCGCGCCCGCTGTGGCTGGGCCTGCTGCGCCGGGGCCCCTCCGTGCTGTGTACGGTCTCCGACCCCGGCACCGAGGTCCCCGTGGTCAAGGAGCCGGACTACCTCGCCGAGAGCGGGCGCGGGCTGCACGTCATCGACTCGCTCAGCGAGTCATGGGGCTGGACCCCGCCGGACAACGCGGGGAAGTCGGTCTGGGCGATGATCTCCGGCCGCGCCTGAGGGTCGGACCCCCGCCTGACCCCGGACAGCTGTGAACCTGCGAGGTGGGCTCCCTTCGCCGGCATTGTCCGGATCAGGTTGTGGAGGTCGCCTTCTGGTCTCCCCGACCGTCAGGCCTCTCAGCCCGCCCGTCGACGTCGGCCACGGCGGATGCGATTCTCTGCCTCCGTCGAAGTCGGCTACGCCGGGTGAACTCCCTCGCTCGCCTCGCAGGCCACTACTTACGTTACTCCGATTTGGGCCTGGCAAAAGGGGTGAAAGCTACTTTTTTTGTCTTGTTCCTCAGATCCTCACGGGTGAATCGCTCCGGCGGTCGTGGTCAGCGGCGCGCCACTGCCGCCCCAGCGCAGCGCGATGATCTCCGCCGCCACCGAGACCGCCACCTCCTCGGGGGTGCGGGCGCCCAGGTCCAGGCCGATAGGCGAGCGCAGACGCCCCAGCTCGTCGTCCCGCAGCCCTGCCTCGCGCAGCAGCTTGAGCCGGTCGTCGTGCGTACGGCGGCTGCCCATCACACCGATGTACGCGGCCGGGGCGCGCAGCGCCACCTCCAGCAGCGGCACGTCGAACTTGGGGTCGTGGGTCAGCACGCAGACGACCGTGCGGTCGTCGGTGGCGGCGCCGCACAGATAGCGGTGCGGCCAGTCGACCACGACCTCCACGCCCTCCGGGAAACGCTTGGGCGTGGCGAAGACCGGGCGGGCGTCGCAGACCGTCACCCGGTAGCCCAGGAAGGCGCCGATCCGGGCCACGGCGGCGGCAAAGTCGATGGCGCCGAAGACCAGCATGCGGGGCGGCGGAGCGAAGGACTGCAGGAAGACGGTGACGTCGTCCTCCCGGCGTTCGCCGCGCGGGCCGTAGTGCCGGCTCACCGTGGTGCCGAGCGCCAGTTCGCCGCGCGCGTCCGCGGTGACGGCGACGTCGAGGCCCTCGGCGCCCAGGGTGCCGGAGACCGCGTCGGGCCAGACGGCGACCGTGGCGCCTCGCGGGGCCGGGCCGTCGGTGACCGTCGCCGTGACGACGGGGCGGTGGCCGGCCACGGAGGCGGCGACCTCGCCGAAGGAGGGGTCGGTGGCCCGCGAGACAGGGCGTACGAGGACGGTGATCTCCCCGCCGCAGGTCAGACCGACGGCGAAGGCGTCCTCGTCGCTGTACCCGAAGGTCCGCAGCCTGGCCTCGCCGGTCTGCGTCACTTCTTTGGCGAGTTCAAAGACTTCGCCCTCCACACAGCCGCCGGAGACACTGCCCACGACCTCGTCGCCCGGCCCGACTGCCATCGCCGCCCCCGGACCGCGCGGCGCGCTGCGGCTCAGGGCGACCACGGTGGCGAGGCCGAAGGGCTCCCCCGCCTCGTACCACTCGCTCAGCGCCGGAAGGATCTCACGCATCGGCGGCTCCGCCTCTCACGACCCCCGTCAGCTGTTCCACGGCGGCAAGGCTCCGGCCTGCCACGACAGCGTCAACGCACGGTATCGCCGCCGCCATCCCCGCCGCCAGCGGGGCGGTCGCGGCGGCTCCCATGCGTGGCAGCCGGGATAGACCCTTGCTTATGGTCGGAATCGGCGTAAGTTTGATTACATGATTACGACAGAGCAGAAGGAGGCGCTGCGCGGCTGGTTCGCCGGGCGGCTGCCGGAAGGACTGTTCGTCGAGCTCCTGGACGTGACCGTGGACCGCGAGGAGATCACCGTCGTCGGCCGGATCCCGGAGCCCGACCTCGGCGCGGATGCGTCACAGGTGGAGCGCGACGAGGCGCGGATCGGCCGCGCCGCGGAGTTTCGGGAGCGTACGCGCGACGAGCGCATCGCGGTGGCCAGCGAGGCCGAGCGCCGGTTCGGCCGCAAGGTTTCCTGGGGCGTGGAGGTCGGCGGCACCCGGGTGCTGTTCACCACGGTCTCGGCGCCGGTGATGACCCGGCTGCGCCAGCCGGAACGCCAGGTGCTGGACACGCTCATCGCCGGCGGCGTCGCCCGCAGCCGCAGCGACGCCCTGGCCTGGTGCGTACGGCTCGTACAGCGCAACGCCGACGACTGGCTGGGCGAGCTGCGCGAGTCCCTGGAACACGTGCAGCGGGTCCGGGAGCAGGGCCCGGACGCGGCCTAGGTAGGGGCGGGGCAGGAAAGCGCCGGGCGGGCCGAGGTTCGGACTCGGCCCGCCCGGCGCTGGGTTGGGGGGATGTCAGACGGACGCGGTCTGGCGGGCCGGGGCGGTGTGGGCGGCGGCCTTGAGGCCGAGGTCGGCGGTGGGCCGTCGCCGAGCAGTTGCCGGGCGCCGTGCTCTCCTTCGTACGGGGTGAGGCGCCGGACTGGCCCGCGTACGAGCCGCAGGTCCGGGCCACGCGGATCTTCCGGGACCCGCCGCGTGTGGTGCGCGACCCGAACCGCGAGCGGCGGCTGCTCCGGGAGGACCTGCCCGAGGTGTGAGGCGGCGTCAGCCGAGCTTGCGGTGGAGGAAGTCGATCGTGCGCGCCCAGGCGAGTTCGGCGGAGGGCTGGTGGTACGCCTCCGGGCGGTCGTCGTTGAAGAAGGCGTGGCCGGCCGGGTAGAGGTGGAACTCAGGGGTGATGCCGGATTGCTCCTCGATGGCGGCGCGCAGTTGGCTCAGCGACTCCGGCGGGACGGTGGGGTCCTTCTCGCCGTAGTGGCCCAGGATGTCGGCCTTGAGGTTGGAGAAGTCCGGCAGTGGGCCGGGGATGACCCCGTAGAACGGCACGGCCGCGCTGACGCGCGGGTCGCGGGCGGCGAGGGCGATCACGAAGCCGCCGCCCATGCAGAAGCCGACGGCGCCGACCGTGTCGCCGGTGGTCTCCTCCCGGGAGAGGAGGTAGCCCACGGCGCCGGACAGCAGGTCGACGCCGCGCTCGGTGGGCAACTCCGACATCATCTGGAGGGCCTCCGAGGAATCGTGCGCGACCTTCCCGCCGAAGAGGTCGGGGGCGAGCGCGACGAAACCGGCCTGCGCGACGCGGTCGGTGACGTCCGCGATGTGGTCGGTGAGGCCCCACCACTCCTGGATGACGATCACACCCGGGCCGTGGCCGGCGGGCGGCAGGGCCAGATAGCCGTGGGCGGTGCCGCCGGCGCTGGGGAAGGAGACGTTCTGGCGGGCTTCGGAGTGGTCTGCGGACACGTTTCTGCTCCCGGGGGGTGAGGGTGACGCTCTGTCATGTCGGCCCGTGCGACGGGGCCGACTGCCATGATCGTCCGGTCGGTACCGAATATCGAATACGCGGAGGCGATGACCGATGGGCGAGTTGCGGGTGTGCGTGGCCGGAATCACCGGCTGGACCGGCGAGGCGGTGGCCCAAGGCGTACTCGACGCCCCTGGCCTGCGGCTGAGTTCAGGGGTCGCACGGTCGGCGGCCGGCCGCGAGCACTTCGGCGTTCCGGTGTACGGGACGGTGGAGGAGGCGCTCGACGCCGGGGAGGGCGTGGACGTACTCGTCGACTACACCTCGCACGCGTCGGTGGGCGCTCACGTGCGGGCGGCCGTGGCGCGCGGGGTGAACGTCGTCGTGGGGTCGTCCGGGCTTTCCGCCGAGGAGTACGAGGAGATCTGCGACCTCGCCACCAAGCACGGCGTCGGGGTCGTCGCCTCCGGGAACTTCTCCCTCACCGCGGCCATGGCCCAGGCCGCCGCGAAGCTGGCCGCCCGTCACCTGCCGCACTGGGAGATCATCGACTACGCGTCCGCCCAGAAGCCGGACGCTCCCAGCGGTACGGCCCGGGAGCTGGCCGAGCAGCTGTCGGGGATCCGTCGTCCTGAGTACGCCATCCGCCCCGAGGACACCGCCGGGCATCCCGAGGCGCGGGGGGCGTCCGTCTCCGACGTACAGGTGCACTCGGTGCGGCTTCCGGGGTTCGTACTGGCGGTGGAGACGGTGTTCGGGCTGCCGGACGAGCGCCTGGTCATCCGGCACGACGCGGGGAGTTCGCCGGCGCCGTACGTCGCCGGGACGCTGCTCGCGGTACGGGCCGCCGCAGGGCGGCCCGGGCTGGTGCGCGGGCTCGACACGCTGCTGCTCGACGGCCCGGCGCCGGCCGACGCGGGCTGACCGGGCCGGATCTGCGCCGGATGCAAGTCGACTCTGCTGCGCGCGCTTTCGCGCATGCTGAAGCCGGTCACCGGGACCGTGCTGCTCGACGGGCAGGACATCTCCGCCCTCCCCTCCACGAAGGTCGCCCGGACCCTGGGCCTGCTCCCGCAGTCGTCCATCGCGCCCGAGGGCATCACCGTCGCCGAACTGGTCGCGCGGGGGCGCTACCCGCACCAGGGCCTGCTGCGACAGTGGTCGAAGGACGACGAGCGCGTCGTCGGGGAGTCGATCGCCGCGACAGGGATCGTTCGTTTGGGTGGGGGTCCCCCGGCCGAAGGCTGGGGGAGAGTGCCCCCACCCCTGGACCCCGTTCTCCTCAAACGCCGGACGGGCTGAATGCTGAGCCGTTGAGTCGTTTCACTGTGCGGGCTGGAAGGAGTCCAGGAAGAGGTGCAGGGCCTGCTGGTTCGCCTCGGCGTACCAGACGGACTCGGGGACGCTCCATTTGATGGCGTAGCCGTGCTTGGAGTCGACGACGAAGCCGCGGTTGAGGGTGCGGTAGCGGACGCCGTCGATGGTGGAGGTCCATTCCCAGTCAGCGGCTTTCCAGCCTCGGTAGTCGAGGGACTCGATGGTGCCGACGCGGTGGTAGTCGGTGATGCCGGCGCGCACCGTCTTCTCGAGGCTCTGCCATGCGGCGACGGGGTCGCTGCCGGGGCTGTGCGTCCAGTCGACCAGCACCGAGCGGGGGTCGTTGAAGGCGCCGAAGAGGGAGCCGGAGCCGTGGCCGTTTTCGCCGATGCGGCCGAAGGTGTCGGGGAGGGCGATGGCGAAGCCCTCGGGGTCGTGGCGGAGGGAGAAGTCCTTGGGGACCGCCACCGTTCGCTCGCCGGTGGAGGACGCGGAAGGCGCGGATGACGGCGATCGTCCGGTGGATGACCCGCTCGGGGCGGGCGACGGCAGGGCGGAGGCGGCCGGGGACCGGTCGTCCAGCATGACGACGGTGACCGCCGTGGTGAACGCCACCAGCAGAGCGACTGCCGCCACCGTCAGCCCGGCCGGAGTCCAGGCCACCGTCCTGTCCCGTACGGTCATCCGCCACAGCGGCCGGCGCCACACCGAAACCGCCCGCCGCCGCGACGCGGGCGCGGGGGCGGGCGGTCGGGTCGGCGCGGCCTCCGGCGCCGACCCGGTCTGCTCGACGAAGCCCAGGCCGAAGCCCAGGAAGTCCGTGGCGTCGGCGCCGAACTTCGCCTCGCCGATGATGCGGTTGAGGACCTTGCGCACGACCGGGTCGTCGGTGCGCTCCAGCGGGTCCTTGCGCAGCAGCCCGTTGATGGCCAGGGCCAGCGGGCCGGCGTGTCTCGGTGGGACCACGGGCTCGTTGAGGACGGCGGCGAGCGTGGCGGCCGGGATTTCGAGGTCGCGGTACGGGGGGCGGCCCTCGACCATGGCGTAGAGGACGGCGCCGAGTGACCACAGGTCCGAGGAGGGTCCGGGCCGCTCGCCGCGGGCGCGTTCCGGCGAGGCGTACGAGGGCGCGGCGCTCTGGGCGGCGGTCACGCCGAATCCGTTGAGCACGACCTGCCCGTCGGCGCGGACCAGGACGTAACTGGGCCGGACGTCGCCGTGGGTGATGCCCTCGCGGTGGGCGGCGGTGAGTACGGCGAGCAGTTCCAGGCCGATGCGGGCGGCGCGTACGGCGTCGAGGGTGCCCTCGGCGGCGAGGATCTGGTCCAGGGGGGTGGCCTCGGCGATCTCGGTGACCGTCCAGAGCCGGCCGTCCTCCTCGATGATGTCCAGGACGGTGAGCACCCTGCCGGGGCACACCAGCGCCATCACCTCGGCCTCGCGGAGCATCCGGGTGACCAGCCGACGTCGCGCGGTGCGCTCGGAGTGCCGCTTGTCGTCGCCCAGTTCGGTGACCGTCACCAGGCGTCCGAGCTCGGTGTCCTCGGCCTGCCAAACGGTCTGGTCGCCCCCTTGGCGTACGACTTGGGTCAGCCGATACCGCCCGGCGAGCAACTGCCGTGTGGGGCCCTGCGTATTGGCATCGGCCATGGTCATGGTCATCCCCTGCTGTGTACCCGTACGTACCCGACACATCCGCTGTCGAGCTGTACGGCCCGGGTCGCCGTGTCTACTCAACGGTCCCAACAATTCGAGCCCTTGGACCTCGGCATTCGAAAACTTTTGAGATCCCCATGAACCGGAGCCCACCTTCGCCCGTAGTTAGTGCCAAGTGCCGGGCGAGGATGCCGGTGCGGACGCGAAACGTGAGGAACCTGAAATGGGAAAGTGGCGAAAAGTCCTACTCGCCGGAGTGGCGGCCGCGACCATGCTCCTGGCCACGGCCTGTGGTGCCAGCACCCAGCCGACCACCACCGTCGTGCAGCCGGCCGCCGGCTCTGTGGCGGCGAGCCCCTCCGGGTCGACGGGCACCTCGGCGCTTAAGACCGCGGGCGTGCTGGCGGTGCGCTCCGACGCCAAGCTGGGGGCGCTCGTCACCGACAGCGAGGGCAACACCCTGTACCGCTTCGACAAGGACACCCCCAGTCCTTCGAAGTCCAACTGTGACGGGGACTGCGCGACCGCGTGGCCGCCGGTCTCCGCCGACGACGCCTCGGCGTCCGACAGCCTCAACCCCGACCTGCTGGGATGGGTCGCCCGCTCGGACGGCACGAAGCAGCTCACGCTGAGCGGCTGGCCGCTCTACCGCTACTCCAAGGACACGACGGCCGGTGACACCAACGGCCAGGGCGTGGGCGGCACCTGGTTCGCCGCGGCCCCCGACGGCAAGAAGTCCGGTGTGAAGCGGGCCGCGCTCAACGTGCTCGACAGCCCCGAACTGGGCAAGGTCCTGCAGGACAAGAACGGCAAGACTCTGTACCTCTTCACCAAGGACAAGCCCTGGCCCATGACGACCGCCTGCGACGCGACCTGCCTTCAGAAGTGGACGCCGAGTGGTCTGGTCACCACCGCGGACGTCACGGCGCTGGGCCTCGACCCGAAGGTGATCTTCACCTTCACCACGCCGAACGGCACCAAGCAGGAGGCTTTCAACTGCTGGCCCGCGTACACCTTCAAGGGTGACAAGGAAGCCGGGCAGACGAACGGCCAGGGCGTCGGCGGCGTCTGGTTCGCCTTCAAGAAGGACATCGTGGTCGACCGCGGCAAGACCAAGCCCGCCGCGCAGGCGAAGGCCGACTCGTCCGCCTCGTCATCGTCGTCCTCCTCGTCCTCCTCCAGCAGCTCGAGCAGCAACTCCTCGAGCTACGGCTACTGAGCCGCGAGGCCGCACCAGCCGAACCCGCACCCCCACGCGCCTCCGCCGCCGGTTCCCCCAGGACCGGCGGCGGAGGCGTACCCGTATGCCTGGCCCGTAGCTCCTAGCGTTCCAGAAAGCGGAACAGCCCTTCCCACTGGTCGGCGACCGTCCCGGGCGCGAAGCGCCGTACGCTGTGCCGGGCCCGCTCCCCCATCGCGTCGCGCAGTTCGGCGTCGCCCATCAACCGGTCCAGGACGCGGGCCAGTTCGGAGGCGTTGCCGGGCCTGGCCAGCAGGCCGTCCTCGCCGTCGCGGATGATCTCGCGTACGCCGGGGGCGCAGTCGAAGGCCGCGCAGGGCACGCCGCAGGCCATGGCCTCCAGGATCGCCAGCGGAAAGCCCTCGCCGCGCGAGGACTGCACGAAGACGGAGGCCTGGTGAAGTGCCCGCGTCACGTCGGTGGTCTGCCCGGCCCATTCCACCGAGCCGTCGAGTCCTAGGGAGGTGCACTGCCGCTTGAGCGGTTCCTCGAGTTCCCCGGCGCCGTGGATCCGCAGCCGCCAGCCCGGCTGCCGGGGGGCGACCTCGGCCCAGGCGTCGAGCAGCATGTCGATGCCCTTCTGGTGGCTGAGCCGGCCGACGCTGGCGACCACCTTCTCGGTGCGCGGCGAGGGGGTGTCGGGCTCCGAGGGCAGGGGGTTCGGCAGGAAGCCGGTGTTGTCCAGGCCCTCGCCGGTCCACAGGTCGGCGTCCTCCTGGGTGAGCAGCAGCAGCCGGTCGACGCCCGCGTAGTGGGTGAGCACCCGCTGGAAGCGCGAGGACTGGCGGGAGTAGTCGTACGACTCGTGGCTCATGCCGATCACCATGTGCCCGGCGGTGTCGGCGAGTGCCACCCACTCCATGGCCCACACCTGCGTGACGATGATGACCGCGCCCGGCCGGCCCTCGCGGAAGAGCGCGGACAGCCGCGCCGCCGCCTCGCGCATGACGGCCCGGCGCTCGGCCTCCAGGCGGAGCCCGGCGAGGTCGGCCCGGGCCAGCAGGCGGGGCAGAGGCCGCGGGGAGGGCGGGCGGCGAGCGTAGAGGGTCCGGGTCTCGAACGGGGGGTCGGCGCCGAGGTCCATGGGCACCTCGGGCGGCGCGATGCCGATGATCCGTACCCGGTGGCCGCGCTCGGACAGCAGCCGGGCGATCTGGTTCTGCCAACGGGCCACGCCGCCCAGCTCGTTGACCTCGTTGGCGACGAAGAAGATGTCACGCGCGGTCATTCGTCGTCCCCCGCATCCGCCGTGCCGAAGAATCGGTCCACGATCCGGGCCGCGGCGTCGCCCCGGTCGTACTCGCCGTAGCGGTCGGCGAATTCCTTGAGCCGCGTGGCGTACCGCTGGCGAACTCCCGACAGGTCGGTGAGTGCGGCGAAAAGCTCGTCCTCGGTGCGCGCCACCGGCCCGGGGGTCTCGGCGAGGAGGTCGAAGTAGGTGCCTCTGGCGTCCTGGGAGTACTCCTCCCAGTCGTACGCGAAGAAGACCATCGGCCGTTGCAGCAGCGCATAGTCGAACATCAGGGACGAGTAGTCGGTGACGACGGCGTCGGCGAGCAGCAGGAGCGGGGTGATGTCCGGCTCGCCGGTGACGTCGATGACCCGGCCGGCGACGGAGGGCGGCAGGGCGATCCGGTTGAAGTAGTGCGTACGGACCAGGAGGGTCAGGTCGCCGCCGAATCGGTCGGCGAAGCGGTCGACGTCGAAGGGGAACTCGAACTCCCGCACCCGGCCGCCCGGATGGGCGCGGAAGGTGGGCGCGTACAGGACGACGGGACGGTCGCGGTTGATGCCGAGCCGCTCGGCGATGAGCGTCGCAGCCGCGTCGGGGGCCGCCGTCTCGCGGGCCCGCACCAGGGCGTCGTTGCGGGGGTAGCCGGTGCGCAGCAGCTTCTCGCCGGGGATGCGGTAGGCGCAGGCGAGGGTGCGTACGTCGTGTTCGCCCCGCACGACGAAGTGGTCGAAGCGGTCCAGGGAGCGCTGGTAGGCGGCCTGTTCGGGCTCGGACAGCATGCGGTATCCGGGCTCGTCGAAGCCCATCCGTTTGAGGGCGGAGCCGTGCCAGGTCTGGATGTACGTGGTCTCGGGGCGCTTGTCGAGCTTGAGTGGATAGCCCTGGTTGTCGATCCAGAACTCGGCCTGCGCCAGCGCTCGCAGATACCGCCACGACCAGCGCCGGACCAGCTCGACGTCCTCGGGGAAGCCCTCGGGCCGGTCGCCCGCGTAGGACCAGATGGCGGTGACGGGCAGGCCGCGCCGGCGCATCTCCTCGTGGATGGCGCGCGGGCTGTCGCTGTACTGCCTGCCGAGGTGGCTCTCGAAGACGACGGTGCCCCGGCGGACCGGCAGGAGACGCAGCATCTGCTGGTAGGCCTGGATCTTGCGCCGGCCGGAGTTGAGGTCTCGCCAGCCGGCCCGCGCGGCGCGGTAGGCGCGTTTGCCTGCGTTGGCCGCGGGTCCGTCGAGGTGGCGCTCGACCAGGGCGTGGGTGCGCCGGACGGCGGGGCCGTGCTGGGTGAGGCGGAAGGCGAGGTGGCCCTTGGCGGACACCTCGGGTTCGAGGCGGTCGGCGGTCAGGCGGCTGAGCAGCGGCCGTACGGACAACGGCTCGGCGTCGCCCAGGTCGGTGTTGCCCGCGGTGAGCCGGGTGGCGGTGCGGTGGCCGTCGGCGTCGAGGCGCAGCCGTATGTCCCATACGTCGTCGACGATGCCGAGCGGCCGAAGTCGCCGGGCCAGCGGCACTTCGGCCCGCCAGACCACGGACTCCCCGGCGTGGCGCAGTGTACGCACCGGGAAGCGGAAGGAGCGCAGGGACCGGCGCCGGGCGCGGAATTCGAGCTCGCCGGTGAGGACGGCGCCGGGCGGGATGACGCCGAGCGGGTTGACGATGGCGCCGTCGAGGATGACCCGGCCGTCCCGCACGGCGTAGCCGGTGAGGCGGTTGCGCGGGGCCATGTGGTCCAGGGGCCGGGTGTGGTAGCCGAGGGCGGTGACGTCGAGGACCTCGCGGCCCTGGGGGTCGTCGAGGTGGTCGGCGCACCAGTAGACGCGGCCGTCGCGCTCGGCGAGGGGGGCCGAGATCTTCTGCCGGTTGATGAGGGTGTCGATCGCCGGCATGAGGTTGGCCCAGTCCTCCTTGAGCAGGAGGTAGGCGCAGATGGCGTGGATGGGATCCAGCTCGGCGTACGCGGCCGGCGGGAAGCCGGCGATGTACTCGTCGGCCATCCGGGCGAAGCGGCGGCGGTAGTCGTCGTCGAGGAAGGGCAGCTCGCGCAGGTAGAGGACCAGGTCGTGCTTGAGGAACTTGGTGTCCTTGGCGAGCTTGAGCCCGTCCATGGCGCGGTCGGCGAGGAGCGCGTCGATGCGGCGGTGGATCTCGACCCGGTCGGCGAAGTTGTTGATCTCGTGGCGGCGGTTGCTGATCGACTTGACCTCGGCCTTGTCCAGGACGTTCCAGGTGTAGACGGTGTTCGGGATGAGCGTGATCCGCCGGGCCGCCAGCAGGGCCTGCGCGGAGAAGAGCAGGTCCTCGTAGTGGATGCCCTTGGGGAAGGCCAGGCCGCTGCTCAGGAGGAAGTCGCGCCGGTAGCACTTGTTGGTCGACAGGGTGTCGAAGACCATCAGGTCCGGCAGGTCGGCGATGGACTCGATGGTCCGGGTCGACCGGTACAGCCACGGGTACCAGGGGTCCTTGCGGTCGTGCCGGCTGTCGGCGTGCACCCGTACGCACAGGCCGGACACCAGGTCGGCGTCCGTGCGCTCGGCCGCCTCCAGCATGGCGCGGCAGGCGTTGGGCGGCAGTGTGTCGTCGCTGTCCAGGAACATCACGTAGCGCCCGCGGGCGACGGCGATGCCCTGGTTGCGGGGCTCTCCGCAGCCGCCGCTGTTGTGCGGCAGCCGGATCGCCCGCACCCGGCGGGGGCCGGCGGCGGCAAGGGAGGTGGCGACCTCGTAGGAGCCGTCGGTCGAGCAGTCGTCGGCGATGACCACCTCGACATTGCGCAGGGTCTGCGCCAGCAAGGACCGCACAGCGGTGGGAAGCCGCTCCGCGTCGTTGTAGACGATGACGACGACACTGATGTCCGGGGCGAGATCCATGTCCGGTGACACCTTTCTCTGCCCTTCGAATCTCTTGCCTCGGGCGACGGAACGCAAGTCAGGGAACGGTTCGGGGCGCGGGCCGCCCCGCTGCGGGGCACCATGGGCACATGGCCAGGCGGGTCCCCGTACGGCTGGTGGCGGGCCTCCTGCTCGTCGCCGTCTTCTGGCCGCTCTACTGGACGCTGGAGAGCGCCTGGTCGGAGGACGTGTTCTTCCCGCTGTGGGTGGGCTACATCCTCATCGCGGACGGACTGGTGCTGATGCGCACCGGCACCTCGCCGATGAGTGCCCGGCCGCTGCTCCTTCTGGCCCTGTTCCCGGTGTCCTCGGCCTACTGGGCGCTGTACGAGCTGGCCAACCACGTCATCGGCAACTGGCACTACGTGGCTCCGGCCCGGCACGGGCGGCTCTACTGGGACGTCGTCCAGGCGGTCACGTACAGCACGGTCATTCCGGTGCTCTGGGAGACCGCCGAGCTGTTCCTCTCCCTGCCACGGCTGCGCGGCCTGCGGGGACGGCGGCTCGAGGTGCCCGGCGCCGGGCTGCTCCCGCTCGCCGGGGTCGCGGCTGTGGTCCTGGCGCTGGTCCTCCCCCGGCAGGCCTTTCCGCTGCTGTGGTTCGCGCCCTTCCTGCTTCTCGACCCCCTCAACCGCCGCGCCGGGCGGCCCAGCCTGCTGGGCCGGGCGGCGGAGGGCCGCTGGGGCACGATCGCTGCGGTGGCTCTGGCGGGGCCGACGGCCGGGTTCTTCTGGGAGCTGTGGAACGGTGGGGCCGCGGGCTACCACTGGGTGTACACGATTCCGTGGTTCGACGGGGCGCCCCATCTGTTCCGGATGCCGCTGGCCGGCTACCTGGGATATCCGCCGTTCGCCGCGTCGACGTACGCGCTGTGCGCGAGCCTGTTCGGGGAATCAATCGCCGCCAGGCCTGGTTTGAACAGCCGGGACACGCCTCCATCGAAGGGTGCTGAGATGTTCGCGTTGACTTTCTCCGAATACGGCGACCCGTCGGTTCTCCAGGTCACCGAGGTGCCGGAACCGCATGCAGGCCCCGGGCAGGTGCGGATCGCGGTCCGCACGGCCGGGGTGAATCCCGTCGACTGGAAGATCCGGGCCGGTCACATGAAGGACGTCTTCCCGATCGAACTGCCCGCCATTCCGGGCATGGACGTCGCCGGCGTCGTCGACGAAGTCGGTGAAGGCGTCGAGGGGGTGAGCGTCGGGGACGAGGTCTTCGGCTCCGGGAACGGCGTCTCCGCGCAGTACGCGGTCCTCGACCACTTCACGGCGAAGCCCGCCTCCATGAGGTGGGCGGAGGCGGCGGCCCTCCCTGTGCCCGCCGAGACCTCCCTGCGTGCCCTGGACCTCGTCGGGCCGCCCACCGCCGGGCAGACCCTGCTGATCGACGGCGGGGCGGGCGGGGTGGGCACCGTCGCCGCCCAGTTCGCCATCGCGGACGGCGTCCACGTCATCGGCACGGCGAGCGAGTCCAACCACGACCTGCTGCGCTCCCTCGGCGTCGTGCCGACCACCTACGGCCCCGGGCTCAAGGAGAGGGTGGCCGCACTGGCCCCGCGCGGGGTCGACTTCGCCTTCGACACGGCGGGCAAGGGCTCGGTCAAGGAGCTGATCGAGATCGTGGGTGACCCCGGCAAGGTGATCACCATTGCCGACTTCTCCGCCGGCCAGTACGGCGTCCTGGTGACCGGCGCCGGGACCCACCCGCAGCGCTTCGACGCTCTGCCCAAGGCCGCCAAGCTCTACGAGGAGGGCAAGCTCGTCATCCCCATCGACTCCGAGTTCCCCCTGGCCGAGGCCCCCAAGGCCCACGAGCGAAGCGAGGGCGGGCACCTCAGCGGCAAGATCGTACTGACGGTCTCTCAGTCCTGACGTCAACGGGGCCGGGCCGCATACGTGTTCGTACGCGGCCCGGCCCTTACGTCCCCTCGGTGTCGGCCGCTGCCCCATCGCTCGCCGCTCGCATCGCCGATCGGGTGGGCGCGCCCAGTGCCCAGAAGATCACACCCATCAGGATGAACGCGGCCAGCGGCACCGCCTCCGTCAGCAGGTACGACACCCGCTCGCCGTGCGTCCAGCCGTCGGGGAGGTAGGCCTTGCTGAACCAGCCGCTGCCGACGCCCGGCATGAGCAACTGCAGCGAGGCGTACGCGATCAGGGCGGTGAGCACGGTCGCGATCGCCCATGGCATGGGCGCCTTCTACGGGCGGGGGACGTTCGGGTACTTGCGCCGCAGCACCGGCAGGGCCGGGAAGATGCCGAGGTAGCTGACGAGGGTGGTGGACACGGCGAGGCCGAGCACCGCCCCGAAGAGCTTGGTCGTGCTGCCGTGGGTCAGCTCGTGGGCCAGGACCAGGAGGCCGGTGGAGACCAGGCCGCCGAGGATGTTGACCCGTACCGGGGTGCCGAAGCGGCTGGGGATGACGCCGAGGCCGCGCGGTGCGGCGCCGTCGTAGCCGGAGACGGCCAGCGCTCGGTCGGAGCCCATGATCCAGGTGACGCCGGAGGAGAGCACGGTGAGGATGAGCATGATCGCGGCCAGCCCGCCCAGTACGCTGCCGGCCCCGGTCAGCTGGCCGTGCCGTCGGCGGCGACCGAGCCGCCGTACACGGTGAAGACCTGGCGGATGGCGTCGAGGAAGCCGCCCAGGCTCCCGTACACCACAACGTGAGCGTGAAGAAGCCGAGGGGGATCAGGCGGCTCCAGGCGCCAAGCGTGGGAATCCACTTGCCGACATCGAAGGAGAGAATCGCGGCGAGCACCCCGATCCAGATGAACACCAGGGTGAAAGCGTAGAAGGCGGTGGTGCTCAGATCCTTGCCGCCGTTGAAGAAAGTCGTGAAGGCGGTGACGGCCGCGACGGAGAGCGTGCCGCCGAGCCAGAACGGATTCGTCACCCAGTAAAGGAAATTGTTGACCGATCCGACGAGCCGGCAAATGCCCGGCTGGTCCAGATGTACGGTCCGCCCTCCTCGGGGAAGGCCGCTCCGAGTTCCGCGGTCAGCAGCGCGGACGGTATGAAGAAGACGACGGCCAGCACGATGAGCCAGGTGAAGGCCTCCGCGCCGGACGAGGCCACGGTACCGATGGTGTCGACACCGACAATCGTGCACAGCAGGAAGAACAGGATGTCGAAGCGCCTGAAATGCTTGCGCAGCTTCTGCCGTTCGGCGGCCGCGCTGGGCGGGAGCCCGATTTCTGCTTCGTTTTTGTTAAGCCCAGTGGCCAACGTGATCCCCTGCGGTGAACCCGGTGCGAGTGCCGCTTATGGTCACCTGTCGCTCTGCGGCCCCACAAGAGTCGTATCCGATTCTTGACCCATACGCCCGCCTTCGAAGCTCACGGGCAACCCAGCCGAAATCTGTGGAAGCAGGATAGGCTCGGCCGGCGTGCCTACCTTGCTGATCGTGCATCACACTCCGTCGCCCAATCTGCAGGCGATGTTCGAGGCCGTCGTCTCCGGTGCCACCACCGACGAGATCGAGGGCGTCGAGGTCGTCCGCCGTCCCGCTCTGGCCGCGACCGCGTCCGATGTCCTGGCGGCCGACGGCTATCTGCTCGGCACCCCGGCGAACCTCGGCTACATGTCCGGCGCGCTCAAGCACTTCTTCGACCAGATCTACTATCCGTGCCTGGACGCCACCCGCGGCAGGCCCTTCGGCTACTACGTGCACGGCGGCAACGACGTCACCGGGACGGTACGCGGCATCGAGTCGATCACCACGGGCCTGGGCTGGCAGAAGGCGGCGGTCGCCGTCACTGTCACCGGTGAGCCGGGCAAGGGCGACGTCGAAGCGTGCTGGGAGCTGGGGGCCACCCTCGCCGCCGGGCTGTCGCAGTAGCGCCCCGCTCCTGGACATCGGTCTTTCACCCCGTCCCCCGGTCCTGCACCATGGGGCGGGCGAACGCAGCGCCGGCCGTACAGCCGCACCGGGGAGGCAGCTTCATGGGTGAAGACGCGCACGGCAGACTCGCGGCACTGCAGCAGGACCCCTATCCGGCGTACGCGCGTGCCCGGAAGGAGCCGGGACTCGTCTTCTCGCCTGAGTTGGGCGGGTGGCTGGTGGCCCGTCAGGCGGACGTACGCGAAGTGCTGTGCAGGCCGGATGACTTCTCCTCGGCCAATGCCCTGCGCCCGGACGTCATGCCGGCGCCCGAGGCTCTGGCCGAGCTGGGCAGGGGCCCGGGTGGCGGTCCCGTGGTGGTGACCTCGGACGGCGCGGCGCACCTGCGGTTACGCGCCCCGCTGACCCGGGGGTTGTCGGCGTCGCGGGTGGCGGCGGCGGTGCCGTACATCGCCGAGCGCGCCACGGCTCTGGTCGACGCCTTCGCCGGTGACGGGCGGGCGGAGCTGATGCGGCAGTACGCCAAGCGGCTGCCGGGCGAGGTGATCGGCCATCTGCTCGGGCTGGACCCGGCCGACGTTCCGGCGGCGGTCCAGGGCAGCTATCGCGCCGAGGAACTGATCTTCCGGCCGCTGCCGGTGCAGGAGCAGATCCACGCCGCCCGCGATGTCGTCGCCCTGCAGCTACTGCTCCTGGACTACGCGCAAGAGCGTCGCCAGGATCCCGGCGACGACCTGTGCTCGGAGGTCGTACGGTCGATCGCCCCCGGCACCGCCGCGCTGACCGACGAGCAGCGTGGCGAGGTGGTGTCCAATCTCCAGAACCTGCTGATCGCCGGGCACCTGACGACCACCGCCCTGATCGGCACGACCCTGCTGCATCTGTTGCGGCACCGGGCCCAGTGGGAGCTGCTGTGCGCCGATCCCTCGCTGATCCCGGCCGCGATCGAGGAGGCGGCCCGCTACGACTCCGCCGTGCAGGGCTTCCGCCGGGTCACCACCCGCCCTCTCACCCTCGCCGGTGTCGAACTCGCCGCCGGGGAGTCGGTGTTCGTGGCGTACGGCTCCGCCAACCGGGACGAGGCGGCCTTCGACCGGCCCGAGGCCTTTGACATCAGCCGACTGACTATCCGTCATCTCGCCTTCGGGCAAGGCGTGCACGGCTGCCCCGGGTCCCAACTGGCCCGGGAGCAGCTGCGTATCACCCTGGAGACCCTGACCCGGCGGCTGCCGGGGCTGCGGTTCGCGGCGTCCGGTGAAGAACCGGTCGAGATGCTGCCGACGATGATCCACCGGTCGCCGCGGGCGCTGCCCGTGGTCTGGGAGACGATCGGGTAGGCGGGCCGGTTCTCCCGGCCCGCCCCCCCACACCACCGGACATGCGGGCCACTTCTGACGGATGTTCGCTGTCCGGCCCCTGGATCGGCGCCCGCCCTGGTATACGGCGGGCGCCGCCGGGATCAGTCCCTCAGCCGGTCGATCTGGCGGATCTTGTTGGTCGCGTCCAGGGCCGCGACCTTGTACGACTCCGCGAGGGTCGGGTAGTTGAACACCGCGTCCACCAGGTAGTCGACGGTGCCGCCGCAGCCCATCACGGCATGCCCGATGTGGATCAGTTCGGTGGCGCCCGTGCCGAAGCAGTGCACGCCGAGCAGCCGCCGGTCCTCCGGGGAGACCAGCAGCTTGAGCATGCCGTGCGAGTCGCCGATGATCTGGCCGCGGGCCAGTTCGCGGTAGCGGGATATGCCGACCTCGAAGGGCACGCACTCGTCGGTGAGTTGGTCCTCGGTCCGGCCGATGAAGCTGATCTCCGGGATGGTGTAGATGCCGATCGGCTGCAGGTCGTGCACCCGGTTCACCGGCTCGCCGTAGGCGTGGTACGCCGCCGTGCGCCCCTGCTCCATCGAGGTCGCGGCCAGCGCTGGGAAGCCGATGACATCGCCCACCGCGTAGATGTGCGGCACGGCGGTGCGGTAGTGCTCGTCCACCGATATCCGGCCGCGCTTGTCGGCGGACAGGCCGGCCTTGTCCAGGTCGAGTTCGTCGGTGAGACCCTGCCGGCCGGCCGAGTACATCACGGCGTCGGCGGGGATCTTCTTGCCGCTCTCCAGGACGGTGAGGGTGCCCCGGGGATGCCGTTCGACGGCGGCGACAGTCTCGCCGAAGCGGAAGGTGACGGCCAGGTCCCGGAGGTGGTATTTGAGCGCCTCGATCACCTCGACGTCGCAGAAGTCGAGCATTCCGGCGCGCTGCTCGACCACGGTGATCTTGCTGCCCAGGGCGGCGAACATGGAGGCGTACTCCATGCCGATCACCCCGGCCCCGACGATGACCATGGAGCGCGGCACCCGCTCCAGGTTGAGGACGTTGTCGGAGTCCATGATCGTCCGCTCGTCGAACTCGACGGTCGCCGGGCGGGCGGGCCGGGTGCCGGTGGCGATCACGATGTGGTCGGCGCTCAACAGCCGGTCCTGGCCGGTCACATCGCGCAGGGCGACGGTGTGGTCGTCCACGAAGCGGCCGGTGCCGGCGAAGAGCGAGACATGGTTGCGGGACAACTGACTGCGGATGACATCGACCTCGCGGCTGACCACGTGCTGGGTGCGGGCGGTCAGGTCGGCGACGGTGATGTCCTCCTTCAGGCGATAGCTCTGGCCGTACAGATCGCGCTGGGTGAGGCCGGTGAGGTAGAGCACCGCCTCGCGCAGGGTCTTCGAAGGGATGGTGCCGGTGTGGATGGAAACCCCACCGACCATGTCGGGACGGTCAACGACGGCGACCCGGCGGCCGAGCTTGGCCGCGGCGATGGCGGCCTTCTGGCCGCCCGGACCGGATCCGATGACGAGCATGTCGAAGTCGGGCACCCTCAGGATTCTGACAGCTCAATCCCTCGAAAGGGTGAATCCGGTATGGTTGAAATATAAATTAATGGAAAAGGCCGGTCCTCCGGTCGCGGTGAAGTCGCCGCCTGCCCGCCGCCTCAGAGAGTCTTCGGGTCCACCGGCACCCCCGACGACGTCCCGTTCATGCTCGCGCGGCTCTGCGCGATGATCTCCTGGACGCGCTTCTCGATCCCTTCGGGATCCAGTCCGAGCGCCTTGCCTATGTGCACCGACCACACCTCGGAGCGCACGTTGTTCTCGAAGTCCAGGTCCGCGCGTACGTTTTCGCGCTGGGCCTGCCGGTTCTGGCTCACCATGACGAACGTCGAGAGGAAGATCGCCTCCAGACTCACGATCATGGTGAGCAGTCCGAAGGGATAGGGGTCGAAGACCGCCGCCTTGCCGACCAGCCCCTCGTTCAGCGCGATCCAGACCACGAACCACACGGCGTGGATGTAGACGAACTCCATCCTCCCCGCGAAAGCGGTGATCGCGTCCGCGACCCGGTCCTGCGAAGAGCGCATCCGGATGAAGACGTCCTGCTCATGCGGGAGTCGGACGACGGGGCGCGCGGGGACGGGCTGACCGTCGACGGAGTGGGAGTTCATGCAGCCCATAGTGCCTGACGGCACTGCCGAGCGGGCGACGCGTCTGCCCGCTCCGTACGACTCGGTGGTAAAGTCGGAGAAGAAGATTCCAAGGAATCAAATTCCTCGTCATCCAAGTGGGAAGCATGACGGATCTCAAGCAACTCTTCAGCGACCTGGTCCGGCTGGAGATCGAGCTGTACGACGCGCTCGACAGACGGCTGCGCGACGACTTCGGCCTCCCGCTGAGCAGATTCGAGCTGATGCAGGTCATCGCGCGTACCGAAGCGTGCCGGGTGTACGACATCGTGAGCCGGCTCTCGATCACGGTCGGCGGCGTCAGCAAAGCCGTCGACCGCATGGAGGCGTTGGGGTACTGCGTACGCCGGTCCAATCCGGACGACCGGCGCTCCTCGATCATCGAGCTCACGCCGGCAGGTGAATCCCTCGTCGCCGAGGCGGTCCCCGTGGTCGACACCGAACTCGGGATCCGGCTCGGCGCCGCACTCCCCGCGCGTTCACTCCAGCAACTGAGCGCCACCATCGCGACGCTCCGGACCGCCAACGCCAACGCCGACATCAGCGCCAACTCCAACGCCGAAGGGGCGGCCACATGACCGGCACCATGCGAGCGATCGTCCTGGACGCACCCGGACCCGCCGATGCCCTCGCCATCCGTGAACTTCCGATCCCCACCCCTCAACCCGGTTGGGTCCTCATCCGCGTCAAGGCCTTCGGCCTGAACCGCTCCGAGCTCCACACCCGACTCGGCCTGTCCGACGCGGTCACCTTCCCGCGCGTCCCGGGCATCGAGGCGACCGGAGTCGTGGCCGAGTGCCCCGGCGGGCAGTTCGCCGCCGGGCAACAGGTGGTCGCGATGATGGGCGGCATGGGCCGGACGTTCGACGGCGGATACGCCGAGTACACCTGCGTCCCGGCAAGCCAGGTGATCGCCTTCCGCAGCGAGCTCGACTGGAGCACGCTGGGCGCGGTCCCGGAGATGCTCCAGACCTCCTACGGCGTCCTGACCGTCGGGCTCGACGCACAGCCCGGGCAGTCGATCCTCATCCGCGGCGGCACCTCATCCATCGGCATGGCCACCGCCGTCCTCGCCAAGCAGCGGAAGATGACCGTGCTCTCGACCACGCGCAGCCCCGCGAAGGCAGCGGCGCTCACCGCCGTTGGCGTCGACCACGTCGTCATCGACGACGGCGAGGTCGCCGCCCAGGTCCGCGCGATCCTGCCCGAAGGAGTCGACACCGCGCTGGAACTCGTCGGCACGCCCACCCTGCGCGACACGCTCCACGCGACGCGCGTGCACGGCGCCGTGTGCTTCGCCGGGATGCTGTCCAACGAGTGGACGATCAAGGACTTCTATCCGCTGGACTACATCCCGAGCGGCGTACGACTCACCACCTACGGCGGCGACGCCAAGGACCTGCCGGCGCGCGTGCTGCAGGACTTCCTCGACGCTGTCGCCACCGGCGACACCACCGTCCCCATCGACCACGTGTACGGCTTCGACCAGATCGTCGAGGCGCACGCAGCCATGGAGGACGGCCGCGCCAAAGGCAAGTTGGTCGTCACCACGACCTGAGCGGCCGGGCGCGCCGCGCGTGCGGCGTCTGCCCGGTTTGCCCCGTTGGCCGGCCCACTCCCCCCGGTGGCCTTCGCGTCGTGCCTGGCGCCAGAGCACTTCTGCTCTTTCGCCCGATCCCCCCGTGCCGCGAGCTGCCTGTGGGCCGACAACACCAGGGTGCGGGGTCAGGATAGGACAAAACCTTGACGAAAACTGGACGTGCGGCGTCCGGCCCGTAAGCATGAACGACACAGGGGAAAGGGAGGTGCCTACGCGCGGTGCGCTGCAGGAGGCGCTGCGAACTCGGAGGCTGCACATGGAATTCCGACTACTGGGTCCGGTCGAGGCGTCGGTCGACGGCCGGCAGCTGGATCTCGGCCCACCCCAGCAGCGGTGCGTATGGGCCATCCTGCTGGCCGAGGCGCCCCGTACGGTGCCGACCGAACTGTTGATCGACCGCGTCTGGAACGATCACCCTCCTGCCACGGCGCGCAGTGTGCTGTACAGCTACGTGACCAGGATGCGCAACACCCTGCGCCAGTGCGGCGCGGAGGCGGCCGGTGTCCGGCTGGTCCGCCGATCGGGCGGCTATCAGCTCCAGGTACCCGCGGATCGGGTGGATCTGCACCGCTTCGTTGCCCTGATCGCCGAGGCCCGCGCGGTGGAGGGCGACGACGAGCACACCGCCGACCTGCTGCGGGAAGCGCTCGCGCTGTGGCAGGCGGACGCCCTGACCGGCGTACCGGGCCACTGGGCGGAAGGGATGCGCACGCGGCTCGACGGCCAGCTGTCCACGGCCCGGCTGCTGTACCACGACGCGCAGCTCCGCCTGGGGCGCCACGACGAGATCGTGGCGAGGCTGCGCGAGCTGACGGCGGATGATCCGCTGGACGAGCGGCTGGTCCGGCAGTTGATGACCGCGCTGTACCGGTCCGGCCGGCCCGCCGAGGCCCTGGATACGTACGAGCGCACCCGCAAGCAGCTCGCCCAGAGCCTCGGCATTGACCCCGGGACGGAACTCCAGGGGCTGTACCAGCAAATCCTGGCCGCGGACTCGGCGCTGGCAGCCCCTGCGGCCCGCTCGGCGCAGGAACCGCCCCCGATGCCGGCCCCCGCGCCGGCACCAACACCTGTGCCACGCCAACTGCTGGCGCCGCCGTGGCTGTTCACCGGCCGAGCCGACGAACTGGCCGCGCTGGACCGCGCGCTGGACACCCCGGCCGACCCGGGCGGCGGCACGGGCGGCACAGTGGTGATCTCGGCGATAGGCGGCACCGGCGGCGTCGGTAAGACCTGGCTGGCCCAGCACTGGGCCCACACCCACATGGAGCGGTTTCCCGACGGGCAGCTCTATGTCAACCTCCGCGGCTTCGATCCCACCGGCGAGCCGATGGTGCCGCAGGCCGCCCTGCGCGGCTTCCTCGACGCCCTCGGCGTGGAGCCCGCGGCGATACCCGCGGACCCGGACGCCCGGGCCGGGCTCTACCGGTCCCTCGTCGCGGGCAGGCGCATGCTCGTTCTGCTGGACAACGCACGCGACACCGAGCAGGTCGCCCCGCTGCTGCCCGGCAGCCCGAGCTGCACCGTGCTGGTCACCAGCCGCAGCCGGCTCACCGGCCTGACCACCACCCATGGCGCCCAGCCCTTGGCGCTTGACGTACTGACGGAGGCCGAGGCTCACCGGCTGATCGTCCGCCACCTCGGCGCCGGCCGGGTGGCGGCCGAGCCGGAGGCCGTAACCGCCCTGCTGGACAGCTGCGCGGGACTGCCGCTGGCGCTGGGGATCATCGCCGCCCGCGCCACCACCCACCCCAACTTCCCGCTCGCCGCGCTCGCGGAGGAGCTGCGCGAAGCCGCGGGCCGGCTCGACGCGCTGGACGCCGGCGACATCACCGCCGATCTACGGGCCGTGTTCGCCACCTCCTTCCATGCCCTCGACGGCCCGGCGGCCGAGGTCTTCGGGCTGCTCGGCCTGGTGCCAGGACCGGACATCGGCACGCCGGCCGCCGCGGCCCTCACCGCACTGCCGGTCCCCCGGGTCCGTGCGCTCCTGCGCACCCTGGAAGCCGCCCACCTGGTCCAGCAGCACGCTCCGGACCGCTTCCGGATGCACGACCTGGTCCGCCTCTACGCCGCCGAGCGCGGGCAGCTCGACCACGGCGCCGAGGCCCGTACGGCCGCCCTGCAACGGCTGATCGACTTCTACCTCCACACCGCCCACACCGGCGAACGTCTGCTGTCCCCGCACCGGCCGCCGATCGATCCGGACGGGCCTGCCCCGGGCAGCGCCTCCTCCCCGCTGACGGACACCGCGGCGGCACTGACCTGGTTCGAGGCCGAACACCCCTGCTTGCTGGCCGCCCAGACGCTCGCCGCGGAGCAGGGGTGGCACCGCCAGACGTGGCAACTGGCGTGGTCCCTGGACACCTTCCATTCCCGCCGCGGTCACCTACGCGACCACCTGGCCACCTGGCGCACCGCACTCACCGCCGCCGAACAACTGGGAGACCCGGCCTGCCAGGCGCTGGCCCACCGGGGCCTCGGCCGAGCGCGCTCCCTGACGTCGGAGTACGCCGTAGCCCTCGATCACCTGCACAAGGCCCTGACGCTGTTCGAGCAGACCGGTGACATCACCGGCCAGGCCCACACCCAGCGCGCGCTCGCGTGGACCTGGGGACAGCAGCGCGACCACCAGCAGGCGTTGACCCATGCCGAACGCTCCCTGCGCCTCCACCGAACCCTCGGCAATCCGGCGTGGGAGGCGAACGCGCTCAACGCGGTGGGCTGGCACAACGCCCAACTGGGCCACTACGAGCAGGCCCGGCCCTCCTGCGAGCAGGCCCTCGCCCTCATCCGCCAAGTCGGCCACCCCGACCGCGACGGCGAGGCCGACACCCTGGACAGCCTGGGCTACATAGCCCATCACACCGCCCAGTACGTCCAGGCCCTCGACTACTACCGCCAAGCCCTCGCCCTGTTCCACGACATGGGCAACACCTACGAAGAGGCCAACACCCAAGTCCGCCTCGCCGACACCCACCACGCCCTGGGCCGGCACGACGAGGCCCGCCACGCCTGGCACCAGGCCCTGCACCTCTACCGGGCCCAGCGACGCACCGCCGAAGCCCAGCACATCCAGGACCGCCTAGGAGCGCACTGAAGATCCATGCCGGGCTCGCGACGCCCCGCACGCACATCTGCCGCGTTGGCCGGATTCCCGGATAGAACACCACTATCCGGGAATCCGTCCGCCTTGCAGCTGCACGCACCGGACGCCGCTCGCTGATCCGGCCCAGATCTTCAGTGCGCTCCTAAACGCCCTCGCCGGGAGCCGGTCAGCGGCCTCCTGATCATGCGGAGCCGGCGTCGCTCGCCGTCTCGTCGTCCACCCGGATCAGGCGCAGGGTGGTGCTGGACCAGTCCCCGGGCGGCAGTTCGGGCGTGATCCCGTACCCGGTCAGTACGGACGCGTGGTAGACGACGCCGGTACGGGTGTCCCGGTAGCGCGCGGCGGGGTCCAGGCCGGCGAGCCTGAGGGCGGGGCGCGGTGTGCCGTGGCGCGGCGCCCGCTGCCACACCAGGACGAGGGCCTCCCGGCAGTCGGCGGTGGTGTACTGCACGGCGGACGGCGCGTCGTCGACGGGACCGCGCAGCCGGTGCTGGGTGCCGTGCTGCACGATGTGGCGAACCTTCTTGTACTCCGCCACCAGCTCGGCGCCCTCGGCGAGTTCCTCCTGCGTCCAGTGCGCGAGATCACCGCCCACCGCCAGTACCCCGGCCATCGCGACGTGGAAGCGGTAACGCAGCGGCACCGAGCGGCCGGTGAGCTGGTTGGGCACATCGGTCACCCAGGCCGCCATCGTGCGTGCCGGGTAGATCTGGCTGAAGCCGTGCTGGATGGAGACCCGGTCCGCCGCGTCGGTGTTGTCGGACGGCCACGCCTGGTCCGTACGGGAGAGGATGGCCAGGTCGACGCGGCCGCCGCCGCCGCTGCACGTCTCGATCCGCAGCCCCGGGTGGTCGGCGCGCAGCCGGTCGATGACGCCGTAGAGGTTGGTCACGTACCGCGACCAGAGCACGTCCTGGCCGCCCTCGCGGCCGGGCCAGCCGGCCTCGCTGAAGGCGCGGTTCATGTCCCACTTGAGGAAGTCGATGCCGTTGTCGGCGACCAGCCGGGTCAGCCAGCCGTACGCCCACTCGGCGACGTCGTCCCGCGCGAAGTTGAGCACCAGTTGGTTGCGCAGCTCGGTTCGGGTGCGGTGCGGGAAGTGCAGTACCCAGTCCGGGTGCGCGCGGTACAGGTCGCTGTCGGGGTTGACCATTTCGGGCTCGACCCAGAGGCCGAAGCGCATGCCGAGCCGGTGGACCTCCTCGATCAGCGGGGTGAGCCCGTCGGGGAAGCCCTTGGTGGCCGGCGACCAGTCGCCGAGTCCGGCGGTGTCGTCGCGCCGGCCCCCGTACCAGCCGTCGTCGACGACGTAGAGCTCCACCCCAAGCTCCGCCGCTCGCGCAGCAAGCGCTTTCTGTCCAGCCTCGTCGACATCGAAGCCGGTGGCCTCCCAGGAGTTGAACAGGACGGGACGCAACTCGTCCGGATGGGGCAGCACATGGGCCAGGACGTACGCGTGCCAGGTGCGGCTCGCGGCGCCGAAGCCGCCGTCGGTGTACACGGCTGCGTAGTGCGGGGTCGCGTACTCCTCGCCCGGGCCGAGCGGCACTGACGCTCCGTCATGCCCCGCTCCGCCGGTGAAGGCCGTACGCCCGTCGGGGGTGCGCTGCACGGTGACGTGCCAGCTTCCGCTCCAGGCCAGGGCCGCACTCCACACTTCGCCCCGTTCTTCGGTGGCGTCGCCGGCGTCCAGCATCACCCACGGGTTCGCGTGGTGGCTGGTGATGCCGCGCCGGCTGGTGAGTACGGTCTCGCCGTGCGGGACGGGCTCCCGGTGCAGCAGGCTCTCCGCCGACCACTGGCCCGTCACATGGCTGATCCGGTAGTCGTCGCGCGGCGGCAGCGTCCAGGCGGCGGAGTCCGCGCGCAGCACAGAAAGCGGTTCCTTTCCGCTGTTGCGCAGCACGGTCCAGCGCTCGATGACGTCGGTGTCGTCATGGACGCGGTAGTGCAGGGTGACCGCCAGCGGGAAGTGGCGGTCGCGGAACTCCAGGGCCAGTTCGGCCGATCCTGGCGCCGGTTCGCCGATCCGGTGGCCCACGGGCTCCCACTCGAGGGCGCGGGTGCCGTCGGCGAACTGCACCCGCAGCGACGGCGCCCCGTACCGGGCCCCTCCGTCGACGGGGAGTTCCTCGCCGGCCGAGGGCCGGCCCTCGAAGCTGCTGATCTCAACGGCCGGAGGCGGCACGAGCTCCGAGGCCGCCGCGAGGGTCAACCGTGGTCCCCACGCGAGGTGGCAGGGCGCTCCCGTCTCATCGATCCGCAGCGCGTACGACGTGCGCGGAGTGGAGAGCAGCCAGACCCCGGAGGCCGGGGCGAAGGAGATCGCAGCCATTGATCCTCACGTTCAGATAGCGCCACAGGAGCAGTAAGCAGCCAACAGTGCCTTCGATCGACTGTCAACACCTACCCCTTATCTGGCTTTTGCAGGTTGGAGGCCCGTATGCAAGCTTCTTCAAGAGGAGTCTGCTTCTTTCATTGACAGAGGAAAAGAACCACCTTAAGTTTCCGGCCATGCGCTCGACCTCTCCTCATGAGGCGATCCCGGCGACGACGCCGACCGCTTCCCCGGTCTTCACGACCGCGCTCCCCCACCGCCCGCTCGCGCGGACCGGCGGGGACAATGGGGCGCGGCCGGAGACGGTGGCCGAGGAGCGAGCGCGCGGGTACGCGGGCGCCGCGATCCAGTCCTTCATCGAGTAGAACACGTACTAGGAGTAGCGATGACGCTGCAGAGCCGCACCCCTTGGACCCCCACCGGTCCCAGCCGCAGAAAGGTGGTCCAGGGGATGTTGGGCGTCGGTGCCGCAGCCCTGGCCATGCCCGCCCTGGCGGCCTGCGGCGGAGGGGCCGCAGCCGACCCCAAGACAGTCACCTTCGGGTCGAACGGCGCGGACGCCACACCGAAGAAGGCCTACGCCGCGGTGACAAACGCCTTCCAGAAGGACAGCAAGCTCACGGTCAAGACGAACGCCGTCGACCACGACACCTTCCAGAACAGCATCTCCACCTATCTGCAGGGCACCCCGGACGACGTCTTCACCTGGTTCGCCGGCTACCGCATGCAGTACTTCGCCAAGAAGGGCCTCGCCAGCCCCATCGACGACGTGTGGGACAAGATAGGCGCCGGCTACAGCGACGCGACCAAGCAGCTGTCCAAGGGTGAGGACGGTAAGTACTACTTCGTCCCGCTCTACAACTACCCCTGGGCCGTCTTCTACCGTAAGAGCGTCTTCCAGAAGTACGGCTACCAGATCCCCACGACCTGGAGCCAGTTCACGGCGCTGGCCAAGCAGATGAAGAAGGACGGGCTCTCCCCGATCGCCTCCGGCTACGGCGGCGGCGACAGCTGGACCAACCTCGGCGCCTTCGACTACCTCAACCTTCGCGCCAACGGCTACGACTTCCACATGTCCCTGATGCGGGGCCAGGTCGCCTGGACCGACAAGCGCGCCGTCAGGACCATCGACCTGTGGCGTGAGATCACCCCGTACTACCAGACCAGCGCGGGCGGCCGCTCGTGGCAGGACGCCGCACAGTCGCTGCTCGACGGAAAGTCCGGCATGGCGGTCATCGGCCTCTTCCTCGGCCAGCAGGTCACCGACGAGACCCTGCGCGCCGACATCGACTTCTTCGCGTTCCCGGAGATCGACCCGGCGTACGGTCAGGACACGGTCGAGGCGCCCACCGACGGTTTCATGCTCAGCCGCAAGCCGAAGAACCTCGACGGCGCCAAGAAGTTCCTCGAGTTCCTCGGCAGCGCTCAGGCCGAGAAGCTCTACATGGGCGTCGACCCGAGCAATGTCGCCGTCAACTCCGGCGCCGACACCAGCTCGTACAACGCCCTGCAGAAGAAGTCCGCCGAACTCATCGCCGGTGCCAAGCACATCACCCAGTTCGGGGACCGCGACAGCGACCCGGGATTCATCTCCACCGTGGTCGAGCCCGGCCTCGTCGAGTGGCTGAACCACCCGGACGACGGCTCGGCCCTGCTCAAGAAGATCGAGTCGCAGCGCTCGCGCTTCTTCACGGCCTGATCCCACCGGAGAGGTTCACCATGTCCTCCGTGCGTACCGCGCCTCGGTCATCGTCGCGCGCACACACTCGTTCTCGCCGGCTCGGTCCTGGTGACCGCCTCTTCCTGACGGTTGTCGTCGGCATCCCGCTGCTTGCCCTGCTGTTCTTCGTGTGGCTGCCGGCGCTGGCCTCCATCGGTCTGTCCTTCACCAACTGGGACGGCCTCACCCTGTCCGACATCCACTGGGTCGGACTGGACAACTACCACCAGATCTTCACCAACTACCCGCCGTTCTGGCCGGCCGTCAGGCACAACGTGGCCTGGCTGCTGTTCACGGCGCTGCTGCCCACCCCGTTCGGTGTCTTCCTGGCCTACCAGCTGGACCGCAAGATCCGCTTCACCCGGGTCTACCAGACCGCGATCTTCATGCCGATGGTGCTGTCTTTGGCGGTCGTCGGCTTCATCTGGGAGATCATCTACAACCCCGACACCGGGCTGCTGAACGGTGTGATCAGTGCCGTGTCATCCGGCCACCACATCGACTGGCTGGGCGATCCCAACCTCAACCTGTGGGCCGTGCTGGTCGCTTCCGGGTGGCGGCACGCCGGCTACATCATGATCCTCTACCTGGCGGGACTGAAGGGCTTCGACCCCGCGCTGAAGGAGGCGGCCGCGCTCGACGGCGCCAACGGACGCCAGACCTTCCTGAGGGTGGTGCTGCCGGCCCTGAAGCCGGTCAACATCATCATCCTGGTCGTCACCGTCATGGAGTCCCTGCGCGCCTTCGACATCGTCTACGTGCTCGGCGGCGGTATCGGCAGCAAGCCCGGCATGGAACTGCTGTCGCTGCTCATCAGCGACAACATCATCGGCGAGTCCAGCCATATCGGATACGGGTCCGCCCTCGCGGTCATCCTGCTCCTCGTCTCCCTTGCCGCGATCGGCGTCTTCCTCTTCCAGACCTTCCGCAAGGAGGACCAGTGACCGCGACCGCCACCCCGCCGGCCTCCCGGTCACGCACCCCGCTCACGCGTACCCCTGGCGCCCCCAGGAGGCCGAAGCGGCAGACCGGACGGCACATCATGCTCGGCAGCATCGCGCTGCTGTGGCTCGCCCCGCTGCTGTGGGCCATGTACACCTCCCTGCGGCCCTACTCAGACACCGCGAAGCACGGCTATCTGTCCTGGCCGCACAGCATCGGCCTGCAGAACTTCTCGGACGCCTGGAGTCAGTCCGGGATGCCGCACTTCTTCTGGAACTCGGTGCTCATCACCGTTCCGGCGGTCCTCGGCACCCTGCTGTTCGCCGCGGCGGTGGCCTTCTTCGTCTCGCAGTTCGACTTCCGCTGGAACGTCGTGCTGCTGATCCTCTTCACCGCGGGAAATCTGCTCCCCGCACAGGTGTTGATCACCCCGCTGTACCGGCTGTACCTTCTGATACCGCTGCCGTCGTGGATGAGCGACTCGCTGCTTCTGTACAACTCGCTCTGGGGCATCATCTTCATTCACATCGCCTACCAGTGCGGCTTCTGCACCTTCGTACTCAGCAACTACATGAAGACGATCCCGAAAGAGATCTCCGAAGCCGCTCTCGTCGACGGGGCCCCGGTGTGGCGCCAGTTCTTCCAGATCGTGCTGCCTCTGTGCCGCCCGGCGTTCGCGGCGCTGGCGACCCTGGAGTCCATCTGGATCTACAACGACTTCTTCTGGTCCCTCGCGCTGATCCAGACGGGCGACAAGCGTCCGATCACCTCGGCGCTGGCCAACCTGCAGGGCCAGTACTTCACCAACCCGAACCTCATCGCGGCAGGTGCTCTCATGACCGCGATCCCGACGCTCCTGGTGTACTTCGCGCTCCAGCGCCAGTTCATCAGCGGCCTCACCATCGGCTCGGGCAAGGGCTGAGCCGCCGACCCGACGTCCCGGCGGTCACCACGACCGGCCGGCCCCCCGGCGTCGGGAACGCATGTCCCCTGCCCGGTTCCACCGCGCACCCGCGACCCGACAACTGGAGGTCCGACCCATGCGGTCACCCTCGTACCCAGCCCTGCCCGGAGCTCCCGCAGGCTCCGTGCGCCGCACCATAAGAGCCCTGCTGGTCCTGGCCGTCACCGCCGGTCTCGCGGCGGTCGTCCCCGCCGCCGGGGCCGCCGCCCCCGCCAAAGCCTCGACCACGACCACGACCGCCGCGGACGCCACCTCCGGCATAGCCGCCACGCCGTACATGGGCTGGTCCAGCTGGAGCATGCAGTCCTCCAGCTATCCGGGCCTGAACCCCAACGGCAACTACAGCTACCTCACCGAGGCGAACGTCCTGAAGCAGACGGACGCCCTCGCCTCCAAGCTGAAGCAGTACGGCTACGACTACGTCAACATCGACGCCGGCTGGTGGATGGACAACAACTGGAAGCCTGGGTATGACCAGTACGGTCGGCAGACGCCCGACCCGGTTCGTTTCCCCAACGGTATGAAGTCGGTCGCCGACCACATCCACTCCAAGGGCCTCAAGGCCGGCATCTACCTGCCCGTCGGCCTGGAGAAGGGGGCGTACGGCGACGGCAAGGTGCCGATCTGGAACGCTCCCGGCTGCACCACCGCCGACATCGTCTACTCGGACCTGCGCACCACCAACGGCTGGGACAGCTCCTACAAGTTGGACTTCAGCAACCCCTGCGCACAGAAGTACATCGACTCGCAGGCGCAGATGTTCGCCGACTGGGGCTATGACTTCCTCAAGCTGGACGGCGTGGGCCCGGGCTCGTTCAAGTCCGGTGACAACTACAACAACGTCGCCGACGTCGCCGCCTGGCACACGGCCATCGCCGCCACCGGGCGCCCGATCCACCTCGAGCTCTCCTGGTCGCTCGACATCAACCACGCCGCCGACTGGAAGCAGTACTCCAACGGCTGGCGCATCGAAACCGACGTCGAGTGCTACTGCAACACCCTGGTCACCTGGGAGAACTCGGTCAACGACCGATGGAACGACGCCCCCGCGTGGAGCAACAAGGCAGGCCCGGGCGGCTGGAACGACCTCGACGCGATCGACGTCGGCAACGGAGCGATGGACGGCCTCACCAAGGCCGAGCGGCAGAGCTACATGACCCTGTGGGCCATTAACAAGTCGCCTCTGTTCACCGGTGACGACCTCACCCAGCTGGACAGCTACGGCGTCTCCCTGCTGACCAACAAGGAAGTCATCGCCGTCGACCAGAACACCTCGCCCGTCGCACGTCCGGTCACCCCGGTGGGCGACCAGCAGGTCTGGGGCACCAAGAACTCCGACGGCAGCTACACCGTCGCCCTGTTCAACCTCGGCGACTCGCCGGCCTCCGTCACCGCCAACTGGGCTGCGTTCGGATTCACCGGCAACGCCTCCGTACGCGACCTGTGGAACAAGGCGAACCTCGGGACCTACAAGAACAAGATCACCGAGGTGCTGCCCGCGCACGGCTCCCGGCTGTTCACCATCAACCCCGGCGGCAAAACGCTGGCGACCACGAGCTACGAGGCCGAGGCCGCGGGCAACACCCTCACGGGCAACGCCTCCGTCGCCGGATGCGACGCCTGCTCCGGCGGCAAGAAGGTCGGCAACCTCTACAGCGGCAGCACGCTGCGGTTCAACGACGTCACGGTGAAGAAGGACGGGATCTACACCGTCAAGGTCGCCTACGTCAGCGGCGACCCGCGCTCGGTGACCGTGTACTCCAACAGCGGTAACGGCACCAGCCTGAAGTTCCCCTCCACCGGTGACTGGAGCACGGCCGAAACCGTCAGCGTCCAACTGGCCCTGAAGGCGGGCTCCAACACCATCACCTTCGACAGCGGCAGCAACGGATACGCACCCGACATCGACAAGATCGACGTACCGCAGTCCGTCTGACCCACTTCCCGCGGGGCCCGGTGACCTGACCGGCCCGGGCCCCGCGGGGGACCGTCGTTCCCGCACGCGCCGTTCCCCGGATATGGAGTGCACAACCGTGGACATCCAGCACACTGAATCACGCGACAACCGCCCCAACCGCAGGGGCTTCCTCGCTCTCGCCGCCGCTGCCGGCGTGGGCACCGCACTCGGCGGCCTGCCCGCCTTCACCGCCTCGGCGGCCCCCCTCCGCCCCACCGATTCTCCCCTGTTGTCCGCGGCCGACGCCGCGAAGAACCAGCTGTGGTGGCAGGCTCCCGGCTCCTCCAACTCGATGATCGAGCAAGGGCTGCCGGTCGGCAACGGGCGCCTCGGGGCGCTCGCGAGCAACGACCCCTCCAGCGAACTCCTGATGATCACCGACGCCACCCTGTGGACCGGCGGTCTCAATGACACGCTGCAGAGCGACGGCCAGTTCCCCTACGGCCGCAGCGACTTCGGCTCCCTGACCCTGCTGGCCAAGCTCACCGTCGACATCCCCGACCACGACCTGAGCTCCGTCAGCAACTACCGCCGCTCGCTCGACCTGGCCCAGGGCCTGGTCAGTGCCTCGTACGTCATCTCCGGCGTCACCTACCGGCGGCAGGTCTTCGCCAGCCTCCCCGACGACGCCATCGTCCTGTACTTCGACCAGCAGGGCAGCGGCACCTACACCGGTACCGTCTCCCTCGCCGGCACCCACGGCGAGTCCACCACCGCCAGCAGCGCGGGGCGCTACGCGTCGTTCGGCGCCTCCTTCGCCAACGGCCTCAAGTACGGCGCCGCCGTCACCGCCTACAGCAGCAGCGGCAAGGTCGCCGTCAGCGGTACGTCGATCTCCTTCAGCGGCTGCAAGGACCTCACCGTGGTCGTCAGCGGCGGCACCAACTACGCGCCCGACGCGGCCGCGAAGTTCCGCGACCCGTCCGTGGACCCGGAGCGCCTCGCCAGGACCAAGGTCCTGAACGCGGCGGGCCACTCCGCGAGCACCCTGCTGCACACCCATGTCGCCGACTTCCGCCCGGTGTTCGAACAGCTGGACATCGACCTCGGCACATCGTCCGCCACGCAGCGCGAACTGGACACCTGGGAGAGGGTGCAGGCGCGCTACCGCGACAACGTCCCCGACCCGGAGCTCGAGGCCGCCTACCTGCAGTTCGGCCGCTACCTGATGATCTCCGGATCGCGGGGCAGCCTGCCGATGGGCCTCCAGGGCCCGTGGCTGGACGGCAACGACCCGGACTGGATGGGCGACTACCACACCGACATCAACATCCAGATGAACTACTGGATGGCCGACCGGGCGGGCCTGTCCGACTGCTTCGACGCCTTCACGGACTACTGCCTCGCGCAGCTCCCCGCCTGGACGGACGTCACCCAGCGGCTGTTCAACGACTCCACCAACAGGTACCGCAACTCCAGCGGCAAGATCGCCGGCTGGACGGTGGCCATCTCCACCAACCCGTACGGCGGCGGCGGCTGGTGGTGGCACCCGGCCGGCAACGCCTGGCTCTGCCAGAGCCTGTTCGAGCACTACGAGTACACCCAGGACCGCGCCTACCTCAACAAGGTCTACCCCCTCCTCAAGGGCGCCGTTGAGTTCTGGGAGGCCCGCCTCATCACCACGACCGTCACCGACGCGTCCGGAGCCTCGCGCGAGGTCCTGATCGCCGACAGCGACTGGTCGCCCGAGCAGGGCCCGCTGGACGCCAAGGGCATCACCTACGCCCAGGAACTGGTGTGGAACCTCTTCGGCAACTACCGCACCGCGACCGAGGTGCTCGGCAAGGACGCCGGCTACACCAAGACCATCGACGGTCTGCGTGAGCGCCTGTACCTGCCCGTGGTCAGCCCCACGACCGGCTGGCTTGAGGAGTGGATGTCGCCCGACAACCTCGGCGAGACCACGCACCGGCACCTCTCCCCGCTCATCGGACTCTTCCCCGGCGACCGGATCCGTCCGGACGACTCCACGCCGAAGGACATCCTCGACGGCGCGACGGCCCTCCTGACCGCCCGCGGCATGAACAGCTACGGCTGGGCCAACGCCTGGCGCAGCCTGTGCTGGGCGAGGCTGAAGAACGCGGAGAAGGCCTACCAGCTCGTCGTCAACAACCTGAAGCCGTCGGTGGGCGGCAGCAACGGCAGCGCGGCGAACCTCTTCGACATCATGGATATGGGGCAGGGCCGCGGCATCTTCCAGATCGAGGCGAACTTCGGCACCCCCGCCGCGATCATCGAGATGCTGGTCTACTCGCGGCCGGGACACGTCGAGCTGCTCCCCGCGCTGCCCGCCGCCTGGGCGGCCTCCGGCTCGGTGTCCGGCGTAGGCGTCCGCGGCGGCTTCGTCGCCGACATCAGCTGGAAGAACGGCAAGGTCACCTCGGCGAAGCTGACGAGCGTCGGGGGCCGCAGCACGACCGTCCTCGCCGGCAGCGCCTCGGCGAAGGTCAGCCTCCAGCCCGGTCAGTCCGTCACGCTGCGGAACCTCGGGTGACGGCCGGCCTGTGCCTGCGCCGCGCGGTGGGCGTGGTCTCCGCGCTGGTCGTGGCGGTCTGAGGACCTCTGACCGCCACCTCGGCGGCGCAGGCGCAGGCGCAGCCACCGGCGCAGCCGCACGACAAGGGAATGGCGGCGATGGCGGACGCCGTCGATCTGTCCGCCCTGCAGTGTGATCGCTGAGTGAACCCTCCACCTTCCCGGGCGGTGCCGTCTGGGAAGGTGGAGCCATGTCCGGACTCCCCCTCAGCGGATTCGAACCTGGGACGGGACCCGAACGGCAGCCTCACAGAGGCTGGACTGAAGCCCGTGGGAGTGCAAGCGCGGAGCATGGGCATGTACCTGCCTGGGTACGTTCGGGCGTACGTACGCCGACAACCGGCACCCGCCTCAGGCCTTGCCGCCGATCTCGCAGGCCTGGCACGGGGGACGGCCGCAGGTGCACTGCACGATGGCGTCCAGGACGTCGTGATCGTGGTACAGGCATTCGTCCCGGCAGGTGTGGCGCGGGATGAAGCCCGCAGCGATCTCACCGGGCCACGGCTCCTCGCCCTCACGGCAGCGGACGAACCGCTCGGGATCGGTGGCGTGGAGTTCGTGCAAGTCTGCCCGGGCCTCGTTCTCCAGTTCCCGGGCGTGGTCGACCGCGGCCTTCAGCTGGGCGGCGAGGGCGGAGTACCGGTCGTCACCGGTCCGTACATGTGCGGCCCGCAATGCCATCGCGGCGTTGCCCAGGAACCTTCCGGCATCCTGAAGGTTGGTCACGTGATGTATCTGAATTCCTGTCACGCCCCGGACCCAGACGGCGTCGATGCTCACTGGTTCACCTTTCCGGCGTTCGACCCTGACTTTTGGGCGACGCATTTCCCGGCCGGTCGGCGCTGACTATCCGTACGTACTATCCGTACACACGGAGACAGGCGCCATCGATATATTCACGGACGGTAAAACGGCCGTCGGCACCCGTCCACTGAAAACCGAGTGAATCGGCTCACAGGGCTCCGGCCGGCCCCGGAAAGGGGGCCGGCCGGATGGGTGGGGGTGAGCTGTGTGCTCCTGTCAACCTTCGGCTTCGGGGACGGTGTACGAGAGCGCTCCCGTACCGGCCAGCTTGCCGGCGTCGACAATCAGGTACTCCGGGCGGATGGGGTGCCCGTCGAGCCAGCACTCCAGGATCTCCCGGGTGCCGGCAGCGTAGCGGGCCTGGGCGGCAAGGGACGTACCGGACACATGCGGCGTCATCGCCTCGTAGGGCATGGTGCGCCAAGGGTGGTCGGCCGGTGGCGGCTGCGGGTACCAGACGTCACCGGCGTACCCGGCGAGCTGGCCGCTGTTCAGGGCGCGGACCACGGCGTCGCGGTCCACGATGAGCCCCCGGGCGGTGTTGACGATGTACGAACCGCGCTTCATGGCCCCGATCAGTTCGTCGTCGAAGAGGTTCATGGTCTGCGGATGCAGCGGGGCGTGGATCGACAGCACGTCGACCGAGGAGGCCAGGGAGCGTACGTCGGGATGCCAGATCACCCCCAGCTCCTTCTCAACCTCCGGCGGCAGCCGGTGCGGGTCGTAGTAGTGCAGCCCCACGTCGAACGGCTTGAGGCGGCGCAGCAGCGCCTGGCCGATCCGGCCCGAACCGAGGACGCCGACCTGCATGCCTTCGAGGTCGTAGGAGCGTGACACGCTGTCAGCGATGTTCCATCCGCCCTTGGCGGCCACCCACTCGTGCGCGGGCAGGTAGTTCCGGACGAGCGCGAGGATCTGCATCACGGCGTGCTCCGCCACGCTAATGCTGTTGCTGAAGGTGATCTCCGCGACCGTGATGCCATGGGCGATGGCGCTGGGCAGATCGACATGGTCCGAGCCGATCCCGGCGGTGATCGCCAGCTTGAGCCGGGGCGCTCGGGAGATCCGCTCGGGGGTCAGATAGGCGGGCCAGAACGGCTGGGAGATCACCACATCGGCGTCCGGAAGCTCGCGGTCGAGGACCGAGTCCGGTCCCTCCTTGTCGCTGGTGACGACGAGGGTGTGACCCCGGTCCTCAAGGAAGCGGCGCAGCCCCAGCTCGCCGGACACGCTGCCAAGCAACTGGCCTGGGGTGAAATCGATGGCTTCCGGGGTGGGCGCGGCCTGTCCCCCGGGGTAGGTGGTGATGACGGGAATCTCGGCGCGGGCGTATTCGGGAGGGTAACCGTCCTCCGGGTCGGGATAAAGCACCAAAAGGATCTTTGCCATGGCTCCTCGCCTCCGTCGCTGGGGCCGCCGGATAATCCGGTCCTGCCTTTCCGCCGGGACGCAGCGGGTCGGGCTCACGCCGGGTACATCTCATAGAGGCCGGGCGTCGCTCGCGAGCCAACCGTGCCCGCCCGCCTAGGCTCTTCGAATTTTAGTCGCTTGTGCGTTCGAGTTGCAATCGCTGGTGCGGTCGTCGCCTTAATGAGGAGAGGAGAGGAGAGGAGAGGTGCTGCGGTGGCCGCGTATATGGAAATGAGCCGCAGAGCTCCGCGCCGGGCACTGCGGGAAAATCGCCGCCGAGTACATACGGAGGCATAGATGCGAGCGGACGATCCCGGGCCCGAACCGCTACCGGTCGACCCGGACGCGGATGCCGGTACCGCCTCGCCGGCCGGCGAGGGGTTCGGCCCGCTGGTACGCAAGGGCGTCCTGGTGGCGGTCGCGCTCGGCGGCCTGCTGGGCGGCTTGGCCCGCTACTTCCTGGAACTCGCCTTCCGGCGTCGGCCGGCGGGTTTCCGCTGACGACGTTCGCCATCAATGTGTCCGGCTCGTTCGCGCGGGCAAACCGGGAAGGCTGTGCTGTATTGCCTGTCGAGCCTCGTCGCCGGTCTGCTGGCCGCCGCTGCCGGGCTCGGTGTCGGAGAGATCTGAAAAGGGTTGCCTACGGCATCCGCCCGAGCCGGCGGGCCGTGCGGGCAGAGGGTCAAAAGTCGTCCGCGACTTGACAGCGGGATTCTCGAGGCGTCTCCTGAAAGAGAAGTAAGTGATGTGGCGTGCGATTACCGTGCGCGCCGCGAAAGTTCAGGTTGGCCAGCCGTGTACCGGCATCCGGAGGCGGGCGTAAATGGCGACCTATGAATACTCTTGCAGCCGTTGCGGGCCTTTTGATGTCCGGCTGACGATGGGCAGCGCACCCGTCTCGTACGTGTGCCCCGTGTGCGCGGGCACCGCGAGGCGGGTGTTCTCCGCTCCGGCCCTGAGGGCGACCCCGGAGGCCGTGGCCTCCCTCCACGACCGGCAGGAACAATCCCGTGAGACCCCTGCCGTAGTCTCCGAGGTGCCCCCACGAGCAGGGGCACCTCGCCGCTCTCCGCACCCCTCGCTCTCGCGGCTACCCCGGCCGTAAAAGCGGCGGCAAGTATGTGGCGGGGTACGGCGCTGGTGCGCCGGCGCCGGTTCTCCCGCAAGCGGACCTAGGAGGTGCGTGCGCGTGGCAAATGTGGGACTGCTCTTCGTCGGTGCGGTGCTCTTCCTCAACGGAATCATGCTTCTGGGGAAGGTCGACGCGCGGTCCGCCGCGGTGTTCAACCTCTTCGTAGGAGCACTCCAGGTACTGACCCCGACCTATCTCATCTTCACTGCCGGAAGCGACCCGCACAAGATTCTGCTGGCCTCCGGCCCCTACTTGTTCGGCTTCACCTACTTGTATGTAGGTATAGGCCTGCTCATGGGACTGGACACCACGGGCGTCGGCTACTACTCGCTCTTTGTGGCGGTCGCGGCCCTGGGGTACTCGTACGTCAACTTCCGGCTCTTCCACGATTACGCGTTCGGGGCCATCTGGCTCTACTGGGCGTTCCTGTGGTTCCTGTTCTTCCTCCTGCTCGGCCTCAAGATGGAGGGCCTCACCAGATATGTGGGATGGGTCACGGCCATCGAGGGCTGGGTCACCGGAGTGATCCCCGCCGGGCTGCTGCTCGCCGGCTACTGGAGGCCTGAGCACAACCAGCAGATCGGTATCGCGCTGGGCATCTTCGCCGTGGTGGTGTTCACGGCGCTGTGGCCGGTCACCAGGCCCCCGGGTCAGGCGACCCGCACCGCCCGAAGGGCCGGCGGCACCACGGCAGCCGGAGCGCACTAGGACGTGGACCAACAGCCGCCGGAACAGCACCGTCGAGAGTTCGGAGATGTGCCTGCCAGGACGAGACACCAGTCACCGCTCACGCCAGGATCCAGACGTTCGCCCCTGCCGTGTCCACCATAGTGACCGAATCATCGCAAGGAGTTGTCATGCCTGAAGTGCTTTTCACTGTTGACCACACCAAGTCAATGCGCGACCAGGCTGTTCCGGGGCACAACCGTTGGCACCCGGACGTCCCCACAGTCGCCATGGTGCGGCCAGGGGCCGAGTTCCGCATTGAGTGCCGCGACTGGACCGACGCGCAGATCGGCAACAACGACTCCGCCAACGACGTACGCGACATCGACCTCACCGTTCCCCACATGCTCAGTGGGCCGATCGGTGTGGAGGGCGCGGAACCCGGCGATCTGCTCGTCGTGGACATCCTCGACCTCGGCCCCGTGCCGCAGCAGACCGGAAGTGCGCCCGGCCAGGGCTGGGGCTACACCGGGATCTTCGCCAAGGCCAACGGCGGAGGCTTCCTGACCGACTACTTCCCTGACGCGTACAAGGCGGTCTGGGACTTCCACGGCCAGATGGCGACCTCCCGGCACCTTCCCGGGGTCCACTTCACCGGAATCACCCACCCCGGGCTGTTCGGCACCGCGCCGTCCGCCGAACTGCTGGGGCGGTGGAACGCCCGGGAGCAGTCGCTCATCGACACCGACCCGAACCGGGTCCCCCCGCTGGCCGTCCCACCCGACGTCGACAACGCGCTCGCGGGCACGGCCACCGGGGACACCGCGCAGCGCATCGCCCGCGAAGGGGCCCGCACGGTGCCCGCACGCGAGAACGGAGGCAATCACGACATCAAGAACTTCACCCGAGGCTCGCGGGTCTTCTACCCCGTATATGTCAAGGACGCCAAGCTCTCCGGCGGCGACCTGCACTTCAGTCAGGGTGACGGAGAGATCACCTTCTGCGGCGCCGTCGAGATGGGCGGCTTCATCGACTTCCACGTCGACCTCATCAAAGGCGGCATGGAGAAGTACGGCATCTCCACCAACCCCGTGTTCATGCCGGGCAACGTCGAGCCGAGGTACTCGGATTTCCTGACCTTCATCGGGATCTCCGTCGACCACGACACGGACACCAACTACTACCTCGACGCCACGCTGGCCTACCGCCGCGCGTGCCTCAACGCCATCGAGTACCTCAAGAGGTTCGGCTACAGCGGCGAGCAGGCATACCTGCTGATCGGTGCCTGCCCCGTCGAGGGCCGCATCAGCGGGATCGTGGACATCCCCAACGCCTGCTGCTCGCTCTACCTCCCCACCGCCGTGTTCGATTTCGACGTCCGTCCCACCGCGGCCGGACCCAAGTCCGCCGACCGCGGCAAGTGCGCGGTGAGCAGCTGACCGGACGTGATACCGGCATAACCCGTCCCGGGACCGGCAGCGGCGCCGGGACGGTCTCGCCCCGCCACCCGGCAGTAAAACGGCCGTGAGGCGGGGCGAAGTTGTGCCCGCCGCCGGTCTGTACCCGTTCTGGGCCTCGGGGTGTAAAGGCGACCTCATCCAGGTCCCGGACGGCATGCTCGCGCCTTCGACGCCACGAGCACTTTCCCGGCAGCGTGGGCTCGACCGGATCGGGTGGCAGACAAAACGGGCGGAATTGACACCGTCGAGTTTGCTCCCAAATTCTACAAGCCAAAAGCCGCCCCCGCTGTGCGGAAACGGCCTATGACCTGCGTTAACACCGTCGGGACGACAGGATTTGAACCTGCGACCCCTTGACCCCCAGTCAAGTGCGCTACCAAGCTGCGCCACGTCCCGGTGCTTGATCATTCGGAGGAGTGCCCCCGTGCTGACCGCGCACGAGAACAATACCGCACCGGGCGCGGTGCCCGCTCGCACCGAATTGAGTAGGCGTACTCATGTGGCGTGGGCCACGTCGGCGGATGCTGCCGCTATGACGAATCCGATCCATCAGCAGGCGACGGCGGCGTACTACGCACAGGCCGTGATCTCGTTCGGGGTGGCGCTGACGGCGTTGGTCGTCGGCGTGGCGTATCTGCCCGTGGGGCCGTGGGTGCGGGGCTTTCTGGGACTGGGGGTGCTCTACCTGGTGACGTCGGCGTTCACCCTGGCGAAGTGCTTACGGGACCGGCAGGAGGTGGGGCAGGTGGTGAGCCGGGTGGATCAGGCCCGGCTGGACAAGCTGCTGGCGGAGCATGATCCGTTCAGGACCGAGGGGATGTAGGCGGCGCCGGGGGCTCGGCGGGGGTGACGGGCTGTTCCGGGGCCGGCTCAGTCGCGGGGGTCGTGCCGTTGCCCCGGGCGGCCTCGGCGCCGTTCTGGGCGCCGAGGGCTCCGAAGCAGAAGCCGGCGACGGTGGCGAGGACGGTCAGCAGGGAGGTGACGATGGTCTTGCGCAGGTCGTCGGCGCCGCTACCGGAGGCGATCGTACGGTAGCCAACTCAACTCCAGGGCAGGGCGGCCCGGTTGCTCCAGTACGCGGCGGCCGGCCCGGCGAGGCCGGTGAGACGGGCGAGCTGGTCCGGGTCGAGACGTACGGTGGCGGCCGCGAGGTTGCCGGCGACCTGGGCGGCCGTGGCGGCGCCGGAGAGCACGATGTCCGCCCAAGGGCGGTGGAGAACGGCGGCCAGGGCGACGGCGTCGGGGGTGGCGCCGGTCTCGGCGGCGACCCGGCCGAGGACGGAGCCGGGCTCGGCGTGGGCGAGGCGGCCGTTGGCCATGCCCTCCTTGACGATGACCGTGCAGCCGGCGTCGTGGGCCTCGGCGAGTGCGGGACCGGCGGAGGGTTCGAGCAGGTTGTAGGTGGACTGGACGCTGCTGAAGAGCGGCAGCCCCTCGACGGTGATCGCGAGCGCCGCGCGGATCGTGTCGGCCTGGGCCGGGCCGCTGGTCGAGAAGCCGATCTTCACGCCGTCGGCGGCGAGGTCGGCCAGCCGGTCGTGCAGGGCGCGGTCGGTCAGCGCCGGGCTCTCGGGGGTGAGGGAGTGGATCTGGTAGAGGTCGAGCCGCTCGCCGAGCAGTGCGCGGGTCTCGCCGATCTGACGGTCGTACGTGGCGGTGCTGTGGTCCTTGACCTCGTGGACCTCGGCGTCGGCGCGCCAGTCGGCGACGTAGGTGTAGCCCCATTTGCTGCCGATCACGACCTGGTCGGCGGCGTCGGGGCGCCGCTGCAGCCAGCCGGCGAGGAACTCCTCGGCGCGGCCGTACGAGCGGGCCGCGTCCAGATAGCGCACGCCGAGCCCGTAGGCCGCGTCCAGCACCTCGTACGCCCGCTCGCGCATCGCGTCGACCGTGCGGTCGGCGGGCAGGTCCGCCGCGCGGCCGAGGTTGATGTAGCCGGGGCGGCCGACGGCGGCGAGGCCGAGCCCGAGGCGGGGTGCGGGGGCGTTGGCGATTCGTGCGAAGGACATGGTCAGCACCGTACTCCCGGCGCAGTACGTGGATCCGGGCCCCCAGGCTGACGTCGGGGCGATCACCATAAGGCAGAGTAGGGGCTCCACTCCATTCTTGAGGACCAGAGGACCCACCTGCATGCGACTGGCCCCTGGCAGTCCCTGGCGTCATTGGCGCAACTGGCGTACGCGGCACAGGATCGCTGCCGGGACGGCCGCGCTCGCCGTGCTGGCCGGGGGCGGCGTCGTCACGGTCGCCGCCGCCGACAGCCCGGCCCCCGTCCATCGCGAGGACCGCGTCATGTCCATGCCCGAGACGGCGGGCAGCACGCAGCGCGTACGGATCGACACCTCGTTCTTCACCTCCGGCGGCTCGGGCCGGCGGCCCGCCGTACTGCTCGCGCACGGCTTCGGCGGCAGCAAGGACGACATGCGGCCCGAGGCCGAGCGGCTGGCACGGGACGGCTACGCGGTGCTGACCTGGTCCGCGCGCGGCTTCGGCGCGTCGACCGGGAAGATCGGGCTCAACTCCCCCGACCGCGAGGTCGCCGACGTGCGGCGGCTCATCGACTGGCTCGGCAAGCGCAACGACGTGCAGCTCAACGGCCCCGACGATCCCGTGGTCGGCATCGCGGGCGCGTCGTACGGGGGCGCGATCTCGCTGCTGACCGCCGGGTACGACAAGCGGGTCGACGCCATCGCGCCCGAGATCACCTGGTGGAATCTGGCCGACTCGCTCTTCCCGCAGAACGCCTCCGGGCAGGCGACCGACTCCGGGGTCTTCAAGAAGCTGTGGGCCGGGATCTTTTTCACCACCGGCACGACCTCGACCACCACAGCCCCGAGCGGTGGCGGGAAAGCCTCGTCGACCTGCCGTTTCACCACCGAGCTGTGCGCGATGTACGACGCGGCCGCCGTGTCGGGCCACGCCGACGCCGCCACCGTGAAGCTGCTGGAGCAGTCCAGCCCGTCATCGGTCGCGGCCAGGATCAAGGTGCCGACGCTGGTAGTGCAGGGCCAGAACGACTCGCTCTTCCCGCTCGGCCAGGGCGACGCCATCGCGCGCGCCGTGGCCGCCAACGGCGCGCCGGTGTCTGTGGACTGGACGTCCGGGGGCCATGACGGCGGCGACCAGGAGGCGTCGCGGGTCGAGGCCCGTACGGTGGCGTGGTTCGACCGCTACCTGAAGCAGGACAAGAGCGCCAACACCGGCCCGGCCTTCCGCGTCACCCGCACCGGTGGCGTGGACACCACGGACGGGCAGACGGTGCTGCGCGGCGCGAGCTCGGCGGCGTACCCGGGCCTGAGCGGCACCGGCAGCCGTACGGTGGCGCTGACCGGCAAGGCCCAGACGGTGTCGAACCCGGCGGGCGGCTCCCCGCCCGCGATCTCCTCGCTGCCCGGGATCGGGGCGCTCTCGCAGCTGTCGCAGTTGTCGAGCCTCGGGCAGGGCCTGTCGCTGGACTTCCCCGGGCAGCGGGCGGTCTTCGACTCCGCGCCGCTGACCTCCGCCCTGCAGATGACCGGCTCGGCCCGCACCCGGGTCACCGTGAAGACCGACGCGCCGGCCGGTGCGGTGCTCTTCGCCAAGGTGTACGACGTCGGGCCGGGCGGCAGTGCGTCGCTCCCCCACCAGCTGGTCGCTCCGCTGCGGGTCACCGCCTCGGGCACTGTCGACGTGACGCTGCCCGCGCTGGACCACTCGTTCGCCGCCGGGCACCGGCTGCGGCTGGTCCTGGCCACCACCGACCTCGGCTATTCGTCGCCGACCGCCCCGGCCACGTACACCGTCTCCCTGCCGGCGGGCGCGGCCCTGACCGTGCCGACGGATACCGCGCTGACCACGGCGCAGGCCGGGCTGCCGGTCTGGGCGTGGGGTCTGCCGCTGGGCGCGGTCGCGCTGGCCGCCGCGCTGCTGCTGATCGGGCGCCGCCGGCCGGAGCGGACTGCCGAAGAGGAGCCCGCCGAGGTGCCGTTGGAGATCGCCGGGCTGTCGAAGCGCTACCACGGCGCCGCCGACCGCTACGCGGTGCGGGACCTGTCCTTCCGGGTCGAGCGCGGTCAGGTCCTCGGCCTGCTCGGGCCCAACGGCGCGGGCAAGACGACGACGATGCGCATGCTGATGGGGCTGATCCGGCCCGACGCGGGGACCATCCGGATCTTCGGGCACGAGATCACGCCCGGCGCACCGGTCCTGTCGCGTGTCGGAGCCTTCGTGGAGGGCGCGGGCTTCCTGCCGCACCTCACCGGCCGGTCCAACCTGGACCTGTACTGGCAGGCCACCGGCCGTCCCGCGCAGGACGCCCATGTCGAGGAGGCGCTGGCGATCGCCGGCCTCGGCGAGGCGCTGGACCGGGCCGTGCGTACGTACTCGCAGGGCATGCGGCAGCGGCTCGCCATCGCGCAGGCCATGCTCGGGCTGCCCGACCTGCTGATCCTCGACGAGCCGACGAACGGCCTCGACCCGCCGCAGATACGCGAGATGCGGGCGGTCGTCGCACGGTACGCGGCGACCGGGCGGACCGTGATCGTCTCCAGCCACCTGCTGTCCGAGGTCGAGCAGAGCTGCACGCATCTGGTGGTCATGGACAAGGGCCGGCTGATCGCCGCCGGTCCGGTGGACGAGATCAGCGGCAGCGGCGGCACCCTCTTCGTCGGCACCGGCGAGATGACAGCCATCGCCCTGGAGGAGACGGCCCACAAGCTGGCCGGACTGCCCGGCGTGGCGGCGGCCGACGTCGCCGAGGCCGGGTTGCTGGTCCGCCTCGACGGCCTGAGCGTGCACGAGCTGCTGGCCGAACTCCTGCGGCTGGAAGTGCCGGTGGAGCGGGTCGGCCCGCACCGCCGCCTGGAGGACGTCTTCCTCACCCTGATCGGAGGTCCGGCATGACCGCCGGTACGGATACCACGGGCGCCGCGCCCGGTTACCGCCCGCGCCGCACGCTTCCGCTGCGCGTGGAGGCGGTGCGCCAGCTGCTGCGCCGCCGGACCCTGGTGGCCTTCGCGGTCGTGGCCGGGCTGCCGGTGGTGGTGTGGGCGGCCTTCGCCATCGGCGGGACGCCGGGCGAGCGGAACGGCACCACGACGCTCATCGATGTCGCGACGAGCTCGGGGCTCAACTTCTCCCTGGCCGTTCTCTTCGTCTCCTCCGGCTTCCTCCTCACCATCCCGGTCGCTCTCTTCTTCGGCGACACGGTGGCCTCCGAGGCGAGCTGGTCCTCCCTGCGCTATCTGCTGGCCGCGCCGGTGCCCCGCGCCCGGCTGCTGGCGAGCAAGCTGCTGGTCTCGCTCGGCTTCAGCGCCACCGCTGTGCTGGCGCTGCCCACGGTGGCGCTCGTGGTGGGCACGGCCGCGTACGGCTGGAGCGACCTGCAGCTCACCACCGCCGGTTCGCTGCCCCCGGGCACCGCGGTGCAGCGGCTCGTGATCATCGCGCTCTACGTCTTCGTCAGCCAACTCGCCGTCGCGGGCTTCGCCTTCTGGCTCTCCACCGTCACCGACGCCCCGCTGGGCGCGGTCGGCGGCGCGGTGGGCGTCGCGATCATCTCCAACATCCTGGACGCCATCACGGCCCTGGGCTCGCTGCGGAACGTCCTGCCGACGCACTGGCAGTACGCCTGGGCCGACGCCCTGCAGCCGGGGCAGCTGGAATGGGCCGGGATGATCAAGGGCACGTCGGTGTCGGTGTCCTTCGCGGTGGTGTTCTTCGCGCTGGCGTTCCGGGGCTTCCGTAAGAAGGACATCGTGTCCTGACCGGACTGACCAAGAACCGGACTACTGGGTGAGCCGTTTGGGGGCGGCCTGCCGCCACGAGTCGGCGAGGATGGCACGCAGCGAGCCGCCCCATCCACTACGAGGGCGACCTGTCCTGCGCCGACACCGACCTCTACTCGCGCATGTACGCCGACCACGCCGAGACCGCAATCATCGGCAAGCGCGAGGAACTGCCCCGGGCCGACCCGGAGCTGGACGCCAAACGTCGCTCGCTGCCCTTCATTCTCTGCGAGTACGCACACGCGATGGGCAACGGCCCCGGCGGACTCAGCGAGTACCAGCGGTTGTTCGAGACCTACGAGCGGCTCCAGGGCGGCTTCGTGTGGGAGTGGATCGACCACGGGATCAGGAAGCGGACCGAGGACGGCACCCCGTACTTCGCCTACGGCGGCGACTTCGGCGAGGAGCTGCACGACGGCAACTTCGTCTGCGACGGGCTGCTCTTCCCGGACCGTACGCCCTCGCCCGGGCTGGTGGAGTACAAGAAGGTCATCGAGCCCGTCCGCATCGAGGGCGACCCGGGCAGCGGCAGCGTCCGGATCACCAACACCCATGACTTCACCGACCTTTCGCATCTGCGCTTCGCCTGGTCGTACGAGATCGACGGCGCCGGCGTCGCCCAGGACGCGCTGACCGTGCCGCCGCTCGCCGCCGGTGAGTCGACGGAGCTGAAGCTGCCGGTGCCGGAGGCGGCCGGGCTGCACGGCGAGGCCCACTGGCTGGTGCGGGCCGTCCTGCGCGAGGACACCGCGTGGGCGGAGGCGGGGCACGAGGTGGCGTGGGGCCAGCGGCCGGCGGTGAGCACGCCCGGGCCGGCGGGTCCTGAGCCGGTGCCGCACACGCCGCGCGCCGGGGAGGGCGGGGTCCTGGTGTTCGGAGCCGGCACCTTCGACGCCGCGACAGGCGAGCTGCGGTATCTGGACGGCTTCCAGGTGGCCGGCCCCCGGCTGGACGTCTGGCGGGCGCCGACCGACAACGACCTGGGCGCGCCATGGCACGCCCGGACAGGGCCGTCAGCCGGCCGGTCGCGGCGGACGGCTGACCGGCCCCTTACGCGCGGGCGCTGTCCGGCTCGGAGGCGCCGTGCGGGGGCTGGGTGGCGGACTCGGGTTCGTCGGTGATGGGGGGCCAGGCCTGCCGGGTGGGGGTGGCGATGGCACGCCACCAGGGGTCGAGGGGGAGGCCGACGGCCGGCTGGAAGGGCTCGCCGGGACGCGGCGCGACGACGGTCGCCCCGGCGAGGCGGCCGGCGGCGACCGTGCCCTCGGCAGGGGCTTCCCACGGGTGCGGGGCGAGGTTGAAGGTGCCCCAGTGGATAGGGAGCATGACGCCGTGCCCCGGGTCGCCGCCCTGGAGGTCGACGTGGGTACGGACGCCCTCCTCGGGTGTCATGTGGATGTCGGGCCAGAACTCGCTGTACGCGCCGATCTGGATCATGGTCGCGTCGAACGGTCCGTACGCCGCCCCGATGTCCTGGAAGCCGGGGAAGTAGCCGGTGTCCCCGCTGTGATAGACGCGGTGCTCGGGCCCTGCGACGACCCAGGACGCCCACAGCGTGTGCTGGGTGTTCCGGATCGCGCGGCCGCAGAAGTGGCGGGCGGGGGTGGCGGTGAGGGCGAGGCCGGCGACCTGGGTGGACTCGTTCCAGTCGAGCTCGGTCATACGGTCCTCGGGCACCCCCCACCGCTGCAGGTGGGCGCCGACACCGAGCGGTACGACGAATCTGGTGCCGGTGCCGGCCAGCGCGCGCACGGTCGGCATGTCGAGGTGGTCGTAATGGTCGTGGGAGATCACGATCGCGTCGACCGTGCCCAGCTCCGCGAGTGGCACGGGCACCGGGTGCAGCCGCTTGGGGCCGACAAAGTTGAAAGGCGAACAGCGCTCGCCCCAAACGGGGTCGAAGAGCACACGCCGCCCGTCGATCTCGGCAAGGACACTCGAATGGCCCATCCAGGTGAGCCGAAGCCCGGTGGCGGGCGGCGCCGCGAGCTCGGCGAGGGTCGCCTCGGCTCCGTACAGGGGGATCTTCCCGGCGGGAGCGCGGCGGGAACGCTCCTCCTTGCGGAAATACGTCTGTAGGAACTTGAGCATCGAGCCGGCGGGCGCCATGCGGGCGGCCACCGGGTTGGTGAACACGCCATCTGCGAAGTTGGGCGACCGCCGGATCCGCTCCATCCTGTCCCCGGAGGGGTTGTCGCCGAAGGCGGGGATGAGAGCGGCGAGCGGAGAACGCTTCGGACTGGAGCCGGTCACGGCACCTCCCGGTAGTCGGCGGTCACGATCGCGCCGAGAGCCGCGGGGCTCCGGCAGAACCAGTATGTACAGCGACAACTCCTACAACGGGCATTCCAGTTCCGCGCCTCCTCGTCGTCATTTCCTGAAGTCGAGAGATACCCGGTCGGATACCGGTACATAGCCGATCCGCTGGTACAGAGCGTTGCTCGTGGGATTGGCGAGGTCGGTGAAGAGCAGCATCTCACCGGCGCCGGCATCCAGCGCGGCCCGGCTGACGGCGGCCGTCACGGCGCCCGCGTAGCCACGACCGCGCAGGTCGGAGGGGGTGTAGACGGGGGACACCCGGGCGGCGCCGGCCACCGTACGGGAGACACCGGCGAGGGAGACCGGGTTACCGTCGATCTCCCAGAGGGTGAGGCCGCCGTAACGGAGGCGGTCGTCCACCTGCCGCTCCCAGGCGATGTCCGAGGCACCCAGGTCAACGGTGAAGGCCTCGAACCACTTCACCAGCAGGTCCCGGTCGGCGACCGTGCCCACCCGGGCCCGGCCCGGCGGCATGGGGTCGGGCGGCAGCAGCTCGGCCAGCCGGTAGAGGCGACTGCGCCGGTTCACCGATATGGCGGCTCCGGTGCGGGAGTGCCAGGCGTCGGCGAAGGCCTCGGCTGTTCGCTGCTCGGCTGTGACGCCGGGCAGCGGTCGGTCGAGGTCCCACAGCCCGGCCAGGGACGCGGCGGCGGCGCCGGGAAGCGGTGTGAGCAGGAGGGGACGCGGCAGGGTCTGTACGAAGGCGCCCTCGGCGGCGCCGCCGGGGCCGGTCCACCAGCCGAAGAGCCGCGACTCGTCCCCATGCGCCGTGCGATCGCCGAGGCGCACCGTCTCGGTGACGGTGAGCAGCACGGTGTGCTCCGCGGGCCGCGAGCGCAGGAAGTCGCCCGCGGCCGCGAGAAAGTACTCGACATCGTCCGTCAGGTTCCACGCCATGCCGCTCATGCTGCCGCCCCCGACGACTGTCCCGCACCCGGTTTTCGGGCGGCTACTTGTCCTGCCGGATCGCCCAGCGGCCGTCGACGGCGGTCGGCGCCGGGAGGCCGGAGGAGCCGTCGGGGGTGATCGGGCAGACCGCGACGTAGACGTGCCGGCCCTTGTCCAGCCCCTGGGAGAAGGGCAGGGAGACGATCTGCCGACCGGGCGTGGCGAGCACGTCGGCGATGATCTCTTGCCAGGAGCCCACCGACGCGCCGTCCCTCCACTCGTGCACCTCGCAGCGGACCTGGAAGTGCGCGCCTGCCGGGATGCCTTCCAGGACGAGGCGTCCGTTGAAGTCGGCCCAGGTGGAGAGGGAGACGTAGCCGGGGTGGTCGCCCGCAGCGTGTGCTGCGGCCGGCGTAGTTCGTGCCGTCGGAGCGCCGTTCGAGGTCGAGCCAGTGGATGAAGCCGGGTCCGGCGTAGGGCTTCACAGCGGCGGTGTTTTGGCGGCCTCGTCGTCCACGTTCTGGTTGGGCCAGCCGTAGTGGTAGGCGCCGGGGACGAGTCCGGCGGCCTTGATGCCCGTGATGTGCTGCCTGAAGTGCGCGTCGCGGGTGTGCCGGCCCTCGCTGGCCTTGGCGAAGGCGAAGGCGAAGGCGACGCCGTCCGCCTTGTGTGCGGCCCAGTCCTGCGGTCCCTGGTAGACGGAGACGTCGATTCCACGGCTGGTTCCCATGGCTGCCTTCGTTCGCGTCCTGCCAACTTCTGTACGTACAACCTCGATTCAAGCACGCCCGGGCTGGCCGTAGGCGCGATCCACGCGAAGCTTCAGCACCAGGCGCCGGTCCTGCACCATGGCGCGGCGGTAGTCGTCCCAGTCGGGGTGGTCCTCGCCCCGTACGGAGCGGTAGAGGTCGATGAGCTCTTCCACGGTGGCGTCATGGGCATCGGCGGCGACCGGGGTCAACTCGGCGGTGCCCTCGGCGACGGTCCAGGACCAGCGGTCGGCACTGGTGACGTGGTAGCTCGCGCGGGGGTCGCGGCGCAGATTCCGGGTCTTGGCGCGGTCGTCGGTGAGGGAGACGCGCAGGATCCGCTCCTTGGGGTCGTAGTGGTGAGTCACGTTGGACAGCTGGGGGCGGCCGTCGCGCTTGATGGTGACCAGCACACCGCCGTTGGTGTCGGCGAGGAGCTGGAGAAGGGCGTCCTGGGTGGCGTCGGTGTCGGTCATGTTCGGATCAACGAGCGTCGGGCGGCAACGATTCCACCGCGACCCCCGCCGGGGTGACGCGGGCGCGGTGGACGGTGCCGTCCGGCCAGCTGACGGTCACCTCGTGGTCGGTCACGTCGACCGACGCGAGGGTGTGGAGCGGCGGGGCGTCGGCGTCGGTGAGCCTCGCCAGGCATACGAAGAGATCGCCGGAGGGGTCGGCCGTCGTACCGGTGAGGGCAGGCGTGGCCGCCGGCCCGTACGCCGTGGGCGCGGGCGGCAGGACCGGCGCCTCGGCGAGGCCGTGCAGGGGGTGCAGCTCCGAGCGCAGCCCCGGCCGCGCCGCCCAGCCGGTCTGCCGTACGGCCGT
>NZ_RJVR01000213.1 GCF_003999195.1 Streptomyces soli
CGGCCAGGCACCGGGGCGCCGGCCGGCGGGGGCGGGGGTGGGGGTGGGTGCGGGTGCGGCCGGAGTGGGCTCCACGGGGGTAGGTGCGGGCGCCGGGGCAGGCGCAGGCGCCGGGGGCGGAGGCGTGAAGACGGGGGCCGGAGCCGGTGCCGGAGCGGCCGCGAAACCGCCCGCAGAAGCGCTCCGCTCAAGCTTGTCGAGGCGGGCCTGCAGCGACCGCTCGTCACCGTACGCGGCCGGCAGCAGCACCCGCGCGCAGATCAGCTCCAACTGCAGCCGCGGCGAGGTCGCCCCCCGCATCTCCGTGAGCCCTGTATTGACCAGATCTGCCGCCCTGCTCAGCTCGGCCGCACCGAATACCGACGCCTGGGTCTGCATCCGCTCCACGACATCCGCCGGAGCGTCGATCAGCCCCTTCTCCAACGCATCCGGCACCGCCGCGAGAATCACCAGATCCCGCAGCCGCTCCAACAGGTCCGCGACAAACCGCCGAGGATCATTCCCGCCCTCGATGACCCGGTCGACCACCTCGAACGCCGCCGCGCCGTCCCCCGCCGCGAAAGCGTCCATCACGTCGTCCAGCAGCGCCGCATCCGTATAACCCAGCAACGACGTGGCCATCGCATACGTGACGCCGTCCTCGCCCGCCCCCGCCAGCAGCTGGTCCATCACCGACATCGAGTCACGCACCGAACCCGCCCCGGCCCGTACCACCAGCGGATAGACCCCGGCCTCGACCGGAATCGCCTCCCGTTCACACACCTCCGCCAGGTAGTCCCGCAACGTGCCCGGCGGCACCAGCCGGAACGGATAGTGGTGCGTCCGCGACCGGATCGTCCCGATGACCTTCTCGGGCTCCGTCGTCGCGAAGATGAACTTCACATGCTCCGGCGGCTCCTCGACCACCTTCAGCAGGGCATTGAACCCCGCCGACGTGACCATGTGCGCCTCGTCAATGATGTAGATCTTGTACCGACTCCCCGCCGGCCCGAAGAACGCCTTCTCCCGCAGATCACGCGCATCATCCACACCACCATGCGACGCCGCATCGATCTCGATCACATCGATCGACCCCGGCCCGTTCCGCGCCAGATCCCTGCACGACTGGCACTCCCCACACGGCGTCGGCGTCGGCCCCTGCTCGCAGTTCAGACACCGCGCCAGGATCCGCGCACTCGTCGTCTTCCCACACCCACGCGGACCACTGAACAAATACGCGTGATTCACCCGATTGTTCCGCAGCGCCTGCTGCAACGGGTCAGTGACGTGCTCCTGCCCGATGACCTCAGCGAAGGACTCGGGACGGTAGCGGCGGTACAGAGCGAGGGACACGCATACGACGATATCGGCCCCCACTGACAGCCGTGGCCACGCGACGTCGCTCCCGCACCGGCTAGGCGGGCTTCGCAGGCCTTACGGGCTTGGCCACGGGGGTGGCGGCTTTCGCGGCTCGTTTCATTTCCTGTTTGTGGGCGCGGACCTTGTCCAGGGAGTCGGGGCCGGTGATGTCGGCGACGGAGCGGTAGGAGCCGTCCTCGCCGTAGGGGCCGGCGGCTTCGCGCCAGCCGGGTGGGCGGACGCCGAGGCGTTTGCCGAGGGGGGCGAGGAAGATGCGGGCTTTTTGTTCGCCGAAGCCGGGGAGGGCTTTGAGGCGGTCGAGGAGTTCCTGGCCGGAGGAGGCATCGCGCCAGATGGCCTCGGCGTCGCCGTCGTAGTGCTCGACCAGGTATTGGGCGAGCTGCTGGACGCGCTTGGCCATGGATCCGGGGTAGCGGTGGACGGCGGGCTTGGCCGCCAGGAGGGCGGCGAAGTCTTCGGGGTCGTACGAGGCGATCTCGTGGGCGTCGAGGTCGTCGCGGCCCATGCGCTGGGCGATGGCGTGCGGGCCGGAGAAGGCCCATTCCATGGGGACCTGCTGGTCAAGGAGTATGCCGGTGAGAAGGGCCAGCGGGCTGCGCCCGAGCAGCTCGTCGGCCTCCGGCTGCTGGGAGAGCCGAAGTTTGGTGTCCATAACCGGAATGCTTCCGTCCACCGGGTCGCGGGGCAACTTGCGGGCCGCTCCCGGTGGCGGCGGACCCGGATCCGTGACGTCAGCCACACCATGCGTGCCGCCCGCCTCACCGGGGCAGGGCTCCAGCCCAAGACGTGGGCTGCGCGTCTCAGCATGTGGTAATGAGCGGACGCCGTGAGCCCGCTCGTTAGACTGAACCGTCTGCAGCCCGCTTGTGGGGTCTGGGGACGGACCCCCGGAAGACACTTTTGAGGAGCGCACGTGGGCCTTGTCGTGCAGAAGTACGGCGGCTCCTCCGTCGCCGATGCCGAAGGCATCAAGCGCGTCGCCAAGCGGATCGTCGATGCCAAGAAGACCGGCCACCAGGTGGTCGTCGTGGTGTCGGCGATGGGTGACACGACGGATGAGCTGATCGACCTCGCCGAGCAGGTATCCCCGATTCCTGCCGGGCGCGAGTTCGACATGCTGCTGACCGCCGGAGAGCGGATCGCCATGGCGCTGCTGGCGATGGCGATCAAAAACCTGGGCCACGAGGCCCAGTCGTTCACGGGTAGCCAGGCGGGTGTCATCACCGACTCGGTCCACAACAAAGCGCGTATCATCGATGTCACGCCGGGCCGTATCCGCACCGCGCTCGACCAGGGCAACATCGCGATCGTGGCCGGCTTCCAGGGCGTGAGCCAGGACAGCAAGGACATCACGACGCTCGGCCGGGGTGGCTCGGACACCACGGCCGTCGCGCTCGCGGCGGCGCTGAAGGCCGAGGTGTGCGAGATCTACACCGACGTGGACGGCGTGTTCACCGCCGACCCCCGCGTGGTGAAGAAGGCCCGGAAGATCGAGTGGATCTCCTCCGAGGACATGCTGGAGCTGGCCAGCTCCGGCTCGAAGGTGCTGCTGCACCGCTGCGTGGAGTACGCACGCCGTTACAACATCCCGATCCATGTCCGGTCGTCGTTCTCCGGCCTCAAGGGCACCTGGGTCAGCAACGAGCCGCGAGAGGACCAGAACGTGGAGCACGCGATCATCTCCGGAGTCGCCCACGACACGTCCGAGGCCAAGGTCACGGTCGTCGGGGTGCCGGACAAGCCGGGTGAGGCGGCCGTGATCTTCCGCGCGATCGCCGACGCGGAGGTCAACATCGACATGGTCGTGCAGAACGTCTCGGCCGCCGCCACCGGCCTGACCGACATCTCCTTCACCCTCCCCAAGAACGAGGGCCCGAAGGCGATCGAGGCCCTGAAGAAGGCCCGTACGCTCATCGGCTTCGAGTCGCTCCGCTACGACGACCAGATCGCCAAGATCTCGCTCGTCGGCGCCGGCATGAAGACCAACCCGGGCGTCACCGCGCAGTTCTTCGAGGCGCTGTCGAACGCGGGCGTGAACATCGAGCTGATCTCGACCTCCGAGATCCGGATCTCGGTCGTCACGCGCGCCGATGACGTCAAGGAGGCCGTGCAGGCGGTGCACACCGCCTTCGGCCTGGACAGCGACAGCGACGAGGCCGTGGTCTACGGCGGCACCGGCCGCTGAGCTGAGGTCAGGTGAGCTGAGGTCAGGTGATCTGAGGTCAGCTGATCCGCTTCCCCCGGATGTGACGAAAGTCGCTGGTCTGGACCACTTGATCACCTAGCTGTAAGCATCAGACAATTTCGCTCCCTGCGTGCTGCAACCGGCAGCCCGCAGGGAGCGTCTTTGTGTCAGCGCACTATCGCCGGCTCGAACAGCGCCAGGCATAAGGGGCATTGGGGAAAGAGTTGGTACGCATGGGGATATTTGCTACACCGCCAAAAACGGTGCCTAGCGCGTACAACCCTGACGGGGGGAAGCGTGTCCAACAGGCGTGGCAGAGGCACTTGGGGCACTTGGTATCGACCGGACGTTCGGGCGAACCGGCATCGCGGCACCCGCGCGACCGCGCACGCGGCGGCCGGGCGGCAGCGGCCTCCCCCAGCCTTCGGCCGGGGGTACCCCCATCTCGCGTCGCTCGCCCGGCGGCATGCCGGTGATCGCGCCCTGGCCTGTCGTCAAGGCGCCCTCAGACCGCGGGGATGCTGACGCAACGATGTCAGTCGGAACCACCGTCGACCACCTCACCGAGACCTACCGGGCGCACTACCGCTCGCTGCTCGGGCTCGCCGCACTGCTGCTCGACGACACCGCCTCCTGCGAGGACGTCGTCCAGGAGGCGTTCATCCGCGTCCACTCGGCGCGCAACCGGGTCCGCGACCCGGAGAAGACACTCGCCTACCTGCGGCAGACCGTGGTCAACCTCTCCCGCTCCGCGCTGCGCCGCCGCATCCTCGGGCTTCGGCTGCTCTCCAAGCCGATGCCCGACATGGCGAGCGCCGAGGAGGGCGCGTACGAGATCCTCGAACGCGACCAGTTGAAGGCCGCCATGCGCAAACTGCAGCGCCGGCAGCGCGAAGTGCTCGTCCTGCGTTACTTCGCGGACATGACCGAAGCCCAGGTCGCCGAGACCCTCGGCATATCCGTAGGCTCGGTCAAGGCGTACGGCTCGCGCGGTCTCGCGGCGCTTCGCGTCGCAATGGAGGCGGCATGATCATCCCCGACTCCCCTCACGGTATGGATCCGAAGAACCGAGAACACATCTCTGACGACGACAACGCGCTGAAGATCGGTTACGAGGACGATCTGAGCCCGGAAGAACTGGCCCTGCGCCGGCTCCTCCACGACGCCGTACAGGACATCGAGCCCCGCCCCGAGACGCTGAACCACCTGCGTCGTGCGGTCCCTGCCCGCCGGGCGCACCGACGGCAGCTCCTGGTCGGCGCGGCCGCCGCCTGCCTGCTCGCGATCGCCGCCGTGCCGGCCGCCCTGCACGCCGCCAACAGCGCGGACTCGGACAACCCGAGCCCGGCCAACGCCTCCAGCTCCCGCGACAGCGGCGGCACCAACGGCAAGACCGGCGGCGACGCGGCGTCCGTCAAGCCGGACGCCTCCGCCTCCGGCGGCAAGAAGGTCAGCGGCGCGGGCAGCGCCGCGTCCTCGGGCAAGCCCGGCAAGGCCGCCACCAGCTCCACCGACCCCTCGCAGACCCTGGCCGCCAACGCCCCGAGCTGTAAGGCGGCCGACCTCGGCAACTCGCTCGGGACCACCGGCACCGCCGACTCCAGTGGCCAGGTCAGCGGCTACTTCCAGGTCGCCAACATCTCTTCCGGCCCCTGCACGGTCGACGGCGGCGGCAGCGTGACCTTCACCGCCCAGGGCAGCGCGCAGTCCTCCGGGATCTCCGTCGTCGACCACACCTCGGGCGACGGCACCTCGCTGCCCGACTCGTCGGGTGAGACGCTGATCCTCAAGGCCGGGGAGTCCTTCCAGGTGCGGTTCACCTGGGTGCCGGCCAGCGGCGGCGGCACGACCGGCTGCCAGACGGCCAGCCCCCCGACGCCCACGCCCAGCGCCTCCGACAGCAGCTCCAGCTCCAGCACCAGCACCAGCGGTACGACGACGGGCGACGGCGGCACCATCACCAGCTCCCTCGACTCGCCCTCCGACGACACCCCGGCCAGCATCCTGCTCACCTACACCCCGGAGGCGGGCGGCCCGGCTCCCGTCACCACCATCAGCAACGCGTGCGCCGGCACCGTCTACAAGACCGGCGCCATCGCGTCGACGACGTAGGCGTACGGACGTAGAGCGGGCTGCGGAGCCAGGGGTGGGAGGAGAGGTCGGGGGGCGGGTCCGGGGGACGGACCCGCCCCCCGTACCGTTGAGGGGTGTACCGGTTCCTGCTGACCCCGCGCTGGCTCGCCGGCCATCTCTTCGTGGTGCTGGCCGTCATCTTCTGCGTCTTCATGGGCAGCTGGCAGCTCAGCCGCTTCGAGTCCCGCGTCGAGAGCCAACGTACGGCCGAGAAGGACACCAAGAACGCCGCAGCGGCCGAGCCCGTCTCCCTGGCCAAGCTGCTCCCTGACACCGAGTCCCAGGTCACGACCGTCACTTCGGGCCGCGCGGTCAGCGCCACCGGCCGCTACGACACCGCCCGCCAGCTGCTCGTCCCCGAGCGAACCCTGGACGGCCGCACCGGCTTCTACGTCCTGACCCCACTGCGGGTGAACGGCGGTGCCGCCCTGCCCGTCGTACGCGGCTGGCTCCCCGGCAAGGCCTCGGCGTCGGCCGTGCCCGCCGCCCCCACGGGCGAGGTCACCGTCACCGGCGCGCTCCAGTCCCCCGAGACCACCTCCACAGACGGCGTGATCTCCAGCGGCGGCCTCCCCGAGGGCCAGCTCGGCATGATCAGCGCCGCGTCGCTGGTCAACCTCGTCCCGTACGACGTCTACAGCGCCTGGATCACCCAGACCGACGCCACCGCCCCTCTGAAGGCCGTCCCGCCGACCGCCGCCCCGAACACCGGACTCGACCTCAAGGCCTTCCAGAACCTCGGCTACACGGGCGAGTGGTTCGTCTTCGCGGGCTTCGTCGTCTTCATGTGGTTCCGGCTCTTCCGCCGGGAGGCGGAGGCCCAGCGGGACGCCGCGCTGGGCCTGCCGCCGGAGTCGGAATCAGTCACCCTCACCCAGGCCGAGGTGCCGGCGCGCGAAGTCGAGCTCAAGCCGTAGCTGCTTGATGCGCTCCTCGACGACGAGCGAGCCGTGCCCCGCGTCGTAGCGGTAGACCTCGTGCACCTTCCCCAGGCCGTCCAGTCGCTCGACGTAGTTGTCGATCTGCTGGATCGGGCAGCGCGGGTCGTTCATGCCGGCGCTGATGTAGACCGGCGCCTTGACCTGCCCGATGTACGTGATGGGCGACGACGCCTCGTACCGGTCGGGCACGTCCTCGGGGGAGCCGCCGAAGAGGGTGCGGTCCATGGCCTTCAGGGCTTCCATCTCGTCGTGGTAGGCCGTGACGTAGTCGGCGACCGGCACGGCGGCGAGCCCGACCGCCCAGGCGTCCGGCTCGGTGCCGAGGCCGAGGAGGGTGAGGAAGCCGCCCCAGGAGCCGCCGGACAGCACGAGCTTCGCCGGGTCGGCGAGCCCGGAGTCCACGGCCCACGCACGCACCGCCGCGATGTCCTCCAGCTCGATCAGGCCGACCCGGTGCTTGAGGGCGTCGGTCCACTCGCGGCCGTAGCCGGTCGAGCCGCGGTAGTTGACCCGTACGACCGCGAAGCCGTGGTCCAGCCAGGCGGCCGGGCCGGCCGCGAAGCCGTCCGAGTCGTGCCACGTCGGGCCGCCGTGGATCTCGAAGACGGTCGGGAACGGGCCGTCCCCGGTCGCGGGCCGTTGTACGAGGGCGTGCACCTGCCCGCCGGGACCCTCGACCCAGACGTCCTCGACAGGGAGGGAGCCGGGAGCGTTGAAGCCCGGCGCCTCCAGCACCGTCGCGCCGGTCGTCGACCGCACCTCGGAGGGCCGCTCGGCGGAGGACCAGAGGAACTCGACGGTCCCGTCGGGGCGGGCCGTGGCGCCGGACACGGACCCGGCGGGGGTGTCCAGCTTCGTCAGGGTGCCGCTCTCCAGCTCATAGCGGAAGATCTCACTCCGCGCCTGGTACGAGTGCACCACCAGCAGCGCCGACCCGTCCGGATACCACTCCGCCGTCACATCGCCCGGCAGCTCGATGGCCAGGGCCGTCTCCTCGCCGGTCGCCACGTCCCACACCATCGGCTCCCACCGCCCGCGCCGCTGGTGCGCCACCAGCAGCCGGGTGTCGCCGGCGACCGGCGCGAAGCCCAGGCACTCCAGGCCCAGCTCCTCCTGCCCGCCCCGGCTGTCGTCCAGCTCGGCGACCATGGAGCCTCCCCCACAGCCTTCGGCGTGGGAGGTACCCCCAAGCCTCACCACGCGCAGCGCGGAGTGCATCGCGTCGCCGTGCTCGGTGTGCTCGATCACGATCAGCGTCCCGTCCTCCGACAGGTCGCCCACCCCGCCCGACTCCGCGTGCCGGTAGATCTCCACCGGGTCGGCCCCGGGCCGTACGACATGGATCGTCGTCCCGTCCTCGTCCGTCGACCGCCCCACCACAGCCGTCCCGTCCTTGGCCAGCGCCAGCCCCGCCGGGTACGAGGGCTCCAGCCCCGGCGTCGCCGCCTCGTCCGGCCCCCCGCCGAAGGGCTGCCGCACCCACACCCCGAACTCGTCGCCGTCCGTGTCCCGGAACCACCACACCCACTCGCCGTCCGGCGACAGCGTCCCGTCCGACGTCCCGTTCGGCCGGTCCGTCACCTGCCGCTGTGCGCCGGTGGCCCGGTCCCAGGCGTACAGCTCGTACGTCCCCGTCGCGTTCGACACGAACAGGCTGCGGTCGGGCGCGTCCTCCGCCCACTCCGGCAGTCCGACGCGGGGCGCGCGGAAGCGCTTCTCCCAGTCCGGCATCTCAGATGTCGTTGATGTGGTTTCGCTGCTCATGCCGTCCATCAAACCCGATCGCGCAAGCTCCCGGCCCCTTCGCCGGTGCCGGCCCTGATCACAGCGACCCCGGCATCCAGATCCACGCGCGTACGCGGCGGCGCCCCGTCGCCCTCGTCGTCACGGAGCGTGAGTGTCGTCTTCCGCTGCTCCAGCTCGTTCTGCTTGCCGGGCGAGAAGCTCGCGTCCCGCCCGCCCGGCCGCACCACCCTGCGCATCTCTGCCAGGGCCGCTGCGGGCGGCCGCCCCACATGATTGATCACGAAATTGCCCACCACCGCATCGAACTCCCCCTCCCCGAACGGCAGTTCCGGCAGCTCCCCCACTCGCACCTCCGCCCCCGGCACGGCCTTCGCCGCCACCTCCACCATCCCCGCATCCGCGTCCACCGCCACCACCCGCGCCCCCCGCTCCCAAGCCGCCCCCGCCACGGCCCCGGTCCCCGTCCCCACACCCAGCACCCGGTTCCCGGTCCCCACCCCCGCCGCATCCAGCAACCCCGGCACCGCATACGCACACAACTTCGCGAAGCTCGCCGCGTACGCGTCCGCCCGCCCGGCCCAGATCCGGCGCTCGCTCTCGTCAAATACCGTCGTCGTCATACCAGGACCCCAGAAGTCGCTCCGCCCCCTCTTTCCGGAGGCCGGCGGCCCCGTCGGTCAGCAAGCCCACTTGTACTTCCCGCCACCCACCCACCGCACCATGGCCGGGTCATCCAGGTCGACATGCTGGAGACCCGCAGCGTGCGCGAGCCTCAGGACATCGACCATGTCATGGGCGATCCCAACGGTCTCCCCCTTGATCTGTACGACCCGAAACGGCCGCGCGCCCCGCTCGACCGGACCCACCACGATCGCAGACGACACAAAGGCCGGTGTTTCGCTCTCGGTCATGGCTCCACGCTGCGCCCGCCACGCCGCACACGCAAACGCAGAGAGGACGGGCTCAGGTTGAAGCGGTAGGTCCAGCGGGGCACCAAAGCGCCAAAGCCTCGCGTGACGTGACAGCCGTTGAGCCACTCCCGTACGGCCGCTGGCGCGGCGGCAGCGCTGCGAAGGTCCACGAGGTGGTTGCCGGGGTTGGCTGTGGCGAGCTGGGCTTCTACAGCGGTGGGACCGGCGGGGCCGATCCGGTTGGTGACGACGGCGCTGGCTCGGGGGCTGGTCCATGGGCCGGGCCATATCCGGCGGGCGCGGAAGGACCCACTGCCGAACAGCAGGCCGAGTGCATAGTAGGCGTCGCCGTACCGCGTGTGGAGGTGCTGCCCCAGCGTCGGTACGGCTCCTCCGTGGTGGCTCTTGGTGATGTGGCCGTTGTGTGCCCAAACGGCGATTCTGGTGGACGGATCGTCGAGGAGTTCGCCTACTGCCTCGGCCATGTACTGGTCGCGTGCGGCGAAGACGGTCTGTTCTGGGTCCGTGTGTTGCCTGGCGCGCGTCACCAGGTCGGCGGCCTGCACCAGAGTCCGGGCATGCCGGATCGCGTCGGCTGCTTCGGGGCTTTGTCTGCGGAGGAGATTCAGCAGCTGCTCGGCGTCGTGCACCAGGCGTCGCAGGGGATCGGGGCGCGATCCCGGATATGCCGTGGCAAGTACGCGAAGCGTGGAGAGAAGTCCGGCCACGCGATCCGGTGCCGTTTTGCGTAGGAAGGAGTCGAGGATCGTAAGGGAGTCGCCGCAGTGTTGCGGGTCGATGCCTCTGAACCGCACCTTTTCGTCTTCTGGCCGGCCCCGGTTGAAGGCGCGCATCCATTGGATCATCGCGAGTAGCTCATGGGTCCACCAGGTCCAGAAGCCCAGCCCGGCAAGCACCTTCGCCGCGTCACCGACGCCCTGGCGTACGTAGGCGTCGACGGCTGGACCGGCCGATGCGCTTGCCTCCATGGCCAAGACCGAGAAGCCCATCTCCGTTACCAGGAACTCCAGCGGGCGGTGCTTGAGCTGGAAGAACTCGCGCGTTCCGTGGGTGGCCTCCCCCAGGCCCACGATCCGTACGCCGTCGAGAACATCCTTCAGCGGTTGGAGATCGACGGTGGACACCCCTGTGGTCAGGCTGCTCAAGGGTAAAGCGTTCTGGGCCAGCCAGCCCGTCACCTCATTGGACACGGTTCCCCATCCGTTGCCGACACGTCCGTTGAAGGTACCCATGCACGGCGCAGGTCCGAGTGCTGGTCGCGTTTGCTCAGAGAGCATGGCCGTCAAGTGCGAATACTCCGCTCAGTCTTGAGGTGCGGGTCCTCCGGTGCCAACCGCCAAGTGCCCATTAGGGGGCCGTGCGCTGGCCACAATTTGGGCAAGCTCCCCGCCTGCCCCGGGCGGGGAGACACCCGCTTTAGGAGAGAGGCAGGGCGGTACGCCGGGTGACCTGCGGCTTCCCAGCCTGGACCATCACTACGAATCCGCCCAATGGCTCCCGTCGTTGACCGCGGCTGACCGCGACATCTGAACGGATGGGGCACGTGGCCTCTTCGTCCCGAAGCAATGTGGGTACCTTCACGACCTGCGGTCTCACCGGGGTTGAGCTGCGCGAACAGTCCCCCAATGTCTGTGGACGTACGTCGAAGTACGCGGCCGTTGTAGCGCAGTTGGACACGCAGCCTGAGCTTCCATCGACCAGGCGCAAGCCAGCCTTGCCGTAGGTGCCCGCTGTCCAAGTGTGTTGCTGCAGTTCAGCGGCCTATACGGGTCCGTTCGCCCGCATTCATCCCGGCGCGTCTCCGCAGGTTCCCGCCTGGGGCGGAACCCCACTGCACGGGGATGCACGCTTGCGAATGAGACCAAGAGTGAGACCA
>NZ_RJVR01000254.1 GCF_003999195.1 Streptomyces soli
CGCCGTCGCCGGCCCCGAGGACCGCCCCGAACTGCTGACCGCCGCCCGCAGCGGCCCGGACGCCGCCCGCGCCGCCGCCCTCCGGCACCTGGCCGACCGCCAGGACCCCGACATCCTCGACCTCATCGAAGCCGCCGCCGCCGGCCCGGCCGACATCGTGACCCGCGCGGCCCTCGAATCCTTCGAACGCATGCGCAGCACTGCCGCCATCGCCCGCGCTCGCGCCTGGTCCTCCCGAGAAGACGCCCTCGGCTCCGCCGCCGCCCGCGTCCTCGCCTGCCGTGGCGGCACCCATGACTCGCAGCGCGTACTCGGCGCCCTCCGCCGCCTCGTCCAACAGGACGGCGCCGACGCGGACGGCCTCGCCGCCCTGGTCGAAGGCACCGGACGCCTCTCGATCGACTGCGCCGCGCCCGTCCTCCGCCACATCTACCGCGAGACCTCCTCATCCCAGCTCCGCGGCATCGCCGCCCAGGCCCTCGCCGCCACCGACCCCTCCTTCCCCTCCGGCTTCGCCGTCGAATGCCTCTGGGACTGCGAAGAAGCCACCCGCGGCCTCGCCGCCCACCACGCCGCCACCGCCGACATCCGCGTCCTCGCCCAACTCCGCCGCCTCGCCGCGGACCCCGCGGAAGAAGCCGACGTCCAAACCGCGGTCCGCGGCCGCCTCCGCACCGACATCTGACCCCCCACCCCGCCCCTTCCCGAAACCAGGGGGCTCCGCCCGCTGGACCCTCCCCCAGAAGGGTGCCCCCAGGTCCTCAAACGCCGGACGGGGGGCGAGCTCTTTGGGGACGTCGCACCCGATACGGCTGCTGTCCTGGGAGTCGTTGGCCTGCTTTGGACCGACCCAAGCCACGGTTGGGGCCACCCCAATCGTCGCCACGTGACCTAGCCATCAGACCCCGGCGAGGGATCGACTGGGGTGGATGCGGGGTGCGGACGCCTGATGTTTTCGAATCTGCAGGTGACACACGGTGAGCCGCGCGGTCGGTAAACCGGTCGGTACGCGGACTTGAGAGCCGGGGTGTGCTGTAGCAGTTCGCCCCATGGACGAGCTTTACGCCGACCGTTGGTACCGTACCGCGCTCTACCGCGGCGGTTAAAAGGCGCCGACGAACTTGAAAGCCTGGTTGACGAAGATGTGGTGCGGCCATTGCGTGCCGATGTTGTGGACCTCGTACTCGCCGTTGCTGAGCTTCACAACACGGTCGACGACGCCTCCCGAGTAGGGGGAGGTCAGCGAAGCTTCCGTTGCCTTGGTCGCTGCCGTTCCGATGACGAGCGTCCCGTCCCCCTCGGTGTAGTTCGCCGGGATCTGACCGACCTTCTTTGACACGGCCTTTGCACCCTGCTTGAAGGGGATCGCCGAGGAAGTCGCGGATACGCCGCCCGTCGGTTGCACGATGACCTGCGTGGCCGTGATGATCGTGCTGCTGGCCCACCCAATTACGAGGACGGGGTCGCCTTTTGTAACGGCACTCGCCGAGGTCGAGCTCGTCCCCTTCTGGAATGTCGTGGAGGACGCCTCGTCGACGGTCACCTTCTGACCCGTTGCTGTCGACACTGTGAAGGTCGACTTGGACACGCTGGCGACCGTTCCGGCCACTCCCCCCGGGGCCGGTCCAGACCGAGCGTTGGATGCCCCGCCGGCAGCTCCGGGACCGCCAGGGAAGCCGCTCGCCCCGGGCATGTGGCCCCCTGCTGGCGCCGAGGAGGACGCGGCTGGTGCCGAGGAGGACGCGGCTGGTGCCGAGGGGGATGCGGCGCAACCGGCGGAAAGTCCGATCACCGCACACATCAGCGCAGCGGCCCCGATCCATCCACTTCTTGTGTTCGACAGCGACCGCCGTACGGCGGCACCGGAACTTCCAGCAACCGACGGCCCTGACGTAGCGCTCGCCTCGTGGGGGCTTGTTGGGTCGTAAACGTTCATAATTGCGTTTCTCCTGCTGTTTCTCCGGCTCAGGAAGCTACGCAGAGAGTGCCAGCCGTTCATGTGAGGACCCTGTCGGCCGCCTGTGGCTATTCTGAACTCTCCTGTCCCTTATAAGGATGGAACGCGAGTTAGGGGCGACTGCGAGCCCCCCACTGAAAAGCCGTCCCTGGCTCTCCTGGAGAGGTGAGGGAAGACAGCGTCCGCACGCGGGTTGCTGCTCGAGACCCGCCCACCCGAGCAGGTGCTACGGGAGTGGATGGACCGCCTGGCCCGGTACGCCATGACCGAAGCCGGCCTGGCCGGCGCGATGCGCAGGGCGACCTGCTCGCAGTGCAGCCTGGCCGGCGTGGGACACGGCCCAGTGCCCCGAATGCTCACCGCGGGACCCGCCGACCGCTGCGAGGTTGCCGCCGCATAGGATCGCCGGTAATTCCCGGATCGCTGGCGACCTTCGAAGCGAGGCCTTGGCAGGTGAAGTCACGGCAGGTGTCCCTCGCCGGCATGGCGCCGGCTGTTTTCCTGCCCGCGCTGATATTCGAGACCGGCATGGGTGCGCTCGCTCCGATCATCGCGCTGAGCGGGCGTGCGCTGGGCGCCTCGGTGAGCGCGGCCGGGCTGACGCTGGCGCTCCTCGGGGTCGGGCAGATTCTGGGGGACGTACCGGCGGGGGCTCTGGCGGCCCGGGTGGGCGACCGCAAGGCCATGCTCATCGCCGCCGCGGTTGCCGCGATGACGCTGGTCGGTTGCGCGGAGGCCCGCGCCCTCTGGCAACTGGCACTGGCCATCACGGCCACAGGGGCGACGAACGCTGTGTTTGTCCTGGCCCGGCAGTCCTATCTCACCGAGGTCATCCCGTCGCACCTGAGAGCCCGCGCGCTGTCCACGCTCGGGGGCATGTCCCGGGTCGGCGCGTTCATCGGGCCGTTCATCGGCGCGGCGGTGGTGTACGACCGCCCGGTGCGGGACGTGTACTGGCTGGCCCTGACGTGCACGATGGCCGCGGGTCTGGTTGTCCTGCTCGTCCGCGACGTCTCGGAACCGGGCAGGGTGCAGGAGCGCCGCTCCGCACCCGTCTCGGTGCGGACCGTGGTCGCGCGGCACCACAGGGTCTTCCTGACCCTGGGGACGGCCGTCTTCCTGGTGGGTTCGGTGCGCGCGACGCGGCAAACGGTACTGCCGCTGTGGGCCGAGCACCTCGGTCAGGCCCCCTCGACAACGAGCATCGTCTTCGGGATCGCCGGACTCGTGGATACCTTGACGTTCTATCCCTCGGGGATGGTCATGGACCGCGCTGGCAGGCTGTGGATCGCCGTGCCGTCGATGCTCGTACTGGGACTGACACAGGCCCTGCTACCGCTCACCCACGGACTGCTCTCGCTTACCGTTGTCGCGATGCTCATGGGGTTCGGCAACGGGATCGGCAGCGGGATTCTGATGACTCTCGGCGCGGATGTCGCGCCGCCGGAGACCCGCTCGCAGTTCCTCGGGGTGTGGAGACTGTGCGCCGACTCCGGGAGCGCCGGAGGACCGCTGGTGGTGTCCGCGGCCGCCGGGCTGGGTAGCCTGGCCTCCGGAATCGTCCTGATGGGCGGGGTGGGGGTGTTGGCCGCGGCGGCGCTGTTGCGCTGGGTGCCGCGATACTCGCCCTTCGCCACCACGGGTTCGGGTTCGCGCCGAGCCGTGGTAGCGGGCTCGGCTGAACCGCCGGGCACCGGCATGGCGTACGAGGAGTCACCCGGCGGGCGCGGAAGACCGGGCCCGCCCGCGCAGCGGTGAGCGGCGGCTCGTGCTCTGACCGGGATGGTTCCCCAGGTTGCGGCTCGCGTTGGTGGGTGCGGGGCCGCTTGGACGTGAGCCGGTGCGCGGACCAACCCCCGGTTGGCGAGGTGGGTTTCGTCACGGGGTGGTTGCACGTCGGGTACCAGGTGAAACAGGTCAACGGGCATGCGGTCTTCGCGCCCCGAAGGGCGGCAAGGTGCGCGACGTGCCACTGTCCGAACAGGTGGCGCGCGTGCTTGCTGCGCACGTGGCCCAGTTCCCGCCGGCCGAAGTCACCCTGCCGTGGCTGACACCGGACGGGCCACCGGCCCTTGACGGCATGTAGCGGACCGCTGGTCAAGCGCACGACGGCCCCAACACGGCACAGGCGGCACGAGGAGTGCCCCTATCGGCGGCACAGCTGCTGGTAAAGGCACCTTTACGGCCCCTATACCAGCTTCTTCTCGAAAAAGTGATCCGCGAACGGGTCGTCGTGATACGCCGGGATCTCCCGGTAGCCCAGCCTGGCGTACAGCGCCCGGGCCTCCACCAGGTCCTTTCGCGTGTCGAGCCGCATCACGCTCGCGCCGAACACCTCGCGCGCCGCCTGCTCGGCCGCTCGGACCAGGGCCGGGCCGCCGCCGGTGCCACGGGCGGCGGCATGGACGAAGACGCGCTGCAGTTCGGTCATACCGGGGCCGAGCGCCTTCAGGCCCACGCAACCGACGGGGGCTCCGGCGTAGTGCCCGACCAGGAACAGCCCGGTGGGCGGGGCGAGTTCCGCGCTGGTGAACTCGGCGAGGATGTCGTCGATCTCGGCGACGGTCATCCGGCGGCCGTAGTAACGGCTGACGATGTCCTCGAAGTACTGCCGGAGCAGGCCCGCCGAGACGGGATCACCGACCGGCAGGGGCAGGACGTTCCAGCTCGCGGCGCTCTGTGCTGATCTCTCCACAAGGCCATCCTGGCAGGGCCCGGCACGGCTATCCTCCGGTTTATTCACGGACAGTTCGAGGCCACGGGGGCACGATGCCGACGACGTATCCGATAGCGACGACCGAGCAGACCACGAACGACGTCATCGTCTTCGACCAGGAAGGCGACTGGGCGGACGCGTCCTCGGTCGTCTGGCGCTGGAGCGCGCCCGGCGGGTCGGGGACGCCCTGGTACAACCTGTCCGACGTACGGCTGCGCAGCACTAAGGCGTACGGGTCGGTCGTGCTGGTCGCCGCGTCCGGCGGGAGGACCGCGATGCTGCGCAAGTCCACCCGCCAGATCCTCTGGCAGGTCAGCACCCCGGAGGACAATCCGCACGCCATCGAGCGGCTCCCGGGCGGCGTGATCGTCACCGCCAGTACCAAACCGGGCCGGCTGCGCTTCTACGCCGACTCCACCCACACCAAACCCTTCAGGACCGTCGGCCTGGCCTTGGCGCACGGCGTGCTCTACGACCCGGCGCGCAAAGCCCTGTGGGCTATCGGCGACAAGCAGCTCATCCGCTACTCGCTGTCCGGCAAGGGGGCGGGCACCAAGCTCGCCGTGCACAGCCGGGTGACCTTCAAGGGCGTCCTGCGGACCGAGGACGGCGGCGTGACCTGGACGGAGACCTTCCGCAACACCGACCCGAAAGCCTTCTACGACTGCGTCACCTTCTTCGACGACAAGCACGGCCTCGCGGTGAGCGACCCGGTCGACGGCAAGTACCGGATGCTCTCCACCCGCGACGGCGGCCTCAGTTGGGCCGTGCTGCCGTCCGACGGGATGCCGGCCGCGCTGGACGGTGAGGCGTCCTTCGCAGCGAGCGGCCAGTGTTTGGTCGGCTCGGGCGGCCACGACGTTTGGCTGGCGACCGGCGGCGGCGCGACCGCGCGGGTGCTGCACTCCGGCGACCGGGGCCTGACCTGGACCGCGGCCGGCACCACCGTCCCGGCGGGTGACTCGGCCAAGGGCGTCTTCGCGCTGGCCTTCCGCGACGGGTGGCACGGCATCGCGGTCGGCGGCGACTACCGGGCGGACCAGGCCTCCCCCGACGCGGCGGCGGTCAGCCGGGACGGCGGGGCGACCTGGACCGCGTCGGCGCAGCCCCCGCCCGCGTACCGCTCGGGCGTCAGCTGGCTTCCGTACGCCCCTTCCTCGGCGGTCGCGGTCGGGCCGACCGGCAGTGACCTGTCCACGGACGGCGGGCGCACCTGGCGGACTTTCGACACCGGCTCGTACGACACGGTGCGCTGCGCCGCGGACGGCGGCTGCTGGGCCTCGGGCGAGCAGCGCGGCTGGGTATTTCCTCGTCGTAGACCCCTTCACGTACCCGGTGCCGGCCGGCGCGTGGCTGACCGACACCGGTCACTACAACGTCCCGGGACCGGGACCGGGTATCTCAGCCCTGGAGTCTCCGTCGACGCGATCGATCTCCTCGCGTGAGGGTGTAGCCGCCCACGCCCGCCAGTGCGCCGAGCACTCCCCCGGCGGCGGTCCAGATCCAGCGGTCCGACCACCACCCCGGGGACCAGCCGCCGTCGGGCGCGGCCAGCGACGCGGGGGCCTCGGACACGGTCTCCGACGGGGAGGCGCTGGGCTCCGCGCTCGGGTCGAGCGTGGCGCCGGCCTGCTCGACCGGGGTGAGCGGAGCGGCCAGTTCGCCCCCGGCGGCCTTGGCGCCGCCGGCGTCCTTGGCGGTGGCCAGGATCTCGGTCTTCACGGCGAGGCCGAGGTCCTGGTCGGGCAGATCGGCCACGGTGAGCCGTACGTAGTACGCCCCCGGCAGCGGGTCGTTGGCCCAGGCCTCGGACCAGGGGCGTACGGTGCGCAGCGTGCAGCGCAGCGACACGTCGGCGGCCGCGGCCGTCGCCGTCCGCGAGGGGTGTCCGGCGGCGCAGGCCTGGTGGCGGCGGAGGCCGTCGTAGACGTCGAGCCGCCAGGTGGCGGAGCCGTGCCGGGCCGAGGAGTCGGGCAGGGTGACGGTGGCCTCGACGGTGGCGTTCTGGCCCGCGGTGGCCGGGAACATCCAGTACAGGTAGTCGCCGGTGGAGGCGGTGGCGGTCGCCGTCTGCCCCTGCTGCAGGGCGGTGGCGGTACGGAAGCTGGTGCCGGCCTCGGTCGGCGCGGCGACGCTGCCGCTGGGACTGGGGCTCGGGCTCGCGGTGTCGGCGGCGGCCATGGGGGCGCTGCCGAGGACAGCGGCGGCCGCCGCCAGTGCAGCGGCTGTCAGACGTGTCGTACGCATCAGTTGGTCCTCCAGACGGCGACGCGCCAGCGGGTCAGCCAGCCCCAGAGCAGTCCGGCGAGCAGGCCGGTGAGGGTCAGAACGGCGAGCATGATCCAGCCGCGGCCGAGACCGAAGGAGGCGACGTCCGAGGCGTTGTCGGGGGACGAGACGAGGCCGACGGTCAGCTCGACCGGCAGGCCCGGGGTGGTCTTGACGAAGGCCGGGGCCGAGAAGGAGTTGCTGAGCTCCAGGCAGACGGTCCGGGACGCGGGGGTGTCGGCTCCGCTCGCCGGCCAGGCGTAGCGCAGTCCGGTGGAGATGTCGTCGGTGCGTCCGCTGCCCGCGTCGCTGCCGCGTACGAGTTCCCGGTCGCCGGTCACCGCCCGCAGCAGCACTCCGTAGTCGTTGTTGACGGCGCGGTCGGCGCCGACGCTGACGGAGGCACGCAGTTCCTGTCCGTCGGCGACGTTGACCCGGTACCAGCGGTGTTCGGCGAAGGTCTCGCGGTCGGTGTAGACGCCGGCGCCGAGCAGGGGGGCGGTGGAGCAGGTGGAGGTGCCTTCGGTGGCGGTCGGGGTGACGGTGTTGTCGGCCGCGCGGTGGACCAGTTGCTTGGTCCGGTCGGCGAGCTCTTCCTTGTGGGAGACGGTGGTGTAGGTGCCACCGGTGGCCTCGGCGATGCAGGTGAGCTGCTTGCGCATCTTGTCGGTGGAGGCCAGGCCCAGGGTGTCGATCACCAGGTTGGTGCCCTCGGCGGCGAGTTCGCGGGCGACGACGCAGGGGTCGAGCGGAGCGCAGGTGTCCTCGCCGTCGGTGATGAGGACGATCCTGCGGGTGGCGTTCCCGCCCGCGAGGTCCTTGCCGGCGGCGCGCAGCGCGGGCCCGATGGGAGTCCAGCCGGTGGGGGCGAGGGTGGCGACGGCGGTCTTTGCCTCGGTGCGGTCCAGCTGACCCACGGGGTAGAGCTGTTCGGTGTCCTTGCAGCCCTCCACCTTGCTCTTGCCGGGGTAGTTGGCGCCGAGGGTGCGTATGCCGAGCCGTACGTCCGCGGGAACGCTGTCGAGGACTTCGTTGAAGGCCTGCTTGGCGGCGGTCATCCGGGACTGTCCGTCGATGTCGCGGGTGCTCATCGACCCGCTGGCGTCCAGTACCAGTTCGACCTTGGGGGATTCCGGCTGCGGCTCGTCCGCTACGGCACCGGCCGGGAACAGGCCGGTCGCCAGCACGGCGAACAGGGCACACAGGCCCATCGCCGGCCGTCTTCTTATGATCATTGGCGGATCTTATTGATGATCGCCCGCAGGTCCCAACTCGGCCCAGACGACCCGTCCGCGTCCGCCCTCGCCGAGCGTCACGCCCCACGCCTTGGACAGCGCGCTGACCAGCAGCAGTCCGCGTCCGCCCTCCTCGTCCGTACCTGCCAAGCGAGGCTGAGGCACCGTCAGGCCACGTCCTTGTTCTGCGACTTCGATGCGTACGACGCCGTCGCAGAGCCGGACCGCGCAGGCTATCTTCTCGCTGTCGCTGTAGCGCAGGGCGTTGGTGAAGAGCTCGGACACGATCAGCCCCGCGTCATCGGACAGCTCTCCGTCGATCCCCCACTCGCGCAGCCGCGCCCGGACGCGCCGTCGCGCCTCGGCGACCGCGGCGCCCTGCGCGGTCAGCCTGAACGCGTCATGGGAGGATGCCACTCCGCTACTATGCGCGTCGCGCCGAACGGATGACAAGATGCGATCTGCAAATTGCAGAGTCGAAAGCAACAGGCTGCGATTCGTACTGACGTCATGACAGACTGCCGCTGAGCCAGGGGTGTTGGAGGAAAGTCGTGAACGATGCGCGTCCGGCGGGTGCCGCACCGACCGTCCTGCGAGTGGTGCTCGGCAAACGTCTCCAGGATCTCCGGGAGCGGGCGGGGCTGAGCTACGAGCAGGCCGCCCACGCGCTGGATGTCACCCACGCCACCATCCGCCGCATGGAGAAGGCGGAGGTCGGCCTGCGGCTTCCGTACGTCGAGAAGCTGTTGCAGGTCTACGGCATCACCGACCCCTTGGAGGTCGAGAGGTTCCTCGACCTCGTCAAGGAGGCCAACCGGCCGGGCTGGTGGCACCGCTTCCGCGACGTCCTCCCTGACTGGTTCAGCGCCTTCGTGAGCCTGGAGGGCTCCGCCGTGCTGATCCGCGCGTACGAGCCACATTACATACCCGGGTTGCTGCAGACCGACGACTACGCGCACGCCGTGCTGCGCGCCGGCCGCCCGCAGGCCTCCCAGGCGGAGATCGACCGCTCGGTGGCGCTGCGCCGCGAGCGGCAGGCGCTACTGACACGCGAGGAACCACCCCTGCTGTGGGTGGTGATGGACGAAACGGTCCTGCGCCGCCCGATCGGCGGAGCCGGTGTCATGCGCGCCCAGATCTCCCGGCTGATCGAGGCCTGCGACATGCCGCAGATCCGGCTGCAGGTCCTGCCGTTCTCGCTGGGACCACACCCGGCGATGTACGGGCCGTTCCACATCTTCCGCTTCGCGCAGCCCGAACTGCCCGATGTCGCCTACGTGGAGAGCCTGGTCGGCGCCATCTATCTCGACGAGCGCAACGACGTCTCCGCCTTCCGCGAGGCCCTGGACCGGATGAGCGCCCAGGCCCCGCAGGCGACCAGGACCCAGGAATTCCTCGACGCCCGGCGCAAGGAGCTGTGACGTGACCTTGACGTCGTCGCACAGGCCGTCACCCGCGCCAACGCAGCACCACCCCCCACCGGAGGACCCGCACATGACCGACCGCCCCTTCTCCGCCGAGGAGATCGACACCAGCCGCCCGCACCCGGCCCGGATGTACGACTACTACCTGGGCGGCAAGGACAACTACGAGGTCGACCGCGAGGCCGCCGAGCAGGTCATCAAACTGGTTGCGGACGCCCCCGCCAGCGCCCGTGCGAACCGCGCCTTCATGCACCGCGCGGTCCGCACGGTGGTCTCGGGCGGGATCCGCCAGATCATCGACATCGGCACGGGGATCCCCACCTCCCCCAACACCCATGAGGTGGCCCGCGAGATCGATCCCGAGGTCAAGGTCGCCTACGTCGACAACGACCCCATCGTCTCGGTCCACGCGGGCGCCAAGCTCACCAACACCGGCAACACGGGATTCGTACTCGCCGACCTGCGCGACCCGCAGGCGATCCTCGACCACGAGGTGATCCGCGGGCTGATCGACTTCGACCAGCCGGTGGCCCTGATGCTGATCTCCGTCGTGCACTTCGTCACGCACGAGGAGGACCCGGTCGGCATCATCGCCACCCTCAGCGAGGCCTTCCCGGCGGGCAGCGCGCTCATCGTCACGCACGCCACGGCCGACCTCCGGCGCCAGGAGCACGGCGACGCCCGGAACGTCTACAAGAGCGCCACCGTCCCCCTCACCACTCGCACGCAACAGGAAGTCGAGGGGCTCTTCAGGGACTTCGACCTGGTCGAGCCCGGAGTCGTCCAGCTGCCGCTGTGGCGTCCCGACGGGCCGCAGCCGACCGAGTACGAGCTGGAGAGAGTGCACATCTACGGCGGCGCCGGCTACAAGAAGTAGGCGGCCGCTCGCAGGAGCCGCTCAGAGGAAGTGAAACCCCGGGCGGGGGTGCATCAGGAAGTCGTGGTGGGAGATGTTCCAAGCGTAGGCCCCGGCCAGCGCGAACACTACCCGGTCCCCCGCCCGCAGCTCCCCCACCGGCGCCCGCCGGGCCAGCAGGTCCTTGGGCGTGCACAGTTGCCCGGCCAGCGTGACCCGGCCGTCCCGTACGGCGGGGCGCGGCCACGGATGCGGCCAGTCGTCGGCGGGGAGCACCGTGAAGGGCTGGTCGTGCTGCCGGGTCGCCGGGGTACGCAGGTGGTGGGTGCCGCCGCGCAGGACGGCGAAGTCCTCGCCGTGGCTGCGCTTCACGTCCAGCACCCCGGTGGCGTACCAGCCGCAGTACGCGGTCAGGGCGCGGCCCGGCTCGATGCGCAGGGTCACCCCGGGATGCCGGTCCAGGATCCCGGAGAGCCCGGCGCCGAAGGCCGCCCAGTCGAAGCGCGCCGCCGGGTCGGCGTAGTCCACGGCCATGCCGCCGCCCACGTTGACCTCGGGCAGCGCGATCCGGTGGCGGGCCGACAGCCACGCCGCCCAGTCCGTGATGCGCCCGGCCAGCGCCACCTGGGCGGCCGCGTCGAGGCCGCTGGCGAGGTGGGCGTGGATCCCGCGAAGCCGTAGCCCGCACTGCGGCTCCCCCAGCAGCCGCAGGCATCCGTCGACGTCCGCCGGGTCGATGCCGAACGGGGTGGGCCGACCGCCCATCGCCAAGGGCACGCCCTCCAGCGCCTCCGGGGCCACGGGCAGGTTCACCCGCAGGAGTACGTCCACGGTCCGGCCCGCCGCGTGGCGAGCCGCGAGGGCGCCGAGCAACCGCAACTCGTGCTCGCTCTCGGCGTGGAAGCGCCCCACGCCCAGCCGCAGCGCCGCCTCGATCTCGGCGGGCGTCTTTCCGGGCGCGCCGAAGGCCAGCGGCGCTTCGGGCAAGGCCGTGCGCACATGGGCCAGTTCGCCGCCCGACGAGACCTCGTAGCCGGTCACGACGCCGCTCAGCGCGGCCAGGACCGGGGCTTCGGGGTTGGCCTTGGCCGCGTAATACAGCTCGACGCGGCCGGGCAGCGCGGCGCGCACGGCGGTCGCGTGCTCGCGCAGCGCCGTCAGGTCGTAGAGGTAGGCGGGCAGGTCGTCGGCGGTCAGCTCGGCGAGGCGGGCGCGGACCGGGGCGGTCATCGTCGCGGCCGTCAATGGTGCGTTCACTCAGTGTCGCCTCGCGATGTCACGCCGGATCGGCCCGGGGGCCGCTTTTCGTGGGGGTACGGGCGTCGCCCCCCGGGGAAATGCAGGATTCGTCGCTCCAGGGCGCGAGGGGCGAGGGGACGCCGACGTAGCCGCTGCTGCGGTCGGCCTGGCGCCGCCAGCGGGTGAGGAGGTTGGCCTTGGCCGGCAGCGGGGCCCCGTCGAGCAGGGCGCGGAGCCTGGGCGGGCAGCCGTGTTCGGCTCCGTACTCGCGCAGCGTGGCGTGGACCCGGGCCCATAGGGCGGGTTCCAGGTCCGGGTGCAGGTCGGCGAGGGCCGCCGCCAGCTCGGCGAGGTGGTTGACGAACAGGCAGTACACGACGCGGTCCCAGCCACGGCGCTCGTCGTAGGCCATGGGCCCTGCCACCTCGGCGGGCAGTGACGCGAGCAGGGTGGCATGGTGCCCGGGCAGCAGCTTGGTGCCCTCCATGTCGCGGAAGAGCGCCTGCGCGGGCCGGCCGTCGCCGTCCACGCCGATCAGCGCGTTCTGCAGATGGGGTTCGAGGACGACGCCGTGCTCGAAGTACGCCGCCATCACCGGCGGCACGAGCAGCCGCAGGTACGCCGACCACCACTCCAGGGCGGCGCCGGGCCCGGCGCCTTCCAGCAGCCGGGTGATGTGGCCGGAGCTGGTGGGGTACTCGTCGGCCACGGCGGCGGCGAGCAGCGGGGTCACCCCAGTGGGCAGGCGGCGTTCGGGCCCTTCCCTGACGATCACGCCCAGGCCTTCGAGCAGCGCCGGGTCGCCGGGCATCCCGAGGGCGAGGCTGCGGTAGGCGGGCTCACGCAGCACCCCGTGGCCGGGGAAGCGGGCGGCCAGCTTGTCCAGCACGGGGGCCAGGGCCCGGGTGAGGGTGACGGCGCCGGTCAGCTCGTACGAGGCGTTCTTGCGCAGGCAGTTGGTGATGCGGACGTTGAGGCTGAACTTCAGGAACATCCCCTCGCCGTGCAGGGTGCGTACCGACGCGGTGGGCGTGAAGGGCGCCCCGGCGGTCCCCAGGTCGAGGATGTCACCGGCGGCGAGGGCGGCCCGCAGCAGCGGATGGCCGCTCAGCAGCTCGTACTGCCAGGGGTGGGCGGGCAGCAGCCGGTGACCTTCGGGCACTGGGCGGAGACGGTCGAGCGCGGCGGCCGCCCACGGCTCCGCGCTCTCCTCGGCGACGAGCCGGGACCGTACGGCGAGATGGCGCAGCGGGAAGGCGGCGCCGGCCTCGGGCGCGTAGGCGGACCAGGCGTCCGGGCCGCCGGTCCGGGCCTTGGGGGTGGGATGGAAGCGGTGCCCGAAGACCAGGGCCTGTTCGGATTCGAGGTAGCGGGAGCCCGGCGCGGGCCGCTGCGCGTCGAGGGCGGCGGCGACCCCCTCGTGGCTGGAGGCGAGCTGCGCCAGGAACTCGTCATTGGCCACACCGGTACGCGCGGTCAGCTCGGCGTGCACCTCCTCGGCGAGCTGCCGCCAGCCCAGTTCGGTCCAGCCGTCGCCCTGCTGGCGCCACGCGGGTCCGGCGAAGCGGTGGGCGCCGGTGAGCGACATGCGGCGAAGGGCGACGCGCAGCACCGTCCCGTGGGCGGGCAGCCGCAGCAGCAGTTGGCCGTCGGTGACTGCGGTGCTGTGTTCGGGCCCGCACACCTCGCGCAGCAGGCAGTTGAGCAGGGTGTGGGCGACGACGTGGTCAGCGGTGGGCAGCCCGGTGGGCACGGTGGTACTCATGGCCGTCCCCCGTCCGGGCGCCGCAGGTAGTTGGGGCCGGTGGTGTAGTGCTTGTTGATGTCGGCCACCCCGGACCGCTCCTTGCTGAGCAGCGTGCCGGCGGTGACCATCGCCTTGACCGGGAGGCGGGCCGAGTCCAGGACATGGGCGCGCAGCCGGGGGCAGGCCATGGCGTCGAGCCGGTCGCGTACGAGGTCGAGGATCCGGTCGCGGTGTTCTGGCAGGCCGAAGGCGAAGGCCGCCGCGCACAGGTGGACGGTGATCGTGGTGAAGAGGTCGGCGAGCGGCTTGTCGCCGTCGGTGAAGGTGCGCGGGTCGGCGAAGCCGGGGACGAAGCCGATGGCGTCCTTCAGGCGGTGCGGGTTGATGCGGGGGCCGTCGTTGTCCTTGAGGAGCAGCCGGGCGCGGGACCGGCCGGAGACCTGGTCGAGGACCAGGGAGATGTTCTGCTGGTGCGATTCCAGGGCGATACCGTACGTGAAGAGGCTGGTCTGCCAGTCGATGAGCGGCGTGAGAAAGGCGTCGTACAGGGCCGGGACATCACCGTCGTGGAAGCGGTCGGCCAGCCGATCGACGACCCGCCCCCCGCCGGGTTCCTCGGCGAGCAGCGCCGCCAGCGGGACGATCACGGCGCCTTCGAGGTCTGGCGGGTAGCGGCGGCGCAGCACGGCGAGGAGTTCGTCCCCGGCGTGGAGGTGCTGCTGCTCGTCGGCCAGGAGGATCCGGCCCCGGAAGCGCGGTTCGCGGTCCAGGACGGTCCGCAGGAGCCGTTCCGTGGTGGCGCCGTCCTCGAAGGTGCCGGCCTTGACGGTGCGCCGGTTGCGCAGGCCGAGGGTGGCGGTGGGCAGCGGCAGCTTGAGGTGCACGGACGGATCGTCGGCGAGGGCGAGGGTGCGCATGGACAGGGTGGGCACGACGGTGAGCCGGGACGCCTCGGCGCGGACGGCGTGCTCGGGCAGATGCCCGAAGGCCAGGGGGTGGACGGGCATGGTGATGTGGCTGTCGTCCAGGTGCGTCAGTCCGAGGTCGCCGGGGACCGGCCACCCGTCGGAAACCCCGGGGACCGGTGAGGTCACGTCGGCCCGCGGTACCACAGTCCAGCGCAGTTCGAAGGACGGATGGAACTCCGGTGCGTACCTGCGCAGTTGGGCTTCCCCCAGGTCGGCCCGCCCCCGTGCCGTCGGGTAGACCGGGTGGTCGCGGTAGGCCGCGAGGGTGTCGAAGGCGAGCGAGGCGGCCCAGCCGGTCCAGTCCGCCGGGTCGGCGCCGTAAGTGGCGGCCAGCCGTTCCCGTACGGGCCCGGCGGCACCGGCCTGGAGCCGCATCGTGGCCACCGTCTGCCGGCACTCGGCGGCGAAGGCCGCGAACCCGCCCCGGTCCTGGGGATCGGCCAGGTCGCCGAGGGCGCCGATGACGCGGTCGAGGCCGGTGAGTGAGGCGCCGTCCGGTTCGCTTTCCAGGAGCGGGAGCCGGGCGGCGTACTCGCACTGGAAGCCGTCGTCGGCGACCGGCAGCAGCAGCGCGCAGCGCGCCGGCGAGGCCGCCACGGGCAGCCGCAGCCACAGCCCGTCGGCGCGCCGAAGCGGTGTACTGCGGGTGCGCAGGCCGACCGTGTCCTCGCGCAGCAACGCGCTGAGCACCCGCAACAACAGCTCGTCCTCGGCCGATTCCGCCGTCGGGTCGGCGGCCGTGGTCGTCACGGTGTGATCTCCCAGCGCTGTGCCGCGATGAAGTCCGCCACGGCCCGGTTGACGGTTTCCTGTTCGGTGCCGGTGGCCCGGACCACGCCGAGAAAGTCGCGGTTGGTGCCGTACACCTCGTGCCGCTCACCGATGCTCCGCAGCGGCCGGTACGTCAGACGAACGCCGTCCACCGTGAGTTCCTGGGCACCGGGTGCGGCGGTCAGGGTGCCCGCGCGGTCGGCGCAGGGGTAGTCGAGCCGGGCCCTTGCGTCGGTGCGGGCACCGAGGTCTGCGGGCAGAGGTTCGCCGAGGTGGGTGCGCAGGACGGTCTCGAAGTACAGGATGCCGAGGAGCCCGGCGAGCAGCAGGTCGCACTGGTCGCCGATGGCCCGGTAGTTCACCTCGACGAGGCGGGGGCGGCCGTCGGTCTGGAGGATGAACTCGGTGTGGCAGGCGCCGAATCCCACGCCGAGGGCCTTGAGCTGGGTGAGCAGCTCGTCGACGACGGCCGGGTCGTGGGCGGGGACGAAGTCGAGCCGCTCCTCGATGAAGTGCGGCGGGACGGACAGCCAGGTGTGGAAGCCGCCGAGGACGTGCAGGGTGCTGCCGTCACCGAGGGTTTCCAGGGTGTAGAGCTCGCCGGCCAGGAACTCCTCGGCGACCAGGGCCGTTCCGGGCCTGCGGGCACGAATTCGCGCGCAGTACCGCAGCAGTTCCTCCGGTCCGGTCGCGAGGAGGACGTCCTCGCTGGCCACGCCTTCACGCGGTTTGACGACCAGCGGCCACGGGAGGTCCTGGCCGAGCAGTGTGGCGGGGTCCTGGTCCGGGCCGAGTTCGGCCGAGCGGACGGTGTCCGCGCCGGTGGCGGCGAGGTGGCGTCGCATCTGCGCCTTGTTCTTGGTGCGCAGGGCCGCCTTCCAGTCCTTGGCGGGCAGTCCGAAGTACTCGGCGGCCAGCGCGGTCTGGGTCTGCAGATGGTCGCTGTTGGAGAAGACCGCGTCCGGGGCGTGGTGCCGTGAGATCCGGCCGATCACCTCGCGGAAGTCCCGGACCTCGCAGGCGAGGACCTCCACTCCCGGCAGACCGGCGTACGCGCGCCGGTGGGCGGCGGCGTGGCCGGGTCCGGTGAGGACGGTGACCTCGAGGCCGAGGAGGTCCGCGGCCGGGAGGAAGCCTTCGGTGACGGAGTCGGTCGGATTCTGGGCGAGCGCGTAGAGCCGCCGTCGGGGCATTGACACGAGATCAACTTAGGGTTGCCATACCTCAGTGTGTCAAGTTGCTTCCCGCGAGCAGAGCATTAAGGTTAGCCTTACCTTAATCGGCTCTTCCGCCTGCGTGTTGAACCCTGTGTGTTGAACGGAGTGCCATGCTCACCCTGCCTCCCCCGGCCCGGGCCGCCACGCCCGCCCCGGCGGCCTACGCCTTCCGGCTGCTGGCCGGAATGTGCGAGGCGCTTCCCCTGGAGGTGACGGACGGCGGCCACCCCACGGACACGTTCGGCGGCACCTGGTGGGACACGGCTCAGCTGACCGGCCGCCCGGAGGCCCTGCGTGCCGTCCTCGACGGCGAGTCCGTCCGCATCCTGAACGCGTACGGGCACACCGCCCGCCCCGATGTCGCCGCGTCGCGCGTCCTGCACCACTACCTGTGGTCCACCGGGCTCCTGCTCGGCGGCCCCTGGTACCTGCAGCGGCGGATTCCCCTGATCCGCCCGCAGGAGCTCTGGATCGAGCCCCGGACCGGCACCTTCGCCATCGCGCCCGGCTCGTTCGCCTCGCCGCCCGGCCGGGAGGCCTCGCATGCCGCGCTGCGGGCGGCCTTCGCGGAGTTCGTGACGCCGCTGCTGGCCGCCTTCCGGCCCGAGATCAGGCGCGGACCCCGGGCGCTGTGGGGCATGGCCGGCGACGATCTGGTCTCCGCCGTCTGGTACCTCGGCCGCCTCCTCGGCCAGGAGCGGGTCGCCGTACGCGAGGCGGCCGCCCTTCTGCCGGACGACACCCCGCCCTTCCCCTCCGGCGCGGGCTTCCGCGACCTGCGGGGCGCTTCCGGCCGCTCGTACGCGACCCGGACCAGGGCCGGGTGCTGCCTGTTCTACGTCATCCGCCCCGGCGAGGCCTGCCTCACCTGCCCGCGCGCGGCCGACGCGGAGCGGCTGCGCCGACTGGAGGGGTAGCCAGGGACCAGGGATGTCAGCGGGCTGACACCGCGTCTTCGCCCGGCGCTCACCTCGGGGGCCGATGCTCTGACGTATGATCAGATTACGTATCGCAGCTGCGGCGGCGCTCGTCTGCTCAGTGCTCACCCTCGCGGCGGCCACTCCCGCGGAAGCGAGCCGTCAACCCGTGAAGCACCGGACGTTCGACCTGCAGGCCCACCGGGGCGGCCTCGGCCTACGGCCCGAGAGTACCCTCGCCTCCTTCGCCAACGGCCTGGAGACCGGGGTCAGCAGCCTCGAACTCGATGTGCAGATCACCAAGGACGGCCAGGCCGTCGTCACCCACGACCGCAAGGTCGACGGCCGCAAGTGTCTCGACACCGGACCCGCCTTCCCCGGCGACCCGCAGTACCCCTACGTCGGCAAGCCAGAAGCGACCGCAGTGATACGGCGGTGCTCCGCACCGCCGTGACTCAGGAAGCGATTCCTCCCAGGCCTGAAGGCCTGGGGTTCCTCGCTAGATCCTGCTGAACTCCAGGCTCGCCACGGTCAGCATGAGCAGACCGGCCGCCGCCACGATCAGCAACTCCAGCCAGATCGGCACGTGATAGCTCCCCCAACTGACGCCCGGCGCGTAGGCGGCGCGCGCCGCGGCGCTGATGTCGAGGTGGTCGAAGACCGCCCGGCGGATCGGGTCGACGGCGTACGTCAGCGGGTTGAGCCGGGTCACCCAGGTCAGCCACGCGGGGAGGCCGGACAGCGGGAACATGGCGCCGGAGGTGAAGAACAGCGGCATCAGCAGCATCTGGGTCAGGCCCATGAAGCCCTGGAAGGTGGGGATCCGGGCGGCCATCATCACGCCGAAGGCCGTGAGGGTGAAGGCCAGCAGCGCCATCATGCCGAGCAGCTTCAGCATCAGCATCGCGCTGTACGGCACCCCGACCAGCCCGGCCATCGCCAGCACCACCACGCCCTGCGCGGTCGCCGTCGTAGCACCGCCCAGGCACTTGCCGATCACCAGGGCGGTCCGGCTCACCGGGGCCACCAGCATCTCCCGCAGAAAGCCGAACTCCCGGTCCCAGACGATGGACCCGGCCGAGAAGACCGCCGTGAACAGCACCGACATGGCCAGCGCGCCCGGGTAGACGAAGGTCTTGAAGTCGACCCCCGGCACACCCTTGGTGAGCGATCCCAGCCCGGTGCCGAGCACGAAGACGAAGAGCAGCGGCTGGATCAGCGCGGTGACGATACGCAGCCGGTCGCTCCAGAACCGCAGCAGCTCGCGGTGCCAGACGATCTTCACGGCGCGCACGCCGCTGTTGAAGCCGCCGCGCGGGACCGCGACCGCCGCTACGGCCGTGCTTGCCGCTGCCATGGTCATCGCCTCCCTCGGGCCATCATGGCCCGCATGAAGTCGCCCGCCCCGTTGGAGGACTCGGCGTCGCGGATGGTCTTGCCGGTGTACGTCATGAAGACGTCGTCCAGCGACGGCCGCGAGACGCTGACCGACCGGATCGGCACGTCGAGCCCGCCGAACAGCTTCGGTACGAACTCCTCCCCGGAGGCGACGTGGAAGGTCAGCTGGCCCTCGCTGATCCGCCCCTCGATCCCGAAGCGCTCCCGCAGCTGAGCCGCCGCGGCCGTGTCGTCGGCCGTCGACACCCGCACCCGGTCCTCCCCCACGCTGGCCTTGAGTGCTTCGGGAGTGTCGATCGCCACGATGGTCCCGTGGTCGATGATCGCGATCCGGTCGCAGTACTCGGCCTCGTCCATGTAGTGGGTCGTCATGAAGATGGTGATGTCCTCGGTGCGCTTGAGCTCGTCGATGTACTCCCAGATCGAGCTGCGGGTCTGCGGGTCGAGACCCACCGTCGGCTCGTCCAGGAACAGCACACGCGGGGAGTGCAGAAGCCCGCGGGCGATCTCCAGCCGGCGCTTCATGCCGCCGGAGAAGGTCATCACCTTGCCCTTGCGCCGGTCGGCGAGGTTGACCATCTCCAGCACCCGGTCCATGCGCGGGCCCAGCGCCGCGCGCGGGACGCCGTACAGCTCGGCGTGGAAGCGCAGATTCTGCTCGGCGCTGAGATACCCGTCGAGGGTGGTGTCCTGGAAGACCAGCCCGATGTTGCGGCGTACGGTCCCCTGGTCCCGTACGACATCGTGTCCGGCCACCGTCGCCGAGCCGCCGGTCGGGGTCACCAGCGTGCACAGCATTCCGATCGTCGTGGACTTGCCCGCGCCGTTGGGCCCGAGGAACCCGAAGGTCTCCCCTGCCGCCACCTCGAAGTCGATTCCCCGGACAGCCTCGACCTCGGCGTAGGTCTTCCGCAGCCCGCTCACCGCCACCGCCGGTTCCGCCATAGTCGCGAGCGTACGTCTCCAGGGGGCCCGTCGGTGGGGCGGACCCGGCGCTTTACGTGCCTTTTGCTGCGTACCGGTCGCGCAGCTCCCGCTTGAGGATCTTGCCGCTGGCGTTGCGCGGCAGGCCCTCCACCAGCAGCACCCGCTTGGGTGCCTTGAAGTTCGCCAGCTGCTCGCGGCCGTACGCCACCAGCTCCTCCGCGGTGATCGCCCGGCGCGGCACGACGATCGCCGTGACCACCTCGATCCAGCGTTCGTCCGGCAGGCCGACGACGGCGACTTCGGCGACCGCCGGATGGCCGTACAGCACGTCCTCGACCTCGCGTGAAGCGACCAGTACGCCACCGGAGTTGATGACGTCCTTCACCCGGTCGACGACGGTGAAGTACCCCTCGCTGTCGCGCACCGCCAGGTCGCCCGAGCGGAACCAGCCGTCGCGGAAGGCCTCTGCGGTCTCCTCGGGCTTGTCCCAGTAGCCCTCGCACAGCTGCGGCGAGCGGTAGACGACCTCGCCGGGCGTGCCGTCGGGTACGTCCTTGCCGGCCTCGTCGACCACCTTGGCCTCGACGAAGAGCACGGCCCGGCCGCAGGAGTCCATCCGGCCCTCGTGTTCGTCCGGTCCGAGAACGGTCGCCAGCGGACCGATCTCGCTCTGACCGAAACAGTTGTAGAAGGCCAGCTCCGGCAGCCGGTCGCGCAGCCGCTCCAGAACGGGCACGGGCATGATCGAGGCGCCGTAGTACGCCTTGCGGAGTCCCGACAGCTCGCGGGTCGCGAAGTCCGGGTGGTTGGCCAGTCCGATCCAGACCGTGGGCGGCGCGAAGAGGCTGTCGGCACGGCCCGCCTCCACCAGGTCGAAGACGGCCCCCGGCTCGGGCGCGGGGATGATCGTGTTCTCGGCGCCGACCGCCAGGTAAGGCAGCAGGAAGACGTGCATCTGCGCCGAGTGGTAGAGCGGCAGCGAGTGCAGCGGCCGGTCCCGTTCCCCCAGGTCCAGGGCGGTGATGGCGCTCGCGTACTCGGCCACCAGCGCGCCGTGCGTCATCATCGCGCCCTTCGGCAGCGCGGTGGTCCCGGAGGTGTAGAGCAGCTGCGCCAGGTCCTCGTCGACCACCGCCGGCCAGCCGCGTGGCGGCACGGCCGTGCGCAGCCGGTCGAGCAGCGAGTCCTCGGTGTCGCGCAGCGGCAGGGTCCGTACGCCGAGCGGCAGCCGGTCGATGAGCTTGGGGTCGGCGAGAACCAGGGAGCTGCCCGACTGCTCGACGAGATAACGCAGGTCGTCGCCCTCGAGATGGTGGTTGAGGGGTACGTGGATCAGGCCGGCCCGCGCGCAGCCGAGGAAGCCGATCAGATAGGCGTCTGAGTTGTGCCCGTAGGCCGCCACCCGGTCCCCGGGCCGCATCCCCTCGGCCAGCAGCACGGCGGCGGCTCCCGAGACGGCCTCGTCCAGCTCGGCGTACGTCCAGGCACGGTCCCGGTAGCGCACCGCCGTACGCCGCGGCACCCGCCGCGCGCTGCGCCGCAGCACCCCGTCGACCGTGTTGCCGCGCACCGCGAGCATCTCCGACCTCCCGACTCCGTGCGTACCGCTACCGCTAGCTCCACCGTTGCCGTTCCCGCTGCGTCAGCGTCGCACCCCGTCGGCCGCTTGGCGAGAGCCACGACATGCCGCGGCCGGGCGGGGAGAGCGACGGGCCCGAGCATTCTGCGGTGCCCCGGACGTGCCGGGAGCGTCACTTCCTCATCAGTCGCACCACCGGAATGTCGCGGGAGGTCTTCGTCTGGTAGTCCGCGTACGGACCGTAGACGTCGACCAGGTGCGGCCAGACGCGCGCCTTGTCCGCGGGCGGAAGGGTCTCGGCCATGGCCTCGAAACGCTCGGTGCCGACCCGCAGCCACACCTGGGGGTTGATCTCGATGTTCCGGTACCACTGCGGGTGCTCGTCCGCTCCGCCCTGGGAGGCCACGATGAGGTAGTCATCGCCGTCCCGGCCGTAGATGAGCACGGTGCGGTGCCAGTCGCCGCTGCGGCGTCCCTGGTAGTCCAGCAGCAGGCAGGGCGAGCCCTTCATGTCGGTGGCTTCGGTACCACCCGACTCCTCGTACCGACGGGCCTGTTCGGCCACCCAGTCGGAAGGGCTCTGCTTCACATTGTCCGGATCGTAATCAGTCATACGTCCACCGTACGACTCGGGTGGGCAGAAAGCGGCGTGGCGTGCCCGGTCGTCGCGAGGGGCACCGTTGACTGGTGATGCTCCGTCAACTCTGTCTGCCATCTGGGGGGACTGTGACACGACACGCGGGACGGGCGCGAGTGGCGCTTTCGGCGCTGGCGACGCTGGGCGCCCTGATCGCCGGGACCGGCACGGCGGGCGCCGCGGAGGCGCCTGCTTTCCGGTACGACGGCGACGCCACGCGGCTCGCGCAGGGCGTGCAGTACCGGGAGTTCTCCTACGACGCATCGCACGGGCAGGCGCACGGCCACCTGCTGACGGTCGACCTGCGCGACCCACGGGTGAGCGTGGACCTGCTCACCCCCGGGGCGGTCGCCGCCCGGGCCCCGGTGTCGCGGCTCGCCGACGCCCGGGGTGCGGTCGGCGGGGTGAACGCGGACTTCTTCAACATAAGCGAGACCCAGCACCCCGGCGTCGACGCGACCGGCGCCGCCGACGGCCCGGAGATCGCCTCCGGCAAGCAGCTGAAGGCCGCCGTCCCGGACGGCCAGCGCTTCGGCCCGTCGCTGCCGCCCGGCACCACGGCCGAGGACGTGCTCGGCGTGGGCACCGACCGCACCGCGCGGCTCGACCGGCTCACCCTCAGCGGCACCGTCCACTCGCCCCTCGGCGACCTGAAACTGAGGGGCTTCAACCAGTACGCCATCCCCGTGGACGGCGTCGGCGCGTACACCCCTGCCTGGGGCACCGCCTCGCGGGTCCGGGCGACCTGCGGCACCGACACCGTACGGGCGGCGCCGTGCAGCGACGACACGTACGAGGTGACGGTGCGGCACGACCGGGTGACCGGGGTGGCCGGCTCCCCGGGGCGCGGGGCGATCGCCGCCGGGTCGGTCGTCCTGGTCGGCCGGGAGGCCGGCGCGGACGCCCTGCGGAAGCTGGAGGTCGGGGACAAGGTGTCGGTCAGCCGTCGCCTCCTCGCCGCCCGGCACAGCGGTTACCGCTTCGCGGTCGGCGGCTTCCCCGTGCTGCGCGGCGGAAGTCCATTGTCCGGACTGGACAACGGCACGGCGGCGACCCGTACATCGGCGGGCTTCGGCGATGGCGGCCGGGTGCTGTATCTGCTGGCCCTGGACGGCAACGCCGAGACCGGGGCCGGACTGACGATCCTTGAGCTCGCCTCCCTCATGAGCGACATCGGGGCAAGCGCCGCCGTCAATCTCGACGGCGGCGGCTCCTCGACCCTGGTCTCCCGGGATCCTGGCGCCTCGCATGTGACGGTACGCAACCATCCCTCGGGCGGCGCCGAGCGGGCGGTGCCCAACGCCATCGGGGTGTTCTCCCGCCCCTGATCACAGCCCCGGGGCGCCCCAGACCGGGAACCAGCGGGACAGGTCCTCCTCGACCCGCAGGTCATTGCCGATCAAGGCCTTGATCGGCAGCCCCAGGGCACTGTCCCGCTTCTCCCCCTCCAGGGGCGCGAAGGGGCCGTCGCCGAGCCGCTTGACCCGGCGGGCCAGTGGCTCGTCGCGCAACCTCGACCGGCTCGCGACGCGCCCCCACGCACCACACCTCGCTGCGTTGTCGCATCACCCGAGCACATCCAGTACGAGGGCAATCTCCCCAGACTTCGTCCGGTGGGGGTCCCCCCGGCCGAAGGCTGGGGGAGCGCCCCCACCGCCTTGCGATGCACGGCACCAGACGCCGCTCGTTACCCGGCCAAGGTCGCACGACCAGCCACTAGCAGGCCGGCGCTGACTCGGTAGCGCTTCGTCTTGTCGTCGTTCCAGATCGCCTCGGGGATGGCGGCGATCGCCTGGCTGCGGACATGCAGAACGCCGTTGGCGACATGCAGCGCCCCGGCTACCCGCGGATAGCCGGGGCGCTGCAGAGCCTGGCCGGCCCTGGCGCCGGGCCCGGTCGGCCGGCACGCACCCTCGCCGCGTTGCCGACCACCCCATCATCGGCTGGGGCCGCGGACGCGAGCGGCTCCGCTAGGAGTGTCGGCGCCTTGCGATCACATGAACCGGCGACCCGGGCCGATCCGCCGTCGGCATACGTCCAGGCACTCAGGCATGGACATGTGACCCGTGCACATGTGAATGCGTGACCGCGAAACGGTCCGCGAGCTCGTTGGTCAGCGCCGGCCACACGACCGGGTCGTGCCCGGGAATGAGGCGGTAGCCGCGCTCGGCGGCGATCCGCTTCAACCGGCGGATCGGTTCGACGGTTTCGGCCGGATCAACGCCGATCACGCCTCCGACGGGCAGCTCGTGCTCGATGTTCTCGGTCAGATCGGCGGCGTCGAAGGCGAAAACAAAGCCGCCGCCGCCAACCGACTCGTCCAGATCGACCACAAAGCTCTGGTGCCCCGGCGTGTGCCCAGCGGTGAGCACGGCGGTCACCCCCGGAGCGATCTCGACGTCGCCCGTGGCGGTGCGCCAGTCGATCCGCGGGTCGTCGAAGTCGATCCGGAATATCCCGTGCTGCTCGGGCTCGGGGTGGTTCGAGAGCCCGTACTCGAGCTCCGCGCCCTGCACATGCACCGGTACCCGGCCGGCGAAGTGCTTCAGCCCGCCGGCGTGGTCGAGGTGCAGGTGGCTCAGGCCAACCGCGTGAATATCGTCCATGTCGATGCCCGCCCTGCCCAGCGCCTCCTCCAGCGGCTCCCCCGGGCCGGGCAGGATCGCCCCGAAGCCGGGCTTGCCGTGGAAGCGGCGGCGCAGGACGGGGTCGTTGATCAGCGCCGAGTTGAAGCCGGTGTCCAACAGGAGCCAGCCGCCGTCGCAGCGCAGCAGCACTCCGGGGACTGGTTCACGCATCCGTTGCTCGGGCGGCGCGCCATGCACGGACACCGACTTCGGCAGGTCCTCCCAGCCCAGGGTGAGCAGCACGATCTCCCGCACGCCAGTGGCCATGTTCATTCCTCCTGTCTTGGCGGCTCCGCCGTCCGCGTGCGGACGGCGGAGCCGATGGGGATGGTGAGCGGTCAGCCGACGGAGAGAGTCGCCAGGTTCAGCGTGGCCGGCGTGCTCACCACATGTGACTCGGCGACGCCCTTCAGCCAGGGCTGGGCGACCATGAAGTCGTCCTCGTTGATCAGGTTGTCCCAGCAGCCGGACTGCGCGGCGAGCTGCCCGACCTGGGAGAACACAGAGGTGCTGCCGGTCGACAGCCCCTGGTCGACCAGCTTGTTGAGCTGGGGCGTGGAGCACTGGAAGTAGTTCAGACCGCCGCCGGTGACGTAGCTGATGTGCGCCCACATGTACGGCGGCGCGGCGTCAGGCCAGCCTGTCGTCAGCAGCATGTCAGGTGCGCCTTGGAGGTTCGTGACCCAGCCGAAGATCTGCGAAGTCGGGTAGCTCTGCACCTTTACGGTGACGCCGTAGTTGGCCAGCTGCGCCGAGAGCAGGTTCGCTACCACCTGGTTGTCCGACTGGCTGGAGTCGTAGCCGACGGTCAGCGCGCGCTGGGATGCAGGCAATGACTGCACGATCTTCTGGAGCGCGGATGGGCTGTAGGGGATGTTCTGCTTGGCCAGGCTCGGCGCCATCACGTTCGCCGGGTAAGCCTGGCTCGCTTTCTGCGCCCGGCCGGCGAAGACCTGGTTGTAGATCTGGTCGACGTTGACGGCCTGGAGGAGCGCCTGCCGGTTCGCCTGGTTGGCGAGCATCCCGTTGTGCGGATTGACGTACAGGAAGTCCGAGATCATCGACGGCAGCGAATAGGACTTCAATGCCTTGCTCTTGCGGTAGGACTGCACCGCGGACTGCGGCAGATCGTGCAGGACGGCCGCCAGGTCGCCCTTGTTCAGCAGCAGCTGCTGGGTGGAGGTGTCGGCCACCACGGGGAGGTCCACGGTGGTGAAGTAGGGCTTGGCACCCCAGTACTTCGCATACGCCGTGAGCTGGTACTGGGAACCGGTCTTGGCCTCGGTGAGCTGGTAGGGGCCGGTGCCCAGATCGTGGGTGCGCAGATAGGTCTGGGTATGGTCCTTGCCGGCATGCTGGGCCAGCCCGGTCGGGCTCATCATCTTCGGCCCGTACGGCGAGGCCATGTAGTCCGGGAACTGGGCGTTGGACTGCTTGAGCGTAACGGTCACACCGTAGGAGCCCTGGGCGGTGACCGATTTGACGTTCTGGACCATATAGGCCGGCCCTGAGTTGACCGCCAGCCGGCGGTCGAAAGAGGCTTTGACGGCCGCCGAGGTGAAGGGCGTTCCGTCGTGGAAGGTCACCCCGTGGCGCAGCTGGAAGGTGAAGACGCTGTTGTTCTTCGATGCCTTCCAGCTGGTGGCGAGGTTGCTGATGATCTTCGGCTGGGCGGTTCCGGGCTGGTACTGCAGCAGCCCCTGATAGGTGTTGTTGGTGAGCAGCAGCCCCTGCCCGGCGTAATAGATGTCCGGGTCCGGCGGCTGTCCGGGGTCCTGCAGGAAAGAGAGCTTCAGCACATGGTCGGTGGGTGCCGCACCGCCCGTCGGCTGCGATGAGCTGGACTGCGATGAGCACGCGCTCGCGAGAAGCATGCCCAGACCGGCGGCGATGGCACCGGCCATTCGGATCCGGGATGTGCGCTTGGTCAATGGAGTGTTGCTGGTCGTCATATCAGTGTCTCCGCTGGGGCCGGGCTTCGCTCGGCGGCCAGCCGAGCGAAGGCATCAAGAATCTGCGCGGTTGTCCGGCGCGCGCCCGCCTGCAAGTACTCCATGGCCTCCAGCGCCGCGTCGTGCCGGGCCTGGTTGGAACCGCCGACGCAGTCCTCGACCACGCGGACGTAGTAGTCGCGCTGGTGCGCGTCGGCGAAGGTGTAATGGACGCACACATCCGTGTAGACACCGATGAGCACCAGCGTGGAGACTCCCAGACCGCGCAGCAGGATCTCGAAGTCGGTGCCGATGAAGCCGGAGTAGCGGCGCTTGACGATATGGGCCTCACCCTGCGCGGGCCGCAGAGTCGGCCACAGCTCGGTCGCCTCCTCCCCCTCCACGCAGTGCGGCCCCTCGGCACCGTCAAGCTCACGGCCGAAATCCACGCCGCTGCGCCGATGCACCTCCTGGAAGAAGACGACGGGCACCTGCGCCTCGCGGGCAGCCGCGACGAGCTGTTCGGCCCGTTCGACGCGCTCCTGCCAGCCAGGCATATGTGTGATGCCGGCGATGTCGGGCGACATCGAGATACCTTGCTGGATGTCGACGACGATCAGCGCGGGGTCGCCGACGAACAGGGGTTGCTGGGGCAAGTGATCTCCTTGCGGTCTGGGGTGTGGTGCCGGGTCGCGCGCCTCGTCAGACATCGATCCGCGGATCCGCGGCGGCCTGGAGCAGGTCCACCACCGTGTTGATCAGGACGTAACCGATTCCCAGTACAAGCGTCACGGCGGCGATGGCGGGGAAGTCCGCGACCGGGATGCTCTGGGTCATGTACTGGCCCATGCCGGGCCAGGAGAAGACCTGCTCGATGACGAGCACACCGCCGAACATCAGACCCGCCTGAAGGCCTGTCATGGACAGTGCGGGGCCGATCGCGTTGCGGATCACATGCCGGATGAGCACCTGCCGCTCCCGCTGCCCCTTCGCCCGCGCGGTCCGCGCGTAGTCGCTGCGGAGCTCGCTGACCAGACTCGACCGCAGCACCCGGCCGATCGAGACAGCGGGGCCGATCGCCAACGCCAGGGCGGGCAACAGCAGGTGGCTCAGCGCGTCGGTGACGACGTTGAACTGGCCGGCAAGGAGCCCGTCGATGGTCAGCAGGCCGGTGGGGCCGGTTGGCGGATTGTGGATGCTGGTCCGCCCTGTCGCCGGTAGCCACCCAAGGTTCACGAAGAACAGCAAGATGCCGCCGATCGCGAGCAGGAACGGCGGCATCGACGCGCCGACGAACAGGATCAGCCGGAACAGCCAGGAGCCCGGCCACCGCAGGGTCGTCGCGACAGCCAGCAGCACGGCCAGGATGAGCGCGAATATCAATCCGTACAGCGTCAGCTCGGCGGTGGCGGGGAAGGCCGTCCCCAGGTCGGAGCTGAGCGGATTGCGCGTGCGGTAGGAAGTGCCGAGATCGCCGTGGAGCAGCCCGGCCAGGTAGTGCAAGTACTGCGCGGTTATCGGCTGGTCCAGGCCGAGAACGTGCCGCTCCGCGGCGACTGCCTGGGCCGACGCGCTCTGGCCGAGCATGGCGTGGACCGGGTCGAGCGGCGAGATCTTCTGCAGCCCGAACATCACGGCGGTAAGAGCCAATATGATCACGACCATGGCGCCTAGGCGCTTGCCTGCCAGTTGGAGCACAGGGGACTCCTTGGGTAGTGGGAGTGGTGGGACGGCGTGACCTATCGGTCTTCCATGAGGTTGCGGATGGCGTCGCCCGCCAGGTTTCCGACCATGGCCAGCACCAGCACGGCCAGGCCCGGCATCGTCGGAATCCACCACTGCTGCAGCAGGTACGACAGGTTGCGCGCGGCGTCGGCGCCGAGCTCCGGGGTAGGGGCCGGCTGCCCCAGCCCGAGGAACGACAGCGCGGCCAGGGTGAGAACGAGGTTCCCCACGTCCAGGCTCGCGGTGACCACGGTCGCGGGCACCGCGCCGGGGGCCAGGTGCCGTAGCGCGACGCGGAACGTTCCCGCACCGGCGAGCCGGGCGGCCTCCACATGTGGCCTGGCGGCCAGCGCCCGGACCTCACCACGGACGATTCGGGCATAGAACGGCCACCACACGATGGAGACGGCGAGCAGCGTGTGGACGAACCCGGGGCCGAGCGCTGCCACGATGGCGATCGCCAGTACCGGAGCGGGCAGTGCCAGGAACCCGTCGGTGATGCGCATCAGTACGTTGTCCACGATGCCGCCGAAGGTCCCGGCGACCACGCCGATGATCCCGCCGATGATCACGCCGCCGACTATCACGAGCAGCGCCGCGAACCAGCTGGCTTGCAGACCGTACAGCACTCGGCTGAGCACATCGCGGCCGATGCCGTCCGTGCCGAGGAGAAATCCGCCCTGCCCTGGGGCGAGTTGCGGCTGACCCACCGGTTGCAGGGGGTCATGCGGGGCGAGCACGGGTGCAAGGAGGGCCACCAGCGTGACGACGCCCAGCAGCCCCGCGATCGACCAGTTGGCCCACCGGGCGGCATTCGCCGGCAGCAGCCGGGCGCTTCGCCGCCGGGCCGCCAGCGGAGCGGCCAGTTGAGGTTCGGCCACGGCCATTTAGATCAACTCCGGTTTCAGACAGGCCACAGCGCGATCGTGGGCCGTGCGCAGCCGCACCGGCCGCAGCCTGAGCTCCGAGTCGGCGCAGGCGTCGTCGGCCAGCGGGCAACGGGGGTGGAAGGCGCAGCCGGACGGGGGAGCCAGCGGGCTGGCCGGCTCGCCGGTCAGCACCATGGGGGCGGCTCCTGCCTCGGGAACCGCGCTGAGCAGCGCCTTGGTGTACGGGTGCGCGGGCTGGCTCACCACGCGCTCGGCCGGCCCCAGCTCAACGATATTGCCGAGGTACATCACCGCAATGCGGTCGCCGACGACGCGGGCAACGGACAGGTCGTGCGTCACAAAGACCACCGACATGCCCAACTGGCGCCGCAGCCGGCCGATGAGATTGAGCACGCCTGCGGCCAGCGACACGTCCAGTGCGCTGGTCGGCTCGTCGCACAGCAGCACCTGAGGAGGGATCACCGTCGCCCTGGCCAGGGCGACGCGCTGTCGCTGGCCGCCGGAGAGCTGGCGGGAGCGCGCCTGCGCCACCTCGGCAGGCAGCCCGACCTGCGCCAGGGCAGCCACGACGCGCTCCTGGCGCTCGGCGCGGGACAACCCCTCGCCGCGCAGCCGTTCATCGATCAGCGCGCCGACGGTCATCCACGGGGTCAGGGACGCGCCGGCATCCTGGAACACCATCTGCGGGCGGGTGCTTCCACCCAGCACGACCTCTCCGTGGTCGGCCCGCTCCAGTCCGGCCATGACCCGCAGCAGTGTCGACTTGCCCGAGCCGCTCTCCCCGACGATCGCCACCGACTCCCCGGCCGCCACGTCGAGGTCGATCTCGCGCAGCGCTTGCAGGTCCTTGCGCCGGCCGCGCCCGGCCTTGACCCGGAACGTCCTGCGGATCTGCCGCACCCACACGGCCGACGCCGCACCCGGGGCGTCGGCTGCGGCCGGTACGGCGGATTCGGGGTCGGCTGCATCGGCCTGAGGCGCGTCCTGCCCGCCGGCATCCTGCTCGCCGGCGTCCTGCTCGCCGGCGTCGGGGGCCGGGCGACGGGCCCGGACCACCTCGGCCGGGAGCACACACGCGCTCAGGTGCCCGGGGATGACCGGTACCGGATCGGGCAGGAGTTGGGTGCAATCGTCGGTGGCCAGATCGCACCGTGGCTGGAAGGGACATCCGGGTGGCGGTGCGACCGGGCTCGGCACCTCACCACGAAGCGTCGACAGCGTCCCGGTCCTGGGCGAGGTCAGCGACAGTCGGGAGCGCATCAGCCCCAGGCTGTACGGGTGTGCTGCGCTGCGCAGCACGGTGTCGGTCGGGCCGGACTCGGCCAGTCGGCCCGCGTACATCACGGCGATCCGGTCCGCCACCTGTGCGGCCACGCCCAGGTCGTGGGTGATGAGCAGGAAGCTGCACCCGATTTCGTCGACCAGGGACCGCAGCAGGGTCAGTACCTGGCTCTGCACCATGACGTCCAGAGCTGTGGTGGGCTCGTCGGCAATCACCAGCGATGGGTTGCCGGCCACAGCCATGGCGATCATGACGCGTTGCCGGAGCCCGCCGGACAGCTCGTGCGGGAAGCTGGACATCCGCCGTTCGGCGTCGGATATGCCGACGGCGCGCAACAGCCGTACGGCCTCCTCGGTCGACCCAGCGGCCTCGATGACCTGCCGGCCGACGCGCATCGTCGGATTCAGCGATGTCATCGGGTCCTGGAATACCGAACCGAGATGCTCCTTCCGTACCCGCCTGCGAAGGTCCGCGGAGCCATGCAGCATGTCCTTGCCAGCAACCGCGACCCGGCCGGAGGTGTGCTCCAGCGTGTCCTCAGGCAGCAGGCCCAGCAACGACATGCCCAGCACGCTCTTGCCTGAGCCGGACTCGCCCACCAGGCCGAGGATCTCCCCGGGCCGGATGTCCAGGCTGACCCCGCGCACGGCGTGGATCCGCCGATTGCCCCGCCGGAAGGTCACCGCGAGGTTTTCGACCTCGGCGACCGTCCCGGGCCGCGCGGGGGAAAAGGACACGTCCGGATGCGGCGGCGCCGCACCGGCCTCCTCTTCACCCGAGCTGACATGACGCATCATTCTTTGACTCCCTTGCTCCGCCACTGGCGTCCATGGCGACCGCGATGCCGGGCGCCCATTCCGCTTGCGCGGGAATGGGTGCGGCCCGCGGGTCGACGTGCTGCCGGGAGACAGCACGACCCGTGACGTCCGCCCGTCCCGTGGGCAGAATTCCGAACAGCAGCAAGGGACTTTGGGGCCATTCGTCCGGCAGTGCCCTGCTCGTCGGTCAGATGAAGATCCAACGGCCGTCGTATTACCGGCCACTATTGGACGCGTTTCGGACAAGTAAATGAGACGGTCTTACCGCGTCAATCGCATTAACTGCCTGCGGCCCGGATCGCGACGTGCCCTGCTACGGCACTCGAGCGGCTGGCCCCCAACTCCGGACCGTCTAACGTTTTGCCCAGCATTTGGCGGGCATTTGGCCGCCCGCATACCTGCCGAGGCACGGGCCCACTTCAGCATCTTGTGCCGCCGCAGGTGAGCCCGTATGCGGACGAGCATCTGCGCCCGGGAGGCGGCGCGCTGCTGCCCCTGTGGAGCACGGCGCCGGGGGTTCGCGGCAGACGGCTGGGCGGTGGTTGGCGGCAGGGTGTGCATCTGCTGCGCGCCGCCGCGCCAGGCCGCGTCGGCGAACCAGTCAGCCACCCCTTGTGCGTTGGGACGGTCCTCGGGCCGCTTGGCCAGCATCCGGAGCAGGTACTGCTCGAACGCGCCGGGCAGCTGAGGGCACCGTAGTGAAGCGGGCGGGGGCGGGGCGTCGACGTGCAGGTGCAGTACGGCGGGGGCGGTGTCCGCCTGGAAGGGGGGTTCGCCGGCCAGCAGTTGGTGGAGGACACAGCCGAGGGCGTAGACGTCGGAGCCGGGCCCGGCGGGCTTGCCGAGCGCGCGCTCGGGAGCGAGGTTGGGCTGGTGCCCACGATCTGGCCGGTGCTGGTAAGCGCCGGCCGAGGCATCGTCAACGAACCGGGCGATGCCGAAGTCGCCTACCTTCAACGTCCCGAGGGCATCCTGCATCAGGTTGTCGGGTTTGATGTCGCGGTGGACCACTCCCTGGCGGTGGGCCGCGGCCAGGCCGGCCGGGCAACCAGGCCGCGAGCGGGAAGCCCCGGTCGTCCGCCACGGGGGGAGGCGGACGACCGGGGCTGCCATGTGCCGCACTAGGATGCGGCCCCACCCCGACCGGCATTTCCCCCCACGGGAACGCCAGACCGGGACAGAAACCCGCCCACGGGTCAGGTCCGGGGCGAAGGACGGTCACTGCCTGAGCAGCGCGTCCATCCACCACAGCGCCGCCGGGCCCAGAAGTGTCACACCTGGCAGCGGCGATTTCTGAAAAGTCGCAGCGCTCGATGCCCTCGCCGCGCCCGCGAGGTTGTCGATGGCCTTGATGGTGGCCGTCACCTTGACTGTTGCAGGGGCGCAATACGGCTCCGCCCCACGCCAGGCTGCCGCCCTGCGAACTTGCTGCACTTGCGGCGGAGACACCTGGCTCGCAGCGCTCGAAGCCACGAAAAGTGAGGTAGCCGCCCCAAGCTGGTCCGGCCTGACTCCGCTCTCTGCGAGTAACTTCAAGAGCCGGTCTGATGGACCATCATTGAGGCTGATCCCCGTCAGCCACTCCCCCGCCTTCAAGGTCTCAGTCCTCTGTCCCGGGTGCACCCCAGACGGGGAACCAGCGAGACAGATCCTCCTCGACTCGAAGATCATTCCTGAGTAGGGCAGCGACCTGAAGTTCGAGGGCGTTGTCACGTTTCTGCTGGCCAGGGCGCTTACACACCGGATAGAACGTGCCGCGTTTGTAGAGGTAGACCAGCGCCAGCGAGCGGCCCTCCGCATCCCGGAAGCCGGCCAGCGAGCAGAGCAGCTGCGGCCCGAAGCCATGGCTCTCCAGCGCCGAGTTCACCGCGTGCAGGTCGGTGACCAGGGACGCCATGTCGTCCGGGGCGTGCCGTAGAAGCAGCCAGGTGTAGCCGTATGAATCCCGGGTGGACTCCACGGGCGCGCTGTCCTCGCCGGTGTCCATGTCCAGGAGCTGCCGTACGTCCTGCTGGACCTCCGCGAAGGCGCCGCCCTCGACGGCCGCGAAGCACACCGAGCCCAGGCCCGTCGGCTTGAAGCCGGCCGCCGCTTCGAGGGTGATCGCAGCCGACGGCAGCCCGAAGAGCTGGTCGAGGTCCGGCTTGACGGGTTTGCTGCGGCCGAGCAGCACATCCAGGAAACCCATCAGTGGCGGCCCAGCTCGACCGAGATCCGCCCGAGTTGCTCCAGGCGCTGCTCGAGCGAGGGGTGGGTGGACAGCAGCTTGGACAGGGACTCGCCGGAGGAGAAGGCGGGGGCGAAGTAGAAGGCGTTGAAGGGCTCGGCCTTGCGCAGGTCGCTGGTCGGGATCTTCGCCATCTGCCCGGTGATCTTGGTGAGCGCCGAGGCCAGCGAGGAGGGGCGGCCGGTCAGCAGTGCGGCGGAGCGGTCGGCGGAGAGCTCGCGGTAGCGGGACAGCATCCGGGTCAGCAGGAAGCTGATCGCGTAGACGACGGCGCTGACCAGCGGGATCAGGATGATCGCCATCTGCGTGCCCGGGTCGCGGCTGCTGCGGCCGAGGCTACTCCACAGGCCGATGCGGGTGATGAGTCCGGCCAGGACGCCGAGGAAGGAGGCGATGGTCATCACCGCGACGTCCTTGTGGGCCACATGGGACAGCTCGTGGGCGATGACGCCCTCCAGCTCGTCCGGCTCCAGGCGGCGCAGCAGGCCGGTGGTGGCGCAGACGACGGCCGCCTTCTGGTTGCGCCCGGTGGCGAAGGCGTTGGGGACGTCGCTGTCGGCGACGGCGACCTTGGGCTTGGGCATGTCGGCGAGCGCGCAGATCCGGTCCACGACGCCGTGCAGCTCGGGGGCCTCCTCCGGGGTGACCTCGCGGGCTCCCATGCTGAAGGCGGCGATGCGGTCGCTGAACCAGAACTGGGCGATGAACAGCCCGCCCGCGATGATCAGGATGAACGGCCAGGATCCGCGCAGCAGGGCGAGAAGGGCCCCTACGAAGACCACGTACAGCAGTCCGATCAGGAACATGGTGACCGTCATTCTGGTCGTCAGTCCCCGGTCAGGTGCGAAATGAGACCTGTCCTTGGCCATGGCCCCTCCCGATTTCTGCGGGCCGCGGGGTAGCGGTGGTGCGGTGGGTGCGGCTCGTCGTGCTCCGCTGTCGATATCGATTGTGCTCCTACGACAGCGCGTGCGACGAGCCGCCTGCGGGGATCAGCGTGACACGTCGAGGATCAACTTGCCGTAAGTGCGGCGGGCCCGCAGGTCCTCGTGGGCCTTGGCCGCCTCCGAGAGCGGGTAGACCCCGCCGATCTGCGGCCTGAGGCGGCCGTCGGCGGTCATGGCGAGCAGCTCGGCCATCGGCTCGCGGTACATGCCGGGGCGGCCGAGGCAGTGCATCAGCCAGAAGCCGACGACGGCCCGGGAGCGGGCCATGAGCTGGGCGGCCTGGATGGGGGTCGGCGGGACGCGGGAGGCAAGCCCGTACGTGACCAGCCGGCCGAAGGGCGCCAGGGCGGCGAGGGAGGCGTCGAAGACCGGGCCGCCCGTCATTTCCAGGACGATGTCGACCTTCTTGCCGCCGTTCGCATCGGTCAGACGCTCCTTCAGACCCTCGGCGTCGGCATCGATCGCGACATCGGCGCCCAGTTCCAGGGCCAGGTCGCGCTTCTCCTTGGAGGAGGCGGTGGCGATGATCCGGCCGGCACCGAAGGTCTTGGCGAGCTGCACGGCGAGCGAGCCGGTGCCGCCCGCGGCCGCGTGGACGACCACGGACTCGCCCTCGGCGATCCGGGCCGAGGTGCGCAGCAGGTGCCAGGCGGTCAGGCCCTGGACGACCAGGGCGAGGGCCTGGCCGTCGCTGACGCCGTCCGGGACCTCGTGGGCCAGGTACTCCTGGACAACGGCCTTCTCGGCATAGCCCCCGTTGTCGGTGAGGGCGACCACGCGGCGGCCGTCGGGGGTGCGACCGACGACCTCGCCGCCGGGCACCAGGGGAAGGGCCGCCTTGGACAGGTAGGAGTTCTCGACCATGTGGGTGTCGGCGTAGTTCACGCCCGCCGACGAGACCTCCACCAGCACCTGTCCCGGCCCGGGCACGGGGTCGGGCAGCTCCGCCTGCCGCAGCACTTCCGGCCCGCCGAACTCGGTGATCTGGATCGCGCGCACCGCGACTCCCTCCATCGTCTTGCTGGGTACGGGACCACGCTACCGTCAACACCGACCAGTCGGTATGTGACATCCACCGCGACACCGGAGGAATGTGAGAGCCCGCGCTCTCATCGCCGACCCTCGCAGGGAGTTGCCCATGCTCAGGCGCACCAAGCTCTTCGGCAGGAAAACCCGCGTCACCTTCGCCCTCCCGGCCGACCAGCCGCCCGGCGCCGTGAGCGTCGTCGGCGATTTCAACGGCTGGGAGCCTGGCCGCCACGCCCTCGTGCCGCGCCGCAACGGCACCCGTACGATCTCGGTGATCCTCCCTTCGGGTGTACACCGCTTCCGCTATCTGGCCACCGGTTCGTTGTGGTTCGACGACGACACCGCCGACGGCATAGACGGTCAGGGCAGCCTGCTCGAGCTCTGACCCCGGACACGGGGGTGAGGGTTGACCCGACCGCCGGTCGCTGACAGAGCGTCCGCGGCCCCCGGCCCGTATGGTCGTGCGTAGTGCTGGAGCCGGGGCTTGCGATGGGGAGCGACTCGCGGCGGCGCGGGCGACCGCGTGGACCGGAAGGGCGAGAAACCTATGTGGCGTCGCCTCCCTGTGCGTCAGATCTGCTGCGTGGCTCCTCTGCTGCTGGTCGTCGCGCTGGTGTTCTGGCGGTGGCCGATGGTGGATTCCGGCACCGCCCAGCTGGGCTCCGCGGACCGGGAGTGGCTGCTCCTGGCGGCCGGTGCGGCGGTGCTGACCTGGGTGTGCTCGGCGACCGCGCAGCAGGGGGCGGTGCTGGAGCAGTTGCCGCCGTGGCGGTTGCTGGCGACATCGTTCGCGGCCTCGGCGGCCAATCACATCCTTCCGGCCGGCGTGGGCGGTAACGCGGTCAGTCTGCGCTTCCTGGTCCGCTGCGGCCTGTCGCCGAGCCGCTCGGCCGCCGCGCTGACGGTGCGGGCGGTGGCGGGCGGGATCGTGCGGGTGGCACTGCTGCTGGTGCTGCTGCTCGCCTTCCCGCACGCGCTCACCGTGCACCGGGTGGGCGTGCACGGCCGGCCGGACAACTCGCTGGTCATCGGGGTGGCCGTGCTGGTGTGCGCGGTGGTGGCGGGGCTGGCCGGCGTGCGGCGGGTGCGTACGATGCTGCGTTCCTTCCTCGGCACTCTGGCGACCGATGTGCGGGCGGTCCACGGGCGGTCCGCCCGGGTGGCGGCGCTGTGGGCGGGCTCGCTGGCCTTTCCGGTGGCGCACGCGGCGGTGCTGGTCGCGGCCGTACGGGCGCTGCACGCGCCGGTGCCGGCCGCACACGTGGCGGTGGCGTATCTGGCGGGGAGCGCGGCGGCCGCGCTGCTGCCGACGCCGGGCGGGCTGGGCTCGCTCGATGTCGCGCTGGGGCTGGCTCTGGTGACGGCGGGGACGACGGCGGTCGTGGCGACCTCCGCGGTGCTGGCCTACCGTCTGGTCACCGTATGGCTGCCGCTGGTGCCCGGGGTGCTGGTGCTGGCGGCGCTGGTGCGTCGGCGGGTGCTCTGACGTGCGGGTTCTCTTCGGCGTACTCGGTGCGCTGGTGGTCGCCGGGACCTTCTCCTCGGTCCTGCGCACACTGGTGATCCCCCGGCCGACCCGGTCCAGCTTCACCCGGACCATTCAGGCGCTGGTCCGCCGGATGTTCCAGACGGTGGCCGACCGACTGGACGATCCCGAGGCGAAGGACCGGGTGCTCGGACCGGTGGCCCCGCTGTCGATCCTGGTGACGCTGGTGTGCTGGCTGCTGGCCTTTCTGATCGGCTACGCCATGCTCCAGGGCTCGGTCAGCGAACTGGGGCCTCTGCAGGCCATCCGGGAGGCTGGCTCTTCGCTGTTCACCCTTGGCTTCGCGAGCAGCCACCACGTCGAGCTCACCGTGATCGACTTCTGCGCCGCGGCCACCGGGCCGATCGTCATCGGGCTCCAGGTCGGTTATCTGCCGACCATCTACAGCGCCTACGCGCGCCGCGAGACCGAGGTGACCCTGCTCTTCGCCAGGACCGGCACCCCGCCCTGGGGGCCCGAGATCCTTGCCCGGTACGCCCAGGTCCAGCTGCTGGACGAGCTCACGGAGCTGTTCCACAACTGGGAGCGGTGGAGCGCCGAGGTCAGCGAGAGCCACACCTCGTACCCGATCCTCATCCACTTCCGCTCCCCCAGGGCCGACCGCAACTGGCTCATCGCCCTGCTCTCCGTCCTCGACGCCGGAGCGCTGCGGCTGGCCTTCAACCCCAGCAGCCCGCAGGCCGAGGTCCGCATGGGACTGCGCGCCGGGTTCATGTGCCTGCGCGACCTCGCCGACGCCCGGGGCATCCCGTACGACCGCGACCCCACCCCCGACAGTCCCATCGAGCTGACGTACGAGGAGTTCCTGGCGGGGGTGGGCCGCATGGCGGAGTACGGCTATCCGATGGAGCGCACGCCCGAGGAGGCCTGGCCCCAGTTCCGTGGCTGGCGGGTCAACTACGAATCCGTCGCGCACCGCATCGCCCGTGACATCGACGCGGTCCCGGCCCCCTGGTCCGGGCCTCGCCGGACGGGCGAGGCGGTGGTGGTGCCCACGACGCCGGTGGACCGTCGGCCTACCGGGCCGTCATGAACTCCGCGGTGCGCAGCGCCCGTTCGGTCACGCGGACGTCCCCGACGGTGCCGTGCAGGATCTGGTCGATCTTTCCGCCGTACTCGTCCCGCTGGTCCTCGGTGTCCGGCCGCCAGTCCCCACGCCCGGCGGCGGCCGCCCGCGGCGCGCCGCCCAGCCCCGCCACCGCGACGCCGGCTCCCACCAGCCCGGCGCCCATGAGCAAGGAACGGCGGCTCGCGCCGACTTGGGGCCCTTCGGGCTGGTGGTGCGGACTGCACATGGCCATCTCCGTGTTCCGTGATCGTCACAGCGAACCGGAACGGAACGCTACGGTCGGCCGCCCCAAGCGCACGGCGGAGCCCCCGGCAACACCCGGAGAAGACTGCGTGAACGCCCGGTCAGACCGCCGGCACCGGCTGCGGCGCCGGCGGCCCGACGTAACGGGCGGAGGGCCTTATGATCTTGCTGTCCTCCGCCTGCTCAAGGATGTTCGCACTCCACCCGACGACCCGAGCGCAGGCGAACGTCGGAGTGAACATCTCCCTTGGCAGGCCGCAGAGTTCCATGACCACGCCGGCGTAGAACTCCACGTTGATGTGCAATTCGCGGCCGGGCTTGAGTTCGGCGAGGATCGCTTCGACGCGCTCCTCGACCTGGACGGCGAAGTCGACGAGCGGGCCGCCGAAGCTGCGGGCGATCTCCTTGAGCATGCGGGAGCGGGGGTCCTCGGTGGTGTATACGGGGTGGCCGAAGCCCATGACGCGGTCACCGGCGAGGACGAGTTCGCGGATCCAGGGGTCGATGCGATCCGGGGTGCCGATGGCGCCGAGCGTGTCCAGGGCGCGGCTGGGGGCGCCGCCGTGCAGGGGGCCCGAGAGGGCGCCGATGGCGCCGACGAGGCAGGCGGCGAGGTCGGCGCCGGTGGAGGTGATGACGCGGGCGGTGAAGGTGGACGCGTTGAAGCCGTGGTCGATGGTGGAGATCAGGTACTGCTCGACCGCCCTGGCCCGGACGGGGTCGGGCTCCTCGCCGGTGAGCATGTAGAGGTAGTTCTCGGCGTACGGCAGGTCGTCGCGCGGCCCGACCGGCGCCAGGCCCTGGCCAATCCGGTGCAGGGCGGTGAGCAGGGTGGGCACGGCGGCGCAGGCGGCGATGGCGTCGTCGCGGCGCCGGTCGGCGTCGATGTCGTACAGCGGGCGCAGCCCGGCCGAGGCCCCGTAGAGGGAGAGCGCGGTACGCAGGCCGGTGAGCGGGCCGCTCAGCGCGCAGGAGCGGGCGATGGCGGGGAGCGCGTCGCTGACGTCGGCGGGCAGGTGGCGCAGGGCGGCGGTGCGGGCGGTGAAGGCGGCGCGCTCGGCGGCGTCCGGCAGCGTGCCGTGGACCATCAGGTGCCAGACGTCCTCGAAGGTGCGGGTCCGGGCGAGTTCGACGGCCGAGTACTGGCGGTAGTGGTAGAAGCCCTCGCTGCCGCGTACGTCGCCGATTTCGGTCTCGGTGACGACGACGCCCTTGAGGCCGCGCGGTACGTCGGTGATCGCCATGGTGGTTCCTCCCTTGATGTTGATGCGACTGTCTATGATTGAATCAATGCCTGTCAACATTGATTCAATCAATGTGTGATGAGATGGGGCCATGGCGGATCAATCAACGAGACTGACCACGCGCGAGGCGGCCGAGCGGCTCGGCGTCAAGCCCGAGACGGTGTACGCGTACGTCAGCCGCGGGCTGCTGACCAGCCGTCGCGCGGAAGGCGGGCGCGGCAGCACCTTCGACGCCACGGAGGTCGACGCGCTGGCGCGGCGCGCCGCCCGGCGTCCGGGGGACGACACACCGGGGTCGGGGGGCACGGGGGCCGGGGCGGTGGGGCCCGTCCGTACCGGCATCACCCTGATAGAGAAGGACCGGTACTTCTTCCGCGGCGTCGACGCCACCGAACTGGCCGCGCGCTACGGCTACGAGGAGATCGCGGAGTGGCTGTGGACCGGCGTGATGCGGCCCGGCGCGCGCTTCACCGCGCCGGAGCAGACGCTGGCCGCCGCCCGGCGCTCCGTCGCCGCACTCCCCGCGCACAGCGGCCCCGTGGACCGGCTGCGGGTCACGGCCATCGCGGCCGCGGCCGCCGATCCGCTGCGCTTCGACCTGTCGCCGGGGGCCGTACTCGGCAGCGCCCGCAGCCTCATTCCGGCCCTGGTCGACGCGCTGCCACCGGCCGGGCAGCCGCACCGGGGGGAGGGCCGGCTGGCGTGGCGGCTGTGGTCCCGGCTGACGGAGCGCACTCCTGACGATGCGTCACTGCGTGTGCTGGACGCCGCACTCGCCCTGCTCATCGACCACGACCTCGCCGCCTCGACCCTCGCCGTACGGGTCGCCGCGTCCGCCCGGGCCCATCCGTACGCCGTCGTCTCGGCGGGGCTCGGCGCTCTTGAGGGCCCCCTGCACGGCGCGGCGAGCGGGCTCGCCCACCGCTTCCTGGTCGAGGTGCTGGAACGGGGCGGCGCCGCCCCCGTCGTCGCGGACCACCTGCGCACCGGGCAGCCCGTGCCGGGGCTGGGCCACCGCCTGTACTCCGGCGACGATCCGCGGGCCCGGATGCTCTTCCGGCTCCTGGACGCGGTGCCGCAGGCCGCGCCCGCCCTCGCCGCCGCCCGCGACGTCGTCGAGACCGCCGCCCGGCACACCCCGCTGCACGCCAACGTCGACCTCGCCCTCGCCGTGCTGTCCGTCGCCTCCAACATGCCGGCCGAGGCCGGTGAAACGGTGTTCGCAGTAGGCCGGACCGCCGGCTGGATCGCCCACGCCCTCGAGGAGTACGCCGAGCCACCCCTGCGCATGCGCCCCGTCGGCCACTACGACGGCCCGAAGCCGCCGCAGCCCCTGCCGTGACGCGGCGCCGACACCGCAATCGTCCCGGACGCGAATAGTCCCGTAGCGGACCTATTTTGTTACGCTCGATCCATGACCACCATTGCACACACACCTCCGCAGCCCGTGTCGGCCGGCCTCGACCTCACCGGCCTGCTGCAGCACGCGGCCCACGTCCTGACCACGCAGACGACAGCGGCGCTCGGCGAGCTGGACATCTCCCCGCGCGGCTTCTGCGTGCTCGCCCACGCCCTGCCCGGCGGTCTCACCCAGGCGCAGGTGGCGGAGTTGTCCCGGCTCGACAAGACCACGATGGTCGTGACCGTCGACGAGCTGGAGAAGGCCGGCCTGGCCGAGCGCGTCCCGTCGCCCACCGACCGCAGGGCGCGCATCATCCGGGTCACCGAGGAGGGCCGCAAGACCGTCGAGGCGGGCCGGGAGATCACCGAGCACGTGCACGGCGACGTACTCGGCGCACTGCCCGAGCAGGAGCGGGAGGCCTTCGCCTCGGCGCTCGTACGGCTGGTGAACGGGCATCTCGCGGAGCCCGTGGAGTGCGAGCGTCCGGTGCGGCGGGCACGGCAGTCGCGAAAGTAAGGTCGCGAAAGTAAGTCCGAAGTAGATAGTCCCATACAAAACAATCTGGTAGTGTCCTTCCTGGTACTTCGACGACCAGGAGGCGACCCCGTGCCCCAGCACGTCCCCATGACCGTTGGCTCACGTTGGCCGACGCTCTTCGTCCTGTGCGCAGGCACGCTGATGGTGATCCTGGACGGCACCATCGTGAATGTGGCCCTGCCGTCCATCCAGAGCGATCTCGGCTTCTCGCAGTCGAACCTGACCTGGGTCGTCAACGCCTACCTGATCGCTTTCGGCGGCCTGCTCCTGCTCTCCGGGCGACTCGGTGACCTCCTGGGCCGCAAGCGCGTCTTCATCACGGGGCTCGGCGTCTTCACCGCCGCCTCACTCCTCTGCGGGGTGTCCACGAGTCCCGGCACGCTGATCGCCGCCCGCTTCCTGCAAGGCGTCGGCGGCGCGATGGCGTCGGCCGTGACCCTCGGCATGATCGTCGCGATCTTCACGGAACCCCGCGAGCGGTCCAAGGCGATCGCCGTCTACAGCTTCGTCGGCTCGGCGGGCGCGTCGATCGGGGTCATCGCCGGCGGCGTGCTCACCCAGGTCATCAGCTGGCACTGGATCTTCTTCGTGAACCTCCCCATCGGCGTCGCCGCCGCCCTCCTCGCCGGGCGCGTTCTCGACCCCGACCAGGGCGCCGGGCTGCGCCGGGGCGCCGACGCGATCGGCGCGGCCCTGGTCACTGCGGCGCTGATGCTGGGCGTCTACACCATCGTCAAGGCCGCCGACTTCGGCTGGGCCTCGGCCCGCACCCTCGGCCTCGGCGCGCTGTCGGTCGCACTGCTCGCCGGTTTCGTCCTGCGCCAGGCGCGCGCCGCGCAACCACTGCTTCCGCTGCGGATCTTCCGGTCGCGCAATGTGTCGGGAGCGAACCTTGTGCAGGCGGTGATGGTGGCGCCGATGTTCGGCTTCCAGTTCCTGGTCGCGCTGTATCTGCAGCGGGTCCTGGGGTACGACGCCGTCGGCACCGGTATCGCCTTCCTGCCGATCACCCTCGCAATCGGGGCCACCTCGCTCTTCCTCGCCGCCCGGCTCATCGCCCGCTTCGCACTGCGGACCGTGATGGCGGCCAGCCTGCTGCTGCTCGCCGGCGGCTTCGTCCTGCTCACCCGGCTTCCCGCGCAGGGCGCTTACGGTGCACACGTACTGCCCGCGTTGCTGCTGCTCGGCGCCGGGGCAGGCCTGGCGCTGCCCACGATCACCACGCTCGCCATGGCGGACGCGACGCCCGGCGACTCGGGGCTCGTGTCCGGCCTGGCCAGCACCACCCAGCAGGTCGGCGGCGCCCTCGGCCTCGCCGTCCTCAGCACGCTGGCCGCGTCCCGTACGGACCACCTGCTCGGCTCCGGCCAGGACACCGCCACCGCGCTCACCGGCGGCTACCACCTCGCCTTCGCCACCGGCGCCGGGCTCATGCTCGCCGCGGCCCTGCTCACCGCGACCGTCCTGCGGACGGGCGGCCGGTCCCCGCATGCCGCTCCGGCCGAGCCCCTCCCCGATCAACACACCGCCCGCGCCAAGCGATAGCCTCGGGGCGTGAAGGACGAGAACAAGGTGCCCGCGCCTTTCGAGCGCGGTACGGACGGCCCGAAAGTGATCGTGACGGGCGTTGACGGCTCCGAATCGTCCTGGCGGGCGGCGGCCTACGCCGCCGGGCTCGCCCGGCGCCAGAACGCCCTGCTCGCCATCGTCTACGTACAACCCGTCATCAGCGCCGGCGCCGCTTTCGGCGCCCCCGTCGCCGAGGCCACCGGTGAGATCGCCGAGCAGCTCGTCGCCGAGATCCGCCGCGCCGCCGCCCACGTGGAAGGCGTCTTCAAGCTCCGCTGGGAATTCCACACCTTCACCGGCGATCCCTTCAACGGGCTCGCCAAGGCCGCCGACGACCTCAAGGCCGACGCGGTCGTCGTCGGCGCCTCCGAGCAGGCCGGCCACCGCATCATCGGCTCCGTCGCCGTCCGCCTCGTGAAGGCGGGGCGCTGGCCGGTGACGGTGGTCCCGTAAGGGGCTGGCCCCAGCGCCCGCCCGGCCCTCGCCGGACGCCGGAATAGGGCGCGGGTCCGTTCCGTTCCTGCCAGTGGGTATTCCGACCGACGACCCGGAAGCAGGTAAGGGACGTATGAGCACCATTGAGCTCACCAAGGACAACTTCGACGAGGTCGTGTCGGGGAACGACCTCGTGCTTATCGACTTCTGGGCGTCCTGGTGCGGCCCGTGCCGGATGTTCGCCCCTGTGTACGAGGCGGCTTCGGAGCGGAACAAAGACGCGGTCTTCGCGAAGGTCGACACGGAGGCGCAGCCTGAGCTGGCGGCGGCCTTCGAGATCCAGTCGATCCCGACGCTCATGATCGTGCGCGACCGTATCGCCGTCTTCGCCCAGCCGGGCGCGCTCCCCGAGCAGGCGCTGGCGAGCGTGATCGAGCAGGCGAAGGCACTGGACATGGACGAGGTCCGCAAGTCGGTCAGCGAATCGGCGCAGCAGGCCTGATATCTGACGGCACGTCAGCTACCGTGCGGCGGCATGGAGACCCTCGCGGAGTTGATGCCGGCGCGATGGGGCGATGACCGCCCCGGCCTGAAGTACCGGAACCATGTGCTCAGCCATCACCGGGCGGCCGCGGAAGCGGCCGCCCGGTGCCGCGTTCCCGGCCGATCCGGGCGGCGCCGCGATCCAGCACTCCCCCGGCGAACCACCGGCGCGGTGGGGGCTGGCCGCGCCGGTGGTGGTCGCTGCCCGGCGCCGGACCATGCGGCGCTGCCTACCGTTTGACGGCGGCTGACCGTGCCGCCCTGCCTGCCCGCTATCGGGCCCAGGGGCGCGAGGAGCTGCTGGGGCGCTGACCGAGTTGCGCCGCCAGATACCCGAGCTTGTCGGAGCCGCGTCCTGCGGCGTCGTTGCCGCTGCGTCGTCGTCCATGCCCGGCATGCATGCCACACGGGGGGTGGGGGGGTGTCCCGCTCCTACTTCGCCGGTTCCTGCGGCGGCGCCCCGCCGACCGTCATCAAGCAGTACATCGAGAGCCAGCAGCGCCCCACGTGACCAGCCGTCCAGCTCACCGAAGCGATGCTGTCTCGCTCCGCGACACAGTGCCAAGGATCACCTTCACCCCCCGGTAAAGCCGCGGGTACCCGGCGAAGATTAGGGGATGGCAAGTTTGTCGTGATCGAGGCGTGGCGGCACAGCGGTCGTTTCGTCCCCATCGGCACGGGCAGGCGACCGTTCACCGGAGGGAGCGACATGCGACACGATCAACTACAGGAACTGGGACAGCAGCTTCGCGTGGACGCCGTACGGGCGTCGGACGCGGCGGGATCGGGGCATCCGACGTCGTCGATGTCGGCAGCTGACCTGATGGCCGTGCTGTTCGCGAATCACCTGCGCTATGACTTCGACCGGCCCGACCATCCGGGCAACGACCATCTGATCTTCTCCAAGGGGCACGCCTCGCCCCTGCTCTACGCCCTGTACAAGGCCGCCGACGCGATCACCGACGACGAGTTGCTGACCTATCGCAAGCTCGGCAGCAGGCTGGAGGGCCATCCCACGCCCCATCTGCCCTGGGTGGACGTGGCGACCGGCTCGCTGGGCCAGGGTCTGCCCATCGGGGTCGGCCTGGCGCTGGCCGGCCGCGACCTGGACCGCGCACCGTACCGGGTGTGGGTGCTGTGTGGGGACAGCGAGATGGCCGAGGGCTCGATGTGGGAGGCCTTCGAGCACGCCGGCTACGAGAAGCTGGACCATCTGACCGCCATCATCGACGTCAACCGGCTCGGCCAGCGCGGACCCACCCGCCACGAGTGGGACACCGGCGCCTACGCCCGCCGTATCGAGGCCTTCGGCTGGAACACGATCGAGGTCGACGGCCACGACGTCGTCGCCGTGGACGGTGCCTTCGCCGCTGCCCAGGCGACCTCCGACCGCCCGACCGCGATCATCGCCCGCACCATGAAGGGGCGCGGCGTCGCCGCCGTCCAGGACCGCGAGGGCGCGCACGGCAAGCCGCTGCCGGACGCCGAGGCGGCGATCGCCGAGCTCGGCGGCGTACGGGACCTGCGCGTGCACGTGACCCCGCCCACCGACCTGCGGGTGCCGCACCGGCCGCTGGGCGGCACCGTGGAGCTGCCGCGCTACGACACCGGCGACGAGGTCGCCACCCGCGACGCCTACGGCCAGGCGCTGGCCGCCCTCGGGACGGCGCGGGCCGAGGTGGTCGCGCTGGACGGCGAGGTCGGCGACTCGACACGCGCGGAGTTCTTCGCCAAGGAGCACCCCGACCGCTACTTCGAGTGCTACATCGCCGAGCAGCAGCTGATGGCCGCCGCCGTGGGCATGCAGGTGCGGGGCTGGATCCCGTACGTGTCCACCTTCGCGGCCTTCCTGACCCGGGCCTACGACTTCGCCCGCATGGCCACCATCGGCCGGGCCGACATCGCGGTCACCGGATCCCACGCCGGGGTGTCCATCGGCGAGGACGGCCCGTCACAGATGGGCCTGGAAGACATCGCCGCCTTCCGCACCCTGCACGGCAGCACCGTGCTCTACCCCTGCGACGCCAACCAGGCGGCCCGGCTCACCGCCGCCATGGCCGACCTGGACGGCATCCGCTATCTGCGGACGACCCGCGGCAAGACCCCGGTGATCTACGGGCCCAACGAGGACTTCCCGGTCGGCGGCAGCAAGCTCCCGCGCTCCGGCGACCAGGACCAGGTCACGATCATCGCGGCCGGCATCACTCTCCTCGAGGCCCTGACCGCCGCCGACCGACTCGCCGAGGAGGGCATCGCGGCCCGCGTCATCGACCTGTACTCGGTCAAGCCCGTCGACGCCGACGCCCTTCGGGCCGCCGCCGACCTCACCGGCCGCTTCGTCACCGTAGAGGACCACCGCGCCGAGGGCGGCCTCGCCGACGCCGTCCTCGAAGCCTTCGACGGCAACCGCCCGCCTCGCCTGACGCGCCTGGCCGTGCGCACGATGCCGGGCTCCGCCACCCCGGAGCAGCAGCTCCACGAGGCCGGCATCGACGCGGAGGCGATCGTGGCGGCGGCCCGCGATCTCGTACGGAAGGACTGACCCGGATGGCGGACGTCGACGCCCTCGAGCTGGACGCCCTGTGGGAGGAGTTCCAGGGCGTGGTCGACGTGACCTCCCTGGAGCTCGGCCATTGGCTCAGCACGGCCGCCGCCCCGGGAGAGGAACAGAAGACCGGGGAACAGGTGCTCGCCATCCTGCGCAAGCGCCGCTCGGAGCTCACCGACGAGGACATCGGCGTGATGTACGACGTCGTGGACAAGGGGCGGCTGATGTGACCGACGACGCCGAGGACATGGTCCGCGCGCTGCCGGCCAGGCACGGCCGGACGTACGCCGTGGAAGCGGCCGCCCTCGTGCGCACCACCCTCGACAAACACGCCGCCGAGGAGGTGACGGCGACGGTCGGCTGACCGTCCCTGCCCTCGGCGGGGGCCGTGTGGGGGACTCGGAGATGCGGGGTCGCGCAAGGCGCGCAAGGCTGGAGGGAGCCGGACCGCAGGGGACCCCCGATGTCCCATTCGTCATTACCTGTCCCCCCGCTGTTCGTCGGAGGCGCCCTTGAGGGCCGGGCGCCGGACGGCTTAGGTGGTACGGAAGCCGCCTGCGACAGGAGGTCCCGGACATGCCAAGCGGACAGCGGACAGCGGCATCCCCACCGATCACCGAGGACGAGGCGGAGGCCCATATCCACGGCATCTGCTTCAAGAACGGTCCCCCGAAGAGCGTCGGCGTCGAGCTGGAATGGCTCGTGCACGACCTGCACGACCCCACCACCGCCGTCGACCCCGACCGGCTGACGGCGGCCGTCACCGCAGTGCGCGGGCTCCCGATAGGGTCCGCGCTCACCCAGGAGCCCGGCGGGCAGCTGGAGCTCAGCTCCCTCCCGGCCGGCTCCCTCACCGCGTGCGTGGAGACCACGTCCACCGAGCTGGCCGCCGTACGCGGCACGCTGCGGGAGCATGGTCTGGGTCTGGAAGGCTCCGGCCTCGACCCGTGGCAGCCCCCGCGCCGTCTCCTGGACCATCCGCGTTACTGCGCGATGGAGTCGTACTTCGACCGGGCCGGTGCGGCCGGCCGCATCATGATGGGCAGCTCCGCCTCCGTACAGGTCTGCCTCGACGCGGGAACCGAGGAGCCAGGGCCCTTCAGCATCGGCCGGCGCTGGCTGCTGGCCCATCTGCTCGGCGCGGTCCTGGTCGGCGCCTTCGCCAACTCGCCGTTGCGGGAGGGCCGGCCGACGGGCTGGCGGTCCACCCGGCAGGCCGTGTGGGCGGATCTCGACGCGGAGCGCACCAACGCACCGGCCGCAGGCCCCGACCCGCGCACCGCGTGGGCGTTGTACGCGCTGGACGCGCCGGTGCTGTGCGTCCGGCCCGGGAACGGGAACGGGAACGGGAACAGGAACAGGAACGGCGAGAGGCACCGGGACCAGCCCTGGGCCGTGCCGCCCGCCGGGCTCACCTTCCGCGACTGGGTCCGCACCAAGTCGCCCCGCCCACCGGGCACGGCGGACCTCGACTACCACCTCACCACGCTCTTCCCGCCGGTCAGGCCGCACGGACACCTCGAACTCCGCATGATCGACGCCCAGTCCGGCGACGACGGCTGGATCGTGCCGCTGGCCGTCACCATGGCGCTGTTCGACGACGCGGCCGCCTCCGAGGTCGCGTACCGGGCCGTGAAGCCGCTGGCCGACACGGCAGGCACCGCGCCCGCCCCCCGCAACCCACTGTGGCGGACGGCCGCCCGCCTCGGGCTCACCGACCCCGAGCTGCAGTCCACCGCTGCCACCTGCTTCGGTGCCGCGCTGGAGGCGCTGCCCCGGCTCGGCGCGAGTACGCGGATCCAGGCGGCCGTGGCCGAGTTCACCGACCGCTATGTCCTGCGGGGCCGATGTCCCGCCGACGACGTGCTCGACGTGCACACATGTAAGGAGAGCAACACGTGACCGCCCCGCCTCTCGACACCGAAGCGCTGCGCCGGCGCGCGCTCGATGCGCTGCTGGCCGCCCGTGACCGCACCCGGGCCCTCACCACCTGTGTCGACGACCGCGAACTCACCGCCCAGCACTCCCCCTTGATGTCCCCGCTGGTCTGGGATCTGGCCCACATCGGCAACCAGGAGGAGCAGTGGCTGCTCCGCACCGTCGGCGGACGCGAGGCCCTGCGCCCCGACATCGACCCGATCTACGACGCCTTCGAGCACCCGCGCGCCGCGCGGCCCAGCCTGCCGCTGCTGCCGCCGGCGGAGGCGCACGGCTACGCCGCCGACGTTCGCGGCCGGGTACTGGACATCCTGGAGAACAGCCCCCTGGAGGGGGGCAGCCGGCTCACCCACGCCGGTTTCGCCTTCGGGATGATCGCCCAGCACGAGCAGCAGCACGACGAGACCATGCTCATCACCCATCAGCTGCGGCGCGGTCCCGCCGCCCTCACCGCACCCGCCCCGCCGCCCGCACCCGCCGATGCGGCGCTGCTGCCGGCCGAAGTCCTTGTCCCCGGCGGCCCGTTCACCATGGGTACGTCGACCGAGCCGTGGGCGCTGGACAACGAACGCCCCGGTCATGTGCGGGACGTCGCGGCCTTCTTCATCGACACGGTGCCGGTCAGCAACGGCGCCTATGCCCGCTTCATCGAGGACGGCGGCTACGACGACCCCCGGTGGTGGACCGAGGCCGGGTGGGCGCACATCCGCGAACACGGCGTGACCGCACCGCTGTTCTGGCGGCGCGAGAGCGGCGACCTGTGGCTGCACCGCCGCTTCGGGGTCACCGAGCCCGTCCCGCCGGACGAGCCCGTGCTGCACGTCAGCTGGTACGAGGCGGACGCCTACGCCCGCTGGGCCGGCCGTCGGCTGCCCGCAGAGGCCGAGTGGGAGAAGGCCGCCCGCCACGACCCGGTCACCGGTCGCTCCCTGCGCTACCCGTGGGGCGACGCCGATCCGGGCCCCGGGCACGCCAATCTGGGCCAGCGGCATCTGCGTCCGGCGCCTGTCGGCTCGTATCCCGAGGGTGCGTCGCCGCTCGGTGTACGCCAGCTCATCGGGGACGTCTGGGAGTGGACGGCCAGTGACTTCCTCCCCTACCCCGGCTTCGCCGCCTTCCCGTACAAGGAGTACTCAGAGGTGTTCTTCGGGCCCGAGTGCAAGGTCCTGCGCGGCGGCTCCTTCGCCGTCGACCAGGTCGCCTGCCGTGGCACCTTCCGCAACTGGGACTACCCCATCCGCCGCCAGATCTTCTCCGGCTTCCGTACGGCCCGCGACGCGCAGGTTCTTTGATGTGCCGACATCTGGCCTACCTCGGCCCCGCCGTGCCGCTGGGCAGCGTCGTCATGGAGCCGCCGCACTCGCTCTACCGCCAGTCGTGGGCGCCGCGCCGGCAGCGCCACGGCACCGTCAACGCGGACGGCTTCGGGGTCGGCTGGTACGCGACCGACGACCCCGTCCCGGCCCGGTACCGGCGGGCCAGGCCGATCTGGGCGGACCGGTCGTTCGCGGACGTCGCCCGGGTGGTGCGCTCCGGCGCACTGCTCGGGGCCGTACGGGACATCACCGACGGGTGCGTGGCGGAGGAGTCGGCGACGGCGCCGTATGCGGCAGGGACCTGGCTGTTCAGTCACAACGGGGCGCTCAAGGGCTGGCCCGGGTCGGTGGCGGACGCGGCGGAGACCCTGCCGGTGGAGGAACTGCTGGCGCTGGAGTCACGCTGCGACTCGGCGCTCGCCTGGGCGCTGACCCTGCACCGGTTGCGGGCGGGGGCGAGCCCGGACGAGGCGCTGGCCGACACGACGGGCCGGCTGGCCGCGCTGACCCCCGGCTCACGTCTCAACTTCCTTCTCACCGACGGCAGTTCCATCGCCGCCACCGCCTGGGGCGACACGCTCTGGTATCTCGCAGAGCCTGACCGCTCCTTGGTCGTCGCGTCCGAACCGTACGACGACGACCCCCGCTGGACCGAGGTCCCCGACCGGCATCTGCTGACCGGTGATCCGGCGGAAGTCCTGCTCATCCCGCTCAAGGAGCCGCACCTGTGAGCCCGTTCGACCTGACCCGCACCCTGCCGGCCGATGCCATGTCCGCCGCGCTGCGCGCCGACGTGCGCGAAGGCCTGACCCATGATCCCAAGCAGTTGCCGCCGAAGTGGTTCTACGACGCCCAAGGCAGCGAGCTGTTCGAGGAGATCACCCGGCTGCCCGAGTACTACCCGACCCGCGCCGAGCGGGAGATCCTGGAGGAACGTGCCAAGACCATCGCGGACATCACCCGCGCCCGGACCCTGGTCGAGCTGGGCTCGGGCTCCTCGGAGAAGACGCGCCTGCTCATCGACGCGCTGGGCACCCCGCTGACGTACATCCCGGTGGACGTCAGCGAGTCCGCCCTCAACGGGGCCGGCCGGGCCCTGCTGGCGGACCATCCCGGGTTGACCGTGCACGCCCTGGTCGCCGACTTCCAGCGCGGCCTGGAGCTGTCTCCCACGCCGGGGCCGCGTCTGGTGGCGTTCCTGGGCGGCACGATCGGCAACCTGCTGCCCGAGGAGCGGGCGGCGTTCCTGGCGTCCGCACGGGCCATGCTGGCGCCTGAAGATACGTTTCTGCTGGGCACCGACCTGGTGAAGGACGAGGCCACCCTGGTCGCCGCGTACGACGACGCGCAGGGCGTCACCGCCGCCTTCAACAAGAACGTCCTGACCGTCATCGACCGCGAGCTCGGCGCGGACTTCGATCCTGCCGACTTCGACCACCTCGCCCTGTGGGACCGGGAGAACGAGTGGATCGAGATGCGGCTGCGCGCCCGGCGGGATCTCACCGTCAAGGTCCCCGCACTCGACCTAACGGCCGACTTCGCGGCGGGCGAGGAGATGCGCACCGAGGTGTCCGCCAAGTTCCGCGAGGAGGGCATCCGGGCGGAGCTGGCGGCGGCCGGAATGCGGCTGCGGCACTGGTGGACGGACCGGAAGGGCCGGTTCGCGCTGTCGCTGGCTTCCCCCGCGTCGCCGGAAGGATGAATCCTTCACGAATAAAACACCTGTTAAGCTTGCAGTCATGACGATGCAAGCCCTGCCCGTGCGCGGCGCGCTCACGCTGCGCCCCGGCGGCGACATCTGGCACAAGCCGGCCCTCAGCGTGGTGATCACGCTCGCCATCCCCGAGGTGGCGCTGCTCCTCGCGGGCCGGCTCGACCTGGCCTTCTATGTCGCCGCCGGCGGGCTGTGCGCCCTGTACGCGCACGGCCTGCCGTACGCGGCCCGCGCCCGCACCCTGGTGTGGGTGGTGCTCGGCATGCTGGCCAGCATGCCGAGCACGCCGGCGTCGGGGCGGAACGGCGGCCCGACGCCGGCCTGCGGGCCTTCGCGCCTGGCTCGCCGCTGCTGCCGGTCGCGGGCCGGGTCGCGCTCGGCGGGGCCCTCGCCGGGTGGGCCTCGATGGCGCTGGGTGTCGACCGTCCGTACTGGGCGGTGGTGACCGCCGCCGCGGTCTTCCAGGCCAACACCACCCTGTCCTGGCACCGGGCGCTGCAGCGCGCCCTGGGCAATCTGCTCGGGGTGCTGCTGTTCACCGCGCTGGTGCCGCTGACCAGCACCGGTCATGCCGCCCTGGTGGCGGTGGCCCTGGCCTGCCAATTCGGCGCCGAGGCGACGATCGCCCGGAACTACTGGCTCGGCACGGTCTTCGTCACGCCGATGGCCATGATCATGGTCCAGTTCGCGGGCCCCCAGCCGGTCGGCCGGCTGATCACCGACCGCTGGCTCGACACCCTCGTCGGCGTCGCCGCCGGCCTGCCGGCCTGCTACCTCGTCCCTAACCGCCGTGCCTCGGGCCGCGTCGACACCGCCCTGGCCCGCCTCGACGACGCCGTCGCGGCCGGCTCGCGGGACCGGCTCGCGGTGGCTCTCCTGGAGCTGCGCGAGGCCGCCGACACCGCGTCCGGCGAGTGGTTGAGCACCGCCCTCCCGGAGGAACGCATCGCCGCCGCCGAACGCCAGGGGCACCGGGTGCTCGCGGCGCTGACCTCGCCGTCCGGCCGGGTACGGTGACGGCGCGTACGATCAAGAAGTCCGGAAGGAAGGAACCGCGCGTGGAGGACGCCGAAGATGCCGTCGCAGGCGTGCTGCGGCAATGGCAGCAGGAGCACCCCCACCTGGACTTCGCGCCGGTCGCCGTGATCGGGCGGCTCAACCGCTGCACCGCCCTGCTCCATCAGGTAGCCGACGCCCCGCTCGGGCGTGCCGGCCTCACCCGGCCCGAGTACGACATCCTGTGCGCCCTCAGCCGCGTCGGCGGCGAGCTCACCCCCGGCCGGCTGGCCCGCGAGACCTTCGCCTCCGGCGCCGCCGTCACCAAACGGATCAAGCAGCTCGAAGAGCGCGGCCTCGTCTCCCGCCGCCCCGACAGCCGCGACCGCCGGGTCTCCCACCTCTCCCTCACCGACACCGGCCGCGAGCTCGTCGACCGCCTCCTGCCCGACCAGCTCGAGTACGAGAACGCCCTCCTCTCCGGCCTCCCCTCCGACCGCCGCCAGGACCTCGCCGCCATCCTCGGCGACCTCCTCCTGCTGCTGGAAGGCCGCCTCGGCAGCGTCTCCGGCTGACGCCGGCCCCTGCGTATACCCTCGCCCCTCCCGGGTAGCCGCCCGGCATGAACGATCACCACGCCGGCCCCGTCCCCCGCGACCTCCCCGACCAGCAGTCCGGCTCCACGCCCTTGCCCGACCTCTGGCAGCACGAGGAGCCCCGCGACGACACGGACGCCCCCACCCCCGACGACCCCACGCCCACCCCGGACGAACCCACGGACTGATGCCGGGGGCGTTGTTCCCCCACCCCGCCCCTTCCCGAAACCGGGCTCCGCCCGGACACGCCGGGCGCTCCGCCCCTGGACCCCCAGTCCCCAAATGCCGGACAGGCTGATTTTGCCCAACCGGGTTGTGGGTAGGCCGTCCGCCTGAGGCGAGCGAAGCGAGATGGGGGCACCTCCCGGCCGAAGGCCGGGGGAGGCCGGCACAACCCGACCACGGACCCGCACCCGACAACGCACCCAGTCGGGGTCCAGGGGCAGAGCCCCTGGTTTCGGGAAGGGGCGGGGTGGGGGAGGCAACCGGCCACCGAGCCGCGTCCGGACGAACAGCAGACGGCCGCCCCGGCACCCGGACGGAGTCCGGCGCAGCCGGCGCAGTCCGGGAGCCCCTCCCCCGGGGCTTCAGCGAGCGCACATCTCCGCGATCCGCGATGGTCACGCCAAGGCAAGGGCGTGGCGGAAGACATAGAGGTGTCACCCTCCCCCGGCTTCGGGAAGTCCGCCATGACCGCAACGCACGACCTCGCAACGGCTCCTGCCGCCGCCCACTCGCCGCTCACCGATGACCGCCCGCGCTACTCCGTCGGCCTCGCGAAGGACGAGGCCGGCGTTCGGGCCGCACAGCTCCTGCGCCATCAGGTGTTCGCGGGGGAGATGGGGGCGGTGCTCGATACGCCGGTCCCCGGCCTGGACATCGATCCGCTCGACGCGTACTGCGACCACCTGCTGGTCCGCGACGAGCGTACCGGCGCGGTGGTCGGCACGTACCGGCTGCTGTCCCCCGCGAACGCCCGCCGGGCGGGCAGCGGTTACTCGGAGTCGGAGTTCGACCTGAGCCGGCTCGTCGGGATCCGGGAGGACGTGGTCGAGGTGGGCCGCTCGTGCGTGCACCCGGCGCACCGGGACGGCGCCGTGGTGGCGCTGATGTGGGGCGGCATCGTCCAGTACCTCACCACCACCGGCCACACCTGGGTCGCGGGCTGCTGCTCGATACCGCTCGGCGACGGCGGGGCGCTGGCCGCAGGCGTATGGGACCGGGTGTCGGCCAAGCACCTCGCACCGGAGGAGTACCAGGTCACGCCGCACCGCCCCTGGGACCCGACGGGAATCCAGCGGGCCGCGCGGACGCCGCTGCCGCCGCTGCTGCGCGGCTATCTGCGGCTGGGCGCCTGGGTGTGCGGGGAGCCGGCGTACGACCCGGACTTCGGGGTGGCGGACCTGTTCGTGCTGCTGTCCCTGGACCGGACCGACCCGCGTTATCTGCGGCACTTCGGGTCGCTGGGTTCCCTCGGCGGGCCCGTCTGATGTCCGCCGCATGGTGGTCGCCGGTCGCCCCGTGCACGCCGCAGGCCTGCGTGGCCGGCGGGGTGCCGTCGGTGGGCCCGCCGCGTCGGCTCGTACGGTACGCGGCCGGGCTGGCGGTGCTGCTCGCCGGGCTCGCGGTGTCGGTGCCGGCCGGGCGGTGGTGCCGGCCGGCGCGGCGGGACGCGCTGATCCGGTGGGGGGTGCGCGCGGTGGTGGCGGCCTTCGGGGTACGGGTTGTCATGCCGCCCAAGCCAGAGCGCCGTTCGGCCGGCGTACTGGTGGTCTCCAACCACGTCTCGTGGCTGGACATCCTGCTGGTGGCCGCCGTCTGCCCGGGGCGGATGCTGGCGAAGCGCGAGGTGGCCGCATGGCCGCTGGTGGGGCGGCTGGCCGTCCGTGGCGGCACGCTGTTCATCGACCGTGAGCGCATCAGGGCGCTGCCGGGCACGGTGGCCGAGATCGCCGGGGCGCTGCGGAGTGGCGCGACCGTCGTGGCGTTCCCCGAGGGCAGTACCTGGTGCGGCCGGGAGGAGGGCCGTTTCCGGCCTGCGGTGTTCCAGGCGGCGCTGGACGCCGGGGTGCCCGTCCGCCCGGTGGCGATCCGCTACCGCCTGGCGGGCGGGGAGCCGACGACCGCGGCCGCGTTCGTCGGCGACGACACCCTGCTGGCATCCCTGCGCCGCGTCGTGGCCACCCGGGGGCTGATCGCCGAGGTGACCGTTGATCAGGAGATACCGGTCGGTGCCTACGCCGACCGGCGTGCGCTGGCCCGGGCCGTCAGGCGTGCGCCGGCATCTCGTCCTTGAGGTCGCCGCGGATCATCTGACGCAGCTCGGCGTCGTCCTCGTGCTCGTCCACGGAGACGGCGTGCTCGGCGGCGGCCCGGACGACTTCTTCTTCCTCTCCGCTGATGGTGAGGGTGCACCCGCTGACGTTCGGGTGGTCCCGGCAGTCGGCTACCTTGCGCATAACTACCTCACATATCAGGACTTGTCACCTCATCCTGGTCCTGACCCACGCCAGCAGACCTCCGCTGACGACGGCCGCGAAAGCGCACCAGGTGGAGATGAACTCCAGCCTCCACAGCACGGCACAGAGCGCGGCGCCCACCGCCACGACCGTCCCCAGCATCCGCAGCAGCCGGTCTCCGCTGACCAGCAGCGATCCCACGGTGGCCACGAGGTATCCGGCGATCAGCGGCGGCGCGACGCCGGCGCTGATCGGCAGGCCGACGCCGTAGCCGAGCGTGTGACCCCGAACCTGGGCGCCGACCGGCTCGGAGGCCAGCGCGACGCCGAGGACGGCCGCCGTGGCAACTCCCACCACGCAGAAGGGGACCACCCGTCGCCGTACGGGAGGCGCCACCGCAAGCAGCACACCGAACGGCAGCAGCACCGGGAGCACGGGGAGGGCGATGACGGCCCAGGCGATCCGGGCGGCGGCCGCCGTGCCTTCCGTCACCTCGCCGAGTTCGCCGCGCCAGACCACCGACTCGATCATCTGGTGCACGCCCAGCAGCAGGGGAAGCGCCGCGAGCGGCAGATCCCGCAGGCGGCGCACCTGGGCGACGCAGGCCACTCCGACGGCCGTGACAGCGCCTCCCGCGACCAGGTCGGCGGTGGCGCTCCAGCACATGGGACTCCGTTCGCATAAGGAATGGAACCGTACAGGCCCGGCAAATGTCTCACACAGTAACCGCACAGCCCCCGACGTCTCACAAGGGGGACGCCATGCACAACCGTCTGCGCCTCACAGCCATCGCCGCTCACGCCCTCCTCGCCCTCGATCGCCAGGTCGGCCCGGTGCGCTTCCTTGAGCTCGTCGGCGGTGATGCCCTTCATCCCGTGATGCACGTCCATGAACTTGCCCATGACTTCCGCACTTCCTTCCGAACGGCTCCCCACGTTCGATGCTGCCCCTGCGGGCGCATTATGGAAATAGGCCAATAATCCAGGCATTTCTTCCAGGTCGGAGAGCCCTCATGATCGAAGTCAAGAACACCGGCAAACCCGACGAGCGTCGCGACTTCCCCCGCGGCCACCTCGACGTCCTCGACCTCACCGGACTGACCTTCGGCGTCGCCACCTTCGACCCTGGCTGGCGCTGGTCTCAGTCACTGGGCCCGCTCGTCGGCACCGAGAGCTGCCAGACCCATCACAACGGCTATGCCCTCCAAGGGAGTTTGCACGTCCGCATGGACGACGGCGAAGAGGCGGAGATACACCCCGGCGACGTCTTCGTCATCCCGCCGGGCCACGACGCGTGGGTCGTGGGCGACGAGCAGTTCCTCGCCTTCGACTTCGCCGGCGGTGCGGCCGAGTACGGAAAGGCCACCCAAGGAGGCTGAGTCTCCGGATCACCTCGGCGCGGGACACCCCGGGTGTCCCGCGCCGACGCACGCGCAGGCAAGGCAGCCGACGCATGCGCAGGCCATGCACAGGCCATGCACAGGCCCTCTTGCCGCCCGCCTCTCGGGTCATGACAATGCACATGACAATTCGAACCTTCGGTCTCCGAGAGGACCCCCCACATGAACAAGCCTCTCCTTGGCATGCTCGCGGCAATCCTTGCGGGCGCAGCGGCCATCGCGGGCTTCACCGTCCAGCCCGCCTCGGCCACCAGCCGTACGACAACGACCGCCGCACCGCACGCCCAGGTGCAGGCCACGGTGAGCTTCGCCGGCGCGGTGTCGCTGAGCAACTGCTCGGGCTCGATCATCAAGCTGCCGACCTCGGTATCCACCGACCCGGCCCTGGTGATGTCCAACGGCCACTGTCTCACCAGTGGTTTCCTCAACCCGGGCGAGGTCGTCGTCAACAGCTCGTCCACCCGCAGCTTCGGGCTGCTCAACTCCTCCGGTACGAAGATCGCCACGCTGAGGGCCACCAAGATCGCGTACGCGACGATGACGGACACCGACATCTCGCTGTACCAGCTGAGCAAGACCTACGCCCAGATCCAGTCGACGTACGGGATCACAGCGCTGGACCTGTCCGCGGCCCACCCGGTTCAGGGCACCGCCATCAAGGTGGTCTCCGGCTACTGGAAGACCATCTACTCCTGCAACATCGACGGCTTCGTCTACCGCCTGCGCGAGGGCGACTGGACCTGGAAGGACTCGGTCCGCTACACCTCCGCCTGCAACACCATCGGCGGCACATCGGGCTCGCCGGTGATCGACGCCTCCACCGGCAAGGTGGTCGCGATCAACAACACCGGTAACGAGAGCGGCGAGACCTGCACCGTCAACAACCCGTGCGAGGTCGCCGCGGACGGCACCGTCACCGTCCGCCAGGGCATCAACTACGCCGAGGAGACCTACGGGATCACCCAGTGCTTCGGCGCCGGCAACCAGCTCGACCTGAGCCTGAGCGGGTGCACCCTGCCCAAGCCGTAGGGACCCTCAACTCCCGTACAGGGCCTCGATCTCCGGGGAGAAGGCCTGCTCTATCGACCGCCGCTTGAGCTTGCGCGACGGCGTGAGCAGGCCGAGCTCCTCGGTGAAGGAGAAGGGCAGGATACGGAAGGCGCGGATCGACTCGGCCTTGGAGACCTGGGTGTTGGCGGCGCTGACCGCCCGCCGCACCTCGGCCTCCAGGTCGGGGTCGCGCACCAGCTCGACCGGGTCGGTGGCCATCGCCTTGTTGCGGAGCCGCAGCCAGTGCCGCACCGCTTCGGGGTCGAGGGTCACCAGCGCGGCGACGTACGGCCGGTCGTTGCCGAGCACGATGCAGTGCTCGACCAGCGGATGCTCGCGAACCCGCTCCTCCAGGACCCCCGGGGTGAGGTTCTTGCCGCTGGCGGTGACGATGAGCTCCTTCTTGCGGCCGGTGATGGTCAGGTAGCCGTGGTCGTCGATGCTGCCCAGGTCGCCGGTGTGCAGCCAGCCCTCCCGCAGCGCCGCCGCCGTCCCGTCCGGATCGCCCAGGTAGCCGGAGAAGATGCCGCCGCCGCGCAGCAGGATCTCGCCCTCATCGGTGAGCCGTAGATCCGTCCCCGGTACGGGCCGGCCCACGGTGCCGTGGCGCACCCGGCCGGGCGGGTTGACGGTGGCCGCCGAGGTGGACTCCGTGAGGCCGTAGCCCTCGTAGACCGGCACGCCGGCCCCGGCGAAGAACAGGCCCAGCCGGCGCCCCATGGTGGAGCCGCCGCTCACCGCGTTGCGGACCCGGCCGCCCATCGCGTCGCGCACCCTGCCATAGACGAGCCGGTCGAAGAACCGGTGGCTCAGCCGCAGCGCCGGGCCCGGCCCCGGCCCCTCGCCGAAGGCCTTCCGTTCCCGGGCCTCGGCGTAGCGCACCGCCACCTCGACCGCCCGGTCGAAGATGTGCAGGTTCCCGTCCTGTTCGGCCTTGGCCCTGGCGGCGCCGAAGACCCGCTCGAAGACATACGGCACGGCCAGGACGAAGGTCGGCCGGAAGGTGGCCAGGTCCGGCAGCAGCGCCCCGGCGGACATGTCGGGCTGGTGGCCGATCCGTACGTCGGCTCGGACGGCCGCGACCTCCACCATGCGGCCGAAGACGTGCGCGAGCGGCAGGAAGAGCAGCGTCGAGGGGGCCTCGCCGTCGACGGGGTCGAAGACGGCCCGCATGCCCGCGATGAGGTTGTCGCACTCGGTCATGAAGTTGGCATGGGTGAGGACGCAGCCCTGCGGTCGGCCGGTCGTCCCGGAGGTGTAGATCACGGTCGCCACGGCGTCCGGGGTGACCGCGAGCCGGTGCCGGTGCACCAGGCTCTCCGGGATCCGCTGCCCCGCCTCGCCGAGCCGCTCCACCGCCCCGGCGTCCAGCTGCCACACCCGCGTCACGCCGTTCAGCCCGCCGATCACCGAGCCCAGCGTCATCGCGTGGTCCTCGTCCTCGACCACGCAGGCCACCACCCCGGCGTCCCGCAGGATCCAGCCGAGCTGCTCGGCGGAGGCCGTCGGGTAGACCGGCACCGGCTGGGCGCCGACCGCCCAGAGCGCGAAGTCGAAGAGCGTCCACTCGTAGCGGGTGCGGGACATGATCACGACCCGGTCCCCGAACCGTACGCCCTCCGCGAGCAGGCCCCTGGCCAGCGCCATCACCTCGTCGCGGAACCGGGCGGCGGTCACGTCCTGCCACTGGCCGGCGACTTTACGGCCGAGCTGGACGCGGTCCGGCGCCTCGGAAGCTTTTTCGAATACGGCATCGGCGAGACCACCGACAAGAGGTGCTGTCGCCAGGGCCGGCACGGTGAACTCGCGCACGCGTGCTCCTAGTGGGGGAATTGGAGCGTGGGTGCGTAAATTAGCCGATCTTCGGTGCCCTGTCGGCCGATAGGACCATGGGAAAGGCGAATACGCGGGGATCTTCACTGCGTGTTCGACGCACGAGCGCGATCATTGATATGGGAGGTGACCTCCATGACCACCAGGATCCGACTCCACGGAGGCCCCGGCGACGGCCTCATTCTCGGCATTGTCGTCGCCGGCGGAGGGCAGCCGCCCGAGGGCATCCTGTACGACCCGCTGGCGATCACCGTGCAGGACGCCGCCGCCCACCAGGCCTGGCCCGACAGTGCCGCGTACTACAAGCGCGTCGAGCACATCGCCGACGAGCCGTGGGACTACGAGTACGAGAGCGAGGCCACCGCCCCGCTGGAGTGAGACACCCTCCGCGTTCCCCGCCGCGTTCCCGGCCGCCGGAACCTCCTGGTTTGGCCGGGGCCTCGTCTGCTACGTAGAGTTCCGCCGGGAAGAGATGGAACACGCGATCCACGAAACGACGGCGGGCATGACGGCGATCGACCACGGCCAGAGCATCACAGCGCAGCAGGAGCAGGTCCCGGGTATCGACCCGGCACGCCTGGAGCTGTGCCTGAGTGTGCTCAAGGAGCTCGACGAGCTGCCGGTCGACCACCCGGACGCCATCGCCGTCCGCCTGGCCACCGCCGGCATCTACCGGTCGGTGAAGCAGCGCCGCCGCCAGGAGCGCCGGGCCGCCAAGACGGCCAACGACAAGTCGGTCACCGAGGCCACCGCGACCGGCTCGGCCGAGCGGATCGACGACGAGACGGAAGGCCTGCTGCCGAGCTCGTCGGTCAGCGGCGAGATCGCCGGGATCCTGGAGCGGCCGCGCTCCTGCTACATCTGCAAGACCCGCTACGTCGAGGTGGACGCCTTCTACCACCAGCTCTGCCAGGCCTGCGCGCACGAGAACCGCGCCAAGCGCGAGGCACGTACGGATCTCAGCGGCAAGCGCGCTCTGCTCACCGGCGGTCGCGCGAAGATCGGCATGTACATCGCGTTGCGCCTGCTGCGCGACGGCGCGCACACCACCATCACCACTCGCTTCCCCAATGACGCGATCCGCCGCTTCAAGGCGATGCCGGACAGCGCCGAGTGGATCCACCGCCTCAGGATCATCGGCATCGACCTGCGCGACCCGGCGCAGGTCGTGGCGCTGGCCGACTCGGTGGCCGCGCAGGGCCCGCTGGACATCCTGATCAACAACGCGGCGCAGACCGTACGCCGCTCCCCCCAGGCGTACGCGGAGCTGGTGTCCGCCGAGTCGGCGCCGCTACCGGCCGGGGAGCTGCCCGCCTCCGAGGTCATCGGCACCTTCGGCAGCGGTGCCCAGGCCGCCCTGCCCGGCCCGCGCCGGGACGACGCGCTGACCGCCCAGGACGTCACCGCGCTCGCGCTGACCACCGGCTCGGCCACGCCGGCCCGTATCGAGGCCGGCACCGCGATCGACGCGGGCGGCCTGGTGCCGGACCTGACCCCCGTCAACAGCTGGATCCAGAAGGTCGACGAGGTCGACCCGGTGGAGCTGCTCGAAGTGCAGCTGTGCAATGTCACGGCGCCCTTCGTCCTGGTCAGCCGGCTGCGCCCGGCGATGGCGGCCTCCGCGGCCCGCCGGAAGTACGTCGTGAACGTCTCCGCCATGGAAGGCCAGTTCAGCCGCGGTTACAAGGGCCCCGGCCACCCGCACACCAACATGGCCAAGGCCGCGCTGAACATGCTGACCCGCACCAGCGCCCAGGAGATGCTGGAGTCCGACGGCATCCTGATGACCGCCGTCGACACCGGCTGGATCACCGACGAGCGCCCGCACCCCGACAAGATGCGGCTGGCCACCGAGGGCTTCCACGCCCCCCTGGACCTGGTCGACGGCGCCGCCCGCGTCTACGACCCGATCGTCCGCGGCGAGGCCGGCGAGGACCTGTACGGCTGCTTCCTGAAGGACTACTCGCCCTCCGCCTGGTAGTTCCGGCTGGTAGCTCCGGCAGCTCCACGAGAGGCCGCCGCGCGCCCCGTCGCCTCAGGGTCTAGGCTCTGGATCATGGGTGAGCGGCACTTCGCGCCCGACGCGCCCGAGCTTGTCCTTGAGACCGATGACGGTCAGCAGGTCATCGTCCCGGGGCGGACCTACCATGTCGGACGCGATCCGCTGAGCGAGGTCGCGTACGAGGATCCCCGGGTGTCGTGGCACCACGCGCTGCTGCGGGCCGACGACAACGGCTGGATTCTCGAGGACAGCGGCAGCACCAACGGCACATACGCCGACGGCAAGAGCGTCCGCCAGTGGGGCGTCGGCCCCGGCAGCATGATCCGCTTCGGCCACCCGGCGGACGGCCCCTGGGCCAAGCTCAGCGGCGTCGCGCACGGTCCCGAGACGCAAGCCTTCAAGCCGGAGGCGTACGAGCCCCCCCTCACCGGCCCGGTGGCCACCGGCACCTTCCGGCAGCCCACGTCGATCCGGTCGCTGCCCGCCCGCACCGTACGGATCGGCCGCGCCGCCGACAGCGACGTGGTCGTCGATGACCTGGTGGTCTCCCGGCACCATGCCGAGCTGCGCGCGGCCCCGGGCGGCGGCTACGAGATCGTCGACCTGGGCAGCCACAACGGCACGTATCTCAACGGCCAGCCGGTCACCCGGGCCGCCATCCATGCCGGTGACATCGTCGGCATCGGGCACTCGGTCTTCCGGCTGGTCGGCGACAAGCTGGTGGAGTTCACCGACACCGGCGAAGTCTCGCTGCAGGTCAGGGACCTTGCGGTGGAGGTCGACGGCGGCCGCAAGACACTGCTGGACCACGTCTCCTTCCCCGTCGGCGAGAAGTGCCTGCTCGCGGTGGTCGGCCCGAGCGGCTCGGGCAAGTCCACCCTCCTCAACGCCCTTACGGGGCTGCGCCCGGCGGACCACGGCACCGTGCTCTACGACGGCCGCGACCTCTACCGCGAGTACGCCGAGCTGCGCCAGCGCATCGGTCTCGTACCGCAGGACGACATCCTGCACCTGCAATTGCCGGTGCGCCGGGCCCTGGGCTACGCGGCCGAGCTGCGCTTCCCCGGCGACACCGCGAAGGCCGAGCGGCGGGCGCGGGTCGACGAGGTGATCGGCGAACTGGGCCTGGAGGCGCGGGTCGACCAGCCGATCCACAGCCTGTCGGGCGGCCAGCGCAAGCGGGTCAGCGTCGCGCTGGAGCTGCTGACCAAGCCGTCGCTGCTCTTCCTGGACGAGCCGACCTCCGGCCTGGACCCGGGCATGGACCGCTCGGTGATGAACATGCTGCGCGGCCTCGCCGACGACGGCCGCACCGTCATCGTGGTCACCCACAGCGTGCTCAGCCTCGAAGTCTGCGACCGGCTGCTCGTCATGGCGCCCGGCGGGCGGATGGCCTACTACGGCCCGCCCGAGGACGCCCTGGACTTCTTCGGATTCAAGGAGTGGCCCGAGGCTTTCGAGGCCTTCGAGAACGACCAGCAGCGCGACTGGGCCGGCCAGTACCAGGCCTCCTCACTGCACTCCAAGTACATCGCCTCGGCCGACGACCGGCCGGGACCGGCGCCGGACTCCGCCCAGCACGGCGTCAAGCCGCCCAAGCCGCAGAGCTGGGGCGGGCAGTTGCGTACGCTGGTCCGCCGCTACACGGCCTCGCTGGTCGCCGACCGGACCTTCCTGGCCATCATGATCGCGCTTCCGTTCGTGATGGGCGCGATGGCGCACGCGCTGGCCGGGGGGAAGCTGACGGAGAAGAACGCCTTCAACGTCCTGCTGATCCTGTGCGTCGGCGGGGTGCTCACCGGCGCGGCCAACGCGGTACGTGAGCTGGTCAAGGAACGGGTGATCTATCAGCGGGAGCGGGCCGTCGGGCTGTCCCGGTCCGCGTATCTCTGCTCGAAGATCGTCGTGCTCGGAGTGATCACCGTCATCCAGGCGCTCGTGCTGACCATGGTCGGGCTCTTCGGCGTCAAACTCAGACCGCAGGGCGGCGGCGGGGTGTTCCTGCCACCGCTGGCCGAGATCGCGCTGGCCGTGGCGCTGCTGTCCTTCACGGCGATGATGCTGGGCCTGCTGGTCTCGGCACTGGTGAGCAAGGAAGAGGTCACCATGCCGCTGCTGGTGCTGCTCGCCATCGTCCAGGTGGTCTTCTGCGGCGCGCTGCTGCCGCTCAACGGGACGCCGGGACTTGAGCAGTTCGCCTGGCTGATCCCCTCCCGCTGGGCGCTCGGCGCGATGGCCGGGACAGTGGACCTGCACCGGGTCGTGCGGGACACCTCTGCCGCCGACCCGCTGTTCCGGCATTCGGCGGGCGTCTGGTTGCTGGACATGGCCATGATGCTGGTCCTCAGCGCGGTCTACGCGTTCGCGGTGTCCAGGCTGCTGCGGCGGCACGAGCCCGCGATCATGCGGAGTTGACGCCCATGGGCACCCAGGAGTTCCGTCCCACGCATGTCGCCCCGGCCGCCGGCCTGCCGACCTGGGCCGCGCCCGGCGATTCGCGGCCCTCGGCGCGGCTCGATCCGCTGCTGCCCGTACGGCTGGTGGGCCGCCGGGGCGACTGGGGCCGCGTCGTCTGCTCCAACGGCTGGTCCGCGTGGGTGGACGCACGGCTGCTCGTCGCCATACCGCAGGGCCCGCCGGAGGCCTCGGGCACGCCGGAGCGCACGGGCGACGCACGGCCGCTGCTGGCCGAGGTGGAGCGGGCGTTGAGCCGCTACCGGCACCTGACGGAGGAGCTGGCGGCGGGCCGTATCGACGGCGAGACCTTCCGGCGGCGTACGGAGGGGACCCGGATCGGCGCGGTCGTGGACGGCGAGGCGATCTGGCTGTTCGACGCCGAGCACGAGCGGTGGGTCTACTGCGAGGGCGCGGAGATGACGACGTACGCGGCCGTCGAGCCGCCCTCCGCCGAGCCGGCCACCACGGTGCAACAGCGGCCGCCCACCCGGATCGGTGACGTGCCGTGACCGCCCCGACCGACATGGCGGGCCGGCAGATCGCCGGGTACCGGGTCGAGCGGGAGATCGGCCGCGGCGGCATGGCCGTGGTGTACCGGGCAAAGGACCTGCGCCTGGGCCGAACGGTCGCGCTCAAGGTGCTCGCCCCGGAGCTGGCCCGCAACGACGTCTTCCGCAAGCGCTTCGTGCACGAGTCGGAGGTCGCCGCCGCCATCGACCACCCGCATATCGTCCCGATCTTCGAGGCCGGGGAGACCGACGGCATCCTCTACATCGCGATGCGCTACGTGGAGGGGCGCGACCTGCGGGCACTCATCGACCGCGAGGGACCGCTGCCGCTGGAGACCGCCGGGCGCATCGCCGTACAGATCGCCTCGGCGCTGGACGCGGCCCACTCGCACGACCTGGTGCACCGGGACGTCAAGCCCGGCAACATCCTGATCGCCGAGGGCACCGACGCCGACCACCCCGAGCACGTCTATCTCACCGACTTCGGGCTGACGAAGAAGTCCCTGTCGCTGACCGGCTTCACCACGGTCGGGCAGTTCGTGGGCACGCTGGACTATGTCGCGCCCGAGCAGATCTCGGGCCACCCGGTGGACGGCCGCTGCGATGTGTACAGCCTGGGCTGCGTGGTCTTCGAGATGCTGACGGCCGCCGCGCCCTTCCGGCGTGATGACGACCTGGCGCTGTTGTGGGCCCATCTGTACTCCGAGCCGCCGAAGTTGACCCCGCTGCGGCCCGAACTGCCGGACGCCGTCGACGAGGTCATGGCCCGGGCGCTGGCCAAGTCCCCCGGGGAGCGGCACGACACGTGCCTGCGGTTCGTGGCCGCGCTGCGGACCGCCTGGAGCGTACGCGAGGAGGCCTCCGGGCCCGCGCCGGCGCAGCTGGACCACCAGCCGACCCAGGTCGTGGGCGAGCTGCCCGAGGAGCTGGCCGCGGAAGTGGCCGAAAAGCCGCCCGCCGAGGTGGCGACGGCGCCGAGGACGTCGGCCCCTCTCCCGGCGCCGCCGGATCCGCCGCGGTGGGCGCTACCGGTTTTTCGGCGTCCATGACGCGAGGACGCTGCCGATGAAGCCGGCCACGGCTCCCCACCCGGCGGCGATCGGCACCGCCGTCAGCAGGCGGCAGTGCAGCGACACCGCTCCGCCGAGGCCGCCGCTCGCGGAGACGTCGCCGATGCCGAACAGCGAGAGCCCGTAGTGGGCGTGGACGCTGGTGAGCAGTCCGACGGCCAGCATCGCGACCGCCATGGCCAGCGCCAGGTGCAGGGCGTTGCGCAGGTGGCCGACGCCGGGCGGGGAACGCCGGGCCTTCACGAGACCGGCGGCCAGCAGCGCGACGCCCGCGAGGAGCGGGAGCAGCCAGACCCTCCCGTCGTACTGCGAGAGGGAGCTCAGGTTGAGCGGCACATCACCCTTGCCGGTCGTCCGCAGCACGGAGGCCAGCGCCTCCGGCATGGGCAGGCCGATGCCGCCCTTGACGCTGCCGTCCCAGGTGGCCCCGAGCCCCAGGCCGAAGGCCAGCCACGCCAGGTTCGGCAGCCCGAGGAACACGACGGCGAAGACGTCGCCCGCGTCGGCGCCGCCCGCTCCGGAGGCGGCCACCACGATCGCGGCGATCAGCCCGATGGCGGTGTAGGCGAGCAGCACCGTCACCGTGACGCGGGCGGCGGGGCGGAAGGAGGGCTCGAGGTGCAGCAGGCGGGTCGGCAGCGGGGCCCGGCGGGACACCGTGACGGCCAGGGCCAGGACGACCAGCAGCCACAGAAGGCCGAAGCCGATCGTCGCCGGGTAGGTCGCGCGGAATCCGACGCTCGGAGTGGCGCCGAAGAGGCTGCCGAGCTGGTCGAGGAGGGAGTTCCCGACGGAGATGGTGAAGGTGTGCCGGGCTGCGGGCGTGATCAGGACCAGGGCGATCAGCCAGAGCACCGCCGTACGGGCGAACCGCCCGACCAGCTCGGCGCCCGAAGTGACCGCCCGGAAGCTCAGCGGCCGTACGAAGACCGCCGCCGTCACCAGCGCCCCCGCCAGACTCACCGACAGCGGCACGAGGGTGATCCCGGCGTCCGAGCTCGCGATGAACCCGGCGCCGCCGCTCAGCTCCGTACGGCCGCCCACCGCCATCACCACCGTGGCCGCCACCACCGGCACGAAGGCCGAGCCGGGCAGCTGCGACGCCCCGGCCAGCCACAGCCCCAGGGCCGCCACGACCACCATCGAGGCGACACCTGCGAGAACCACGGCCAGGGCGTCCAGCCAGCCGCGCAGGGCGCTGGGGGCAGTGGTGTCGTGGCTCACGCGCCCAGGCTAAGCAGCACCCGCCCGCACCGCTCGTCCGGAATACCCCGGCTTGCGGCTTTGTCTGGCGCCGAACACACAATGCAGAGTGACCACTCCGCCCTCGGGACCCCCGTCCGGCCCCCTGTCCGGCCCTCCGGCCCCGCCGCCGGAGCCGCCGCCCGAGCCCCAGCAGCCCGCCGGGCCGCCCGGGCGCGGACCGGGCGGCCCGTGGTGGC
>NZ_RJVR01000126.1 GCF_003999195.1 Streptomyces soli
GCGGTGGCGGTGGCGGCGGCGGCAGGCCGGGCGGAGCGGGCGGCGGCGGCAAGGCGCCGCAGGGCCAGGCCGGTACGGGTACGGGTACGGCGCCGCAGGGCCAGGGCGGGACCACGGGTTCGGCCCCGGGCGGGCAGCCGGGAGGCGGCATGGGTGGTGGCATGGGCGGTGGCGGTGGCAACTCCCTGCTCAACGGCGTCACTGTCAGCTCCGAGATGACGACACTGCTGAAGACCGACACGGGCTCCTACACCTGGACCGCCGCCACGGTCGGCTCCACCAGCGCCGCCGGCTTCCAACTGGCCAGTGGGGTACCCGTCATGGCGATCGGTGGCTTCAACGGCACGGACCCGACACCGACGCTCGCGCAGTTCCAGCAGTATGTGGCCGAAGGAAAGATCCACTACTTCATCGACGCGGGTGGCAAGTCGAACAGCGGCACCACCACCACGGCGTCGCAGATCACCGCGTGGGTGGCAGCGAACTACACGAAGACGACCGTGGGCACCACGACGGTCTACGACCTGAGCGGCAACTGAGCGGTAACTGCGAGAGCAGTACCCGGCGCGATGCCGGACCCGCCTGACCGGCGCCATGGACTCCATGGCCCCGGTCAGGCGCGTTCAGCCGTCCGCTACGCACGTCATGCGGTCGCGACGGACGTCCCGCCCCATTCCTCCGGGGCGACGTCCGCGAGCGTCTCCGAGAACGTCCACTGGTGGCCCGCAAGGTCCTCGGCGGCGTACTGCCTTTCGCCGTACTCGAAGTCGGTCGGTTCCATGACGATCTGCGCGCCGTGCTCCCGGGCTCGTTCGCAGTGGGCACGAGCGTCCTCCACGCGCACCATCACCGAGTGCGTGACCTCGCCGGGGCGTGGCGGTCGGCGATCCTGGCGTACATCCCCGACGATCACGGCACCGTCGCCGAAAGCGAGTTGTGCGCGGTGGTCCTCCCCGATCCGCACCCGCTCGACGAAACCGAAGGCCGCGCCCAGCCAGGCGACCGCCTCGCGTACATCGGGATAGATCAGAACGGGGATGACCGTCGACGCCGGGATGGACCGATTCGGCTTCATGTCTGACTCCAGACGACGTACTTACGTGTGCTGCAGCATACGTTCCGCGTCGCCGCCCCACGCGGGTCCTGACCGCGAGGGGCGGGCGAGCAGTCCGGCGAGCAGCACTTCGAGCAGCCCGCGGAGCGTCGTGGTGAAGCCGAGCCCAAGCTCGCCGACCTCATCTCGCCCCGGCAGCTCGCCGCCGTCGCCGCCGAACGCGGCTGGGACCTGCTGAGCACCGGCGCCGACCCCGGCTACACCCGTACGAATCTCCAGACGGCGGGCGCGAGCCTGGGACGTGACAAGCCGAAGCGCTCACTGCTCAATTCGCTCGACCTCCTGCCCTCCCAGGGCGTCGAGCAGGGCACCGAGCCGCTGCTGTACGCCGCGACCAGCCCCGACGCCGTCCGCGGCGGCTACTACGGCCCGGGCGGACGCTTCGGCCTGGTCGGCCCCACCGCCACCGCCCGCATCACCCGCAGGGCCCTCGACGCCGCGACCAACGCCCGCCTGTGGGCCGAGGCCGAACGCCTCACCGGCGTGGCCCTGCCCGCCCTCACCGCCTGACGGCGCGCGCCTTGAAGAAGGTGTAGTGGAAGGTGCCGTCCTCCTCAGCCGTCCGGCGCAGCCCGGCGATGCCCCGGTCCCACTCGGCCGGGGTGCCGAGGCCGGCGGCCAGGGCGTCGTCCCGGACGGATTCCATCACCGCGATGAAGGTCCTGCGGGTGAAGCCGTCGACCAGTGCAGGGCGGGTCCGGTCGGCGTAGACCGTACGAGGACGTACGACGATGTCGTCGTATCCGGCGCCGGTCAGGAGCGGTTGCAGCTGCCGCCCGATCAGCGCGTTGCCCCCGGCGGCGGACTGCAGGCGGACCTGGTGGGCGATCGCCGCGTGGGCGTCCGGGTCGTCGGGGTGGAAGAACGCGGAACCGTGGTCGCCCTCGATCACGGTGATGCTGCCGCCGGGCCGCAGGACGCGCCGCAGCTCGGCCAACACCCGCAGTGGTTCGGCGAGATGCTCCAGGACGAAGCAGACGAAGACGTGGTCGAAGGACCCGTCGGCGAACGGCAGGCCGTAGAGGTCGGCGTGACACCACTCCACGTCCGTCAGGCCGGCCGATCGGGCGCGGGCCTGCGCGAGAGAGCCGGCGTTGCGGTCGACCGCGACGATGTGCGCCCCCGGGCTGGCCGCGGCCAGGTGCACCGTCTGGGCGCCCACCCCGCAGCCGGCCTCCAGGACCCTGCTGCCCGCGGGGTACGCGGTGTCGCGGTGCAGCAGTTCCGCCAGGGTGTCGGCCTGATCTCCCAGGCGGCGGGCTTCGGTTGACGAGTAGCCGTGGACGTAACTCATGCTCATGCGACTCAGCCTGTCGGCACAATGGACTGATGAACAGGTCCAATGGCGATGCCCCCGACCGGTCCATAACGGTCGGCGCGTCCGGGTCCGACTTCCTCCAGCTGGACATGGCCGACGCGCCGCCCGGCGGCCTGTCCGACTGGCTGGCCCGGCACCTCCGGATGGCGATCGCGGACGGCCGGCTGCCGGTGGGGAGCAGGCTGCCGGCCACCAGGGTGCTGGCCGGCGAACTGCGCGTATCGCGTGGCGTGGTCACCGAGGCCTACCAGCGGCTGACGGAGGACGGGCAGGTCGCCGGGCGGGGCCGCGCCGGCACGGTGGTCGTCGCCGCTCCGGTGCTGCCGCCAGGGTCCGCTGCTGCGCCCTTCACCGCAGGGCCGTTCACCGCCCGCCCCGGGGCGGATGTCTTCGACACGTTGCGGACGGCGCCGGCCCGGATCGACCTGTCGCCGGGCGTGCCCGACCTGGCCGCCTTCCCGCGAGCGGCGTGGCTGCGCGCCGAACGCTCCGTACTCGCGGACCTCTCGGCGTCCAAGCTCGGCTACGGAGACTCCCGGGGGACCCCGGAGTTGCGTGGCGCCGTCGCCAACTGGCTGGCCCGCAACCGGGGGATCAGGGTGGATCCGGACGAGGTGATCATCGTTGCCGGCACGGCCCAGGCGCTCAGCCTGCTCGCGCGGGTGCTGCACGGCGCGGGGATTCGCGAGATCGCCGTGGAGGACCCCGGGTCACTCGGAGCCTGTCAGCAGCTGAGCACCGGGCAGTTGGCCACCCCGCCCGTCCCGGTCGACGCCGACGGCATACGGGTCGACGAACTGCGGGCCACCGGCGCCCCGGGCGTCCTGCTCACCCCGGCCCACCAGTTCCCGACCGGCGTAGTCCTCGGCGGGGAACGGCGCCGTGAGTTGATGCGCTGGGCCGAGGAGGGCGGACTGATCATCGAGGACGACTACGACGCCGAACACCGCTACGACCGCCCTCCGGTCCCCGCCCTGCGCGCGATGCTCGCGGAGCGCGTCTGCTACGCCGGAAGCGTCTCCAAGCTTCTCGCCCCGGCCCTGCGAACCGGATGGCTCCTCGCCCCGCCGCCCTACCGCGACGCCCTCCTCGCCGCCAAACGCTTCGCCGACCTCGGCAACGCCGCCCTGCCGCAACTGGTGCTGGCCCGCCTCATGGAATCCGGCGAACTTGAACGCCACCTGCGCCTCCTGCGCCGACGCCATCGCCGCCGCCGGGACGCGATGACCGAGGCGATCCGGCACCACCTCCCGGACGCCGTCGTTCACGGCGCGGCAGCCGGCCTGCACCTGATGGTGACCTTCAACGTGGCCTTCGCCGACACCGACCTCGCCGCGGCCGCCCTGGCGCGGGGCGTCAAAACACAGCCCCTGTCCTGGCACACCCAGCGCCCGCACCCCCCAGGACTGGTGCTCGGCTACGCCGCGAGCCCCCCGCCCGACATCGCCGAGGGGATCGCGACCCTCGGCGACCTGCTCCGTACGGTCGTCCGCTGAAACGAGTCGCCGGCCACCCCCGCCCGGACGGCGCGGGCGCCCAGCTCGCGCAGACACGCCGACAGCTCCGGCGGCTCGTGCACCTGGAGCTCGCAGCCGATCATGAGCAACCGCGCCGCGAGCCACTCCAGAGTGTCGGCGCGACGTGTACTGGCTGACCGGCACCTCCGGGTCGTCATCGTGGCCGATGTAAGCACCGCCAACTGCCCTGTCGGCCAGGCGAATTCAAAGCAGAGACCGGTCTGCTGCGGGCCGCCCGCGATCCGCAGGCCGGCCGAGCGCGACAACACCGTCATCCACTGGCCGGAGTCCAACCCCGGACGGCACCACTTCGTCGCCATGACGACTCCCGGCGCACGGGCGGCCGACCTGCGGGACTTCTTCGGCAAGGTCCGCTGAGCCCAAAAGCCGGCTGACCCGCACCCGGTCAGGCCGCCGCCCGCGCCGCCGTCGACTGCGTGAACAGCTCCCGTACGGCCTCGACGGCGCCGGCCACCATCGCCGGGTCGGCGCCGCTGCGGGCGTGGGCGCTCATCCGGATCGCCGGGACCGAGGGCAGGTCGGCACGCTCGGCGAGGCCGTCCGGGCCCTGGCCGCCGACGGTGGCGAGGACGCTCAGGGCGCGGCGGCGGATGGCGCAGGGGTCCTCAATGGCGACGAGGGGGAGCGGGGCCGGCCCGGCGGGGGCGCTCCCCCTCGGGGGCGGCGTACCAGGCGAGGGGGAGACCGCCGACCGGGATGCCCTCGGTGGCGGCGGCCTCGGTGACGTAGACCGCGAGATCGACCGCGCCCCGGTCCACGGCCTCGACCAGCCGGGCGGAGCGGTCGATGCGGAAACGTACCCGGCAGTCGGGCAGGACCTCGCGGACGGCGGCGGTCAGGCGGGGGAGGATCTGGTCGGCGGCGTGCTCGGTGGAGCCGATGACGATGACGTCGGGGTCGCCCTCCACGCCCAGCAGGGTGCGCAGCGCCTCGTCGTGGACGGCGATGATGCGCCGGGCCTGCTCGAGCAGCAGCCGGCCCTCGGCGGTGAACCGGGTACGGCGGCCGTCGCGTTCCACGACCGGGCGGCCCAGGGTCTTCTCCAGTCGCCGCACATGCTGGCTGACCGCGGACTGGCTGAGCGCCAGCGACTCGGCGGCCCGGTGGAAGCCGCCGCGGTCAGCGACGGCGATGAGGCTGCGGAGCGCCACGATGTCGAGCACATGTGCCATGGGCGAACGCTAGCACCCATCGATCAGGATTCGTGATCGGATCCGATGGTGAATCGTCGTTGGACGAGTGCAGCCTGCATCGGACATGCTGGGGTCATGTTGTTGCGAGCAGTTCCCGGGACGGCCGTCGCGCCGCGCCCCTTCGACGCCCGGCGGCGCCACGCCGCGGGCGCGCTGCTGACGCAACGCCGCGTGGTCGACTTCGGCCTCGTCAACACCATGTGTTGTCTGTGACCCACTGACCCGCCGCCCCCGCCGCGCTCGCGCTGAGCCCCGGGGCCCAGGCCCTTTGTGCTGCCCCGCTGCCCCCGGCTCGCCTGTGACGCCGGTCCGTGCGCGCTCGGCCTGCCTTCCCTGTCGTACACCGGCCGGCGCCGCCCTTCACATCCTCCCGAATCGAGGACCCCCATGACCTACGACCAGCATGTCCACGCCTGGGACGAACCCGAGGGCCTGGCCCCGCGCGGCACCCTCATCGTGCTGCCCGGGCGCGGCGAAAACAGTGCCGTGTACGAGCGGTTCGGCCGCCGCCTCGCCTTCGACGCCTACCGGGTACGGGTCCTGGGCGACGCCACCCGAGACCCGGCCGTCCCCGGGCAGGCCGCCAAACTGCTGCTCGACGAGGCCGACCCCGGCCCCAAGGTGCTGGTCGGCTCCGACACCGGCGCCCTGTACGCGACCGCGCTCGCCGCCCGCGAAGGCGCCCGGGTGGACGCGCTGGTCCTGGCCGGGCTGCCCACCGCCGACACGGCGCCCAGCGGCTCCGGCTGGGAGGACGAGCTCGAACTGCGCACCGCCTGCCCTACCCACCGGGGCCGGCTCACCGCCGACCCGGACTTCCTGCGCGGCGCCCTGGCCGGGCAGTTGTCCGACGTGCTGCCGGCCGCCGAGCTGGACCGGGTGGCCGTGCCCGTGCTGGGCCTGCACGGCAGCGACGACGCCGTCAGCCCCCTGGCCGGGGCCCGGCGGGCGTACAGCGGCTTCCCCGGGGTGCAGCTGATCAGCTTCGCGGGCGGGCGGCACGACGTGTTCAACGACGTGACGCACCGCACCGTCGCCGCCACGGTCGTGCTCTTCCTCGAACGGCTCCGCCTGTCGCCCGAGCTGCCCGCCATCGCCACGCCGGAGGCGACCGCATGAGTACCGCCGTCACCATCACGCCGACCGGGCTGGACCTCGCGCTGCGCTCCGACGCGCCGCCCGTCGTCCTCGACGTACGGTGGCAGCTCGGCGACCCCAACGGGCGCGAGTACTACCGCGTCGGTCACATCCCCGGCGCCGTCTTCGCCGACCTCGACACCGAACTGGCCGCGCCCCGACCCCGGCCGGCGGCCGCCACCCCATCCCCGACGTGGCGCGGCTCCAGGAGGCCGCCCGCCGCTGGGGCATCAGCGCGGGCCGTCCGGTCGTGGTCTACGACGACAACGGCAACACCGCCGCCGCCCGCGCCTGGTGGCTGCTGCGCTGGGCGGGCGTCGAGGACGTCACCCTGCTCGACGGCGCGCTCGCCGCCTGGCAGAGCGCGGGCCTGCACCTAGCAGCCGGCGACCCGGTGCCCGCGCCGCCGCCCGGCGACATCACCCTCACGCCCGGCCGCCTCCCCGTCCTCGACGCCGACGAGGCCGCCGGCCTCGCTAGCAAGGGCCTCCTCCTCGACGCCCGCGCCGCCGAGCGCTACCGGGGCGAGACCGAGCCCGTCGACCCCCGAGCCGGCCACATCCCAGGGGCCGTCAGCGCCCCCACCGGCGACAACCTCACCGCCGTCGGCACCTTCCTCCCGGCCGCCGAACTGCGCGCCCGCTTCGCGGAGCTCGGCGCCGACCCGGCAACCGCCGTCGGCGTCTACTGCGGCTCCGGCGTCACCGCCGCCCACCAGATCGCCGACCTCGCCATCGCCGGCATCGACGCCGCCCTCTTCCCCGGCTCCTGGTCCGCCTGGTCCGCCGACCCCGCCCGCCCCGCCGCGCTTGGCTCCCAGCCCGGCTGATCCAAGAGCGCGCTGAAGGTCTGTACCGGGCTCGCGACGCCCAGCACGCCCATCTGCTGCGTTGGCCGAAGCCCCAGATAGGACACCACTATCTGGGAATCCGTCCGCCTTGCAGCGACACACCGGACGCCGCTCCCTGATCCGGCCCAGACCTTCAGCACACTCCTGGCCGAACCCGAGAGGACCCCCATGTCAGTCAAGGAGTACGCCGCCCCCGGTGCGGTTCCGCCGAAACCGACGGCACAGGCCGCCGCCCCGCCCGACACCCGCCTCACCATCCGCCCCGCCCGCCGGGCCCGTCGCATCCCCCGGCTGCCCCGCGCCGTACGCCGGGCCATCGGGCCGGTCGGGCTGCTGGTCGCCTGGTACCTCGGCAGCGTGACGGGCGTCCTGCCGGAGAATGTGCTGGCCTCGCCCGTCGACGTCGTACGCCAGGCCATCGAGCTCACCTCCAGCGGCGAACTGCCCCGCGCCATCGCCGCCTCCGGGCGCCGCGCCGCCACCGGCTTCGTCATCGGAGCCGCCATCGCGCTCGCGCTGTCGCTCACCGCGGGGCTCTTCCGGCTCGGCGAGGACGTCGTCGACGCGTCGATGGGCATGTTCCGGGCGATCCCCTGGGTGGGTCTGATCCCGCTGTTCATCGTCTGGTTCGGCATCGACGAGACCCCGAAGATCGCACTGGTCGCCCTCGGCGTCACGTATCCGCTGTACTTCAACATCTACGGCGGCATCCGCTCCGCCGACTCCCAGCTCGTCGAGGCCGCCCGCATGCTGGGCCTCGGCCGGATCGCGCTCATCCGCTACGTCATCCTGCCCTCCGCCCTGCCCGGCGCGCTGGTCGGACTGCGGTACGCCCTGTCGACGGCCTGGCTGGCCCTGGTCTTCGGTGAGCAGATCAACGCCGACGCCGGTATCGGCTACCTGATGAGCAACGCCGAGCAGTACTTCCGCACCGACGTGATCGTGCTCTGCCTCGCCGTCTACGCGATCCTCGGGCTGCTCTGCGACTTCGTCGTACGGCTGCTCTCCAAGCGCCTGCTGTCCTGGCGGGCCTCCTTCGACGGCGACGGGGCGTGAACGACGACATGAGCAGCGACGCCAGCAGCGCCAGCAGCGGCGACAAGAGTGAGACCAGCAGCGTCGACATCCGCGGGCTAAGCCGGACCTTCGACGGCCGTACGGTCATCGACGACCTCGATCTGACCATCGCGAAGGGCGAGTTCGTCGCCCTTCTCGGCCACAGCGGCTGCGGCAAGAGCACCCTGCTGCGCATCCTCGCCGGCCTCGACGACGAGATCAGCGGCGAGGTCATCGTCCCTGCCCGCCGGTCGGCCGCCTTCCAGTCACCCCGGCTCATGCCGTGGCTGAGGGTCTGGCGCAACGTCGTCCTCGGCCTGCCCGGGAGGGCCAACCGCGACCGTGCGCTGGCCACCCGCTACCTCGCCGAGGTCGGCATCGAGGAACGCGCCGGGGTATGGCCCAAGACGCTCTCCGGCGGCGAGGCCCAGCGCGTCTCGCTTGCCCGGGCCCTCGTACGCGAACCGGAACTGCTGCTGCTCGACGAGCCGTTCGGCGCGCTGGACGCCCTGACCCGGGTCAACGCCCAGCGACTGGTCGGCGAGCTGTGGCAGCGGCACGGCTGCTCCATCCTCCTGGTCACGCACGACGTGGAGGAGGCGCTGCTGCTCGCCGACCGCGTCCTGGTCATGGACGCCGGTGGCATCGCCCACGAGGTGACCGTCGACCTGCCCCGCCCCCGCGCCCTCGGCTCGCCCGAATTCGTCAGCCTGCGCAGCCGGTTGCTCGGCTGGCTGGGCGTCCACGACGCATCGGCCTCGGAAACACCCCTCGAAAGGATCTCGTCATGACCCGCGGACTCCGCGCCCTCCTCGCATCGCTCACCCTCGCCGCCACGGGCTTCGCCGCGACCGGCTGCGGAGGCGCGGCCGGCGCGGCATCGTCCTCCCCCCAGGTCACCCTCACCGTCGGCGACCAGGCCAAGAGCCTCCAGACGCTGCTCAACGCCTCCGGGGTCCTCAAGGGCACCTCGTACAAGGTCAAGTGGGCCGAGTTCGAGGGCGCCGCCCCGCTCTTCCAGGCCGTGCAGGCGGGCGCCGCCGACACCTCGTACGCGGCCGATCTGCCCACCCTCCAGGCGCAGAGCGGGGGCGTACCGGTCAAGGGGGTCGCGGCGCTGCACAACGACGGGTCGTCGACCGGCATCGTCGTCCAGAAGAACTCGAGCGTGAAGACAGTCAGCGACTTGAAGGGCAAGAACGTCGTCGTCTCCTCCGCCCGGGGCAGCATTGCCGAATACCTGCTCGCCAACGCCCTGCAGCAGGCCGGGCTGAAGTACTCCGACGTGCACGTGCAATACCTGCTGCCCACCCAGGCACAGGCCGCCTTCACCGCCGGCAAGATCGAGGCCTGGGCGACCTTCGGCACCTACAAGGCGGCCGTGGTCGACCAGGGCGCCCGGCAGATAGTCGACGGGACCGGCGGCCGGGTCAGTGGCTACGGCTTCATCGGCGCTGCGGACAAGGCGCTGGCCGACCAGGGCAAGAAGGCCGCGATCAAGGACTTCCTGGGGCGCTTGGACAAGGCGCTGACCTGGAGCGGCACCCACCAGGACGCGTACGCCCAGGCCATAGAGAAGGCGACCGGCGCAAAGGCGGCGGTCGCGCAGCTGATCGTCAAGCAGGGCTACGGCGAACTGGTCCCGATCACCCCGGCCGTGACCAAGACGGTCCAGAACGTGGCGGACACGATGCACGGCATCAAGATCCTCGACCCCAACGTCAATGTCGCCGACTCCGTCGACACCAGCCTCTTCGCCAAGTAACCGGCACAAGCCACGTAAGGAGCCCGCGGCCATGCCCGTGGAATTCATCAGCGCCATCCACCCCAACCGCGCCAACGACGGCGAACCGATCCGCGGCCTCGGTATCGACCCCGACCACACGCGCAGGTTCGCCCGCGCGCTGGACGACGGCGGCTTCGACTACACCCTCGTCGCCTACCACTCCTCCTCGCCCGACGCCCTCCAGCTCGCCCAGTTCGTCGCCACCAACACCGAGCGGCTCAAGCCGATGCTCGCCCACCGCCCCGGCGTGACCTTCCCGACCCACGCCGCCCGCGCCTTCGCCACGCTCGACCGGATCAGTAAGGGCAGGCTGTCCGTCCACATCATCTCCGGCGGCAACGACGAGGAGCAGCGCCGCGAGGGCGACTACCTCTCCAAGTCCGAGCGATACGCCCGCTCGGACGAGTACATCCAGATCCTGCGCAAGGTGTGGTCCGCGGGCGGCCCCGTCTCGCACGAGGGTGCGCACTACCGCTTCGAGGGCTTCCAGTCCCAAGTGGCGCCCTATCAGGACACCATCCCGATCTCTGTCGGCGGCTCCTCCGAGGACGCCTACCGCGTGGGCGGACAGCAGGGCGACATCTTCGGCCTGTGGGGCGAGCCGCTGAAGGAGACCGCCGAGCAGATCGCCTCCGTCAACGCGTACGCCGACGCCGCCTGGCGCCCCCGGCCGCGTATCTGGGTCTCCTTCCGGCCGATCATCGCCCCCACGGACGAGCTTGCCTGGGAGAAGGCCCACCGCATCCTCGGACAGGTCAAGGCCAACCACGCCGAGAGCGCCAAGCACACCCACTACCCGGCCTTCGGCACCGGCCGCCCCGCAAACGTCGGCTCCCAGCGGCTGCTGGATGTCGCCGCCCGTGGCGATCTGCACGACCGCGCGCTGTGGACCCCGCTGGCCACCGCCACCAACGCTTCCGGCTCCACCACCGCGGCGCCGAGGGCCTGGACTACTTCCTGGTCTGGGCCACCACCGACGAACCCGAGCCCCGGGTCGGCACCTTCGCCGTCCCGGGCTCCACCCCCGGCATCGAGATCACGCAGCGCTGGGACCACCTGGGCCTGCGCGCCAGCGGCAGCCACGACATCACCTTCCGCGAGGTCGAGGTGCCCGAGGACAACCTGGTCGAGATCGCCGCCCAGGGCCCCGGCGCCCAGCAGGACAACCGCGCCCTCGCCGCCCTCCACCTGCCGCTCAACGCCCTCTACCTGGGCGTCGCCCGAGCCGCCCAGCGCTACTTCCACCGCTTCGCTCACGAACGCGTCCCCAGCAACCTCGGCCACCCCGTCGCCGAGACCGAACGCTTCCGCCGCGCCGCAGGCGAGATCGAGCTGCTCCTCGACAGCGCCGAGCAACTCGTCTTCGGCGGCGCCGAACGCGTCGACGCCGGCGACGGCTCGTACACCCCCGAACAGGCCCTCGGCACCAAGGTCCTGGCCGCCCGGCACGCCACCACGGCCGTGGAAACCGCCGTCCGGCTCCTCGGCAACCCGGGCCTGAGCCGCGCCAACCCCCTGGAGCGGCACTACCGCGACATCCAGTGCGCCCCCTCCACGCGCCCCAGGACGACATCGTCCTGCTCGCCCTCGGGAAGGCGGCCCTGGGCCGATGACGACCTCCCTGACCACCGAACGCGCCGCCGCCGGAGCCCGCCTGCTGGGCCTGCTCGCCCGCGACCTCGCCCCCGACCGGCTCACCACCGACCCCGCAAGCACCGCCGCATACGCCACCGACCGCTCCGGCACCCGGCGAGCGGAGCGAAATGGGGATACCCCCACGCGAAGCTGTGGGGGAGGGGAGCCGCTGGCCGTCGTCCACGCCGAGGACGCGGACGACGTACGCACCACCCTCCGCCACGCCGACGCCCTGCGCGTACCGGTCGTCCCCCGGGGCGCCGGGACCGGGCTGTCCGGCGGTGCCACGGCCGACGAGGGCAGCCTCGTCCTGGACCTGGCCCGCATGAATCGCATCCTGGAGATCGCGCCGGAGGACCAGCTCGCCGTCGTCGAGCCCGGCGTCATCACCGCCGACCTCGACCGCGCCGCCGCCGCCCACGGCCTGCGCTACGCCCCCGATCCGGCCAGCGCCGCCATCTCCACCATCGGCGGCAACATCGCCACCAACGCGGGCGGCCTGCGCTGCGCCAAGTACGGCGTCACCAGGGACAGCGTCCTCGGCCTCGAGGCCGTACTGGCCGACGGCACCCTGCTGCGCACCGGCCGCCGCACCGTCAAGGGGGTCACCGGCTACGACCTGACCGCGCTGCTCACCGGCTCGGAGGGCACGCTCGGCGTGATCACCTCGGCCACGCTGCGGCTGCGGCCGGTGCCGGTTGCGACGGCGACCGTCGCCGCGTACTTCGGCACCTTGGAGGCGGCGGCGGACGCGGCCACCGCGATCGGCGCGGCCCGCATTGTGCCCGCGATGGCCGAGCTGCTCGACGGCCCGGTGCTCGCCGCGATCGACGACGCCCAGGGTTCGGACCTGCGCGGGCAGGGTGAGGCGCTGCTCCTGGTCCAGTGCGACGGGGCCGGCGCCCTGGCCGAGGCCGAGGAGGTCGTACGTGTACTGCGCACGGCCCGGGCGGCATCCGTGCAGGTCACGGACGACCCGGTGGAGGCGGAGGCACTGCTGGCGGCCCGCCGGCTCGCCCTGCCGTCCATCGAGCGGGTCGGCCGGCCGCTGATCGAGGACATCGCTGTGCCGCGCTCCCGGCTCGCCGCCGCCGTGCGTGAGATCGAGGCCATCGCCGCACGTCACGACGTACCCGTCTACACGCTGGCGCACGCCGCCGATGGCAATCTGCACCCGATCCTGGTGGTCGACCCTTCCCCTACCTTCGGCGGGGAGACCCCTACCCTGACCGGCGTGCCGGAGGCCGTCTGGCAGGCGGCCGGCGAGATCTTCGCCGCCGCGCTGCGGCTGGGCGGCACGCTCACCGGGGAGCACGGGGTCGGCGTCCTGAAGCGGCGCTGGGTCGCCGACGAGCTGGGGCCGGAGAACCACGCCCTGCAGCGACGGCTCAAGGCGGCCTTCGATCCCCACGGGATCCTCAACCCGGGCAAGGCCATCTAAGAGGCCGCGCGAATAGGTGGGGCGGTGTCGCGTGCCGATGGGCGGCGCCTGGTGGCGTTGTCGTCGGTCGACGACGTCTCCCAGCCTGGCGGCTGGGTGGGGGCACTCTCCCCCCGGACGGAGTCTGGGGGGAGAGTGCCCCCACCGCCTTGCCAGACTCGGCCCTCGACACGCTCCATCCTCCGCCCCACCTATTTGCGCGGCCTCTAAAACGTAGTCGCCCGCTTCCCAGGCGCGGTTGTCAGTGCCCGGTGCAAGACTGAGGACGACCAGGGACAGCACCTGTCGAAGGAGCGGACATGCTCAGCACAAACTATGTTCCCGGCGCCCCCAACTGGATCGACCTGGGTTCGCCCGACATCGACGCCTCCGTCGCCTTCTACGGCGGCCTGTTCGGCTGGACCTTCCAGTCGCTCGGCCCCGAGGCGGGCGGTTACGGCTTCTTCCAGCTCGACGGCAGGACCGTGGCAGCCGTCGGCCCGCTCATGCAGCAGGGCGCCGGCCCGGCCTGGACCATCTACTTCCAGACCCCCGACGCCGACCTCACCGCCAAGACCGTCGAGCAGGCCGGCGGCACCGTCCGCTTCGAGCCGATGGACGTCTTCACCGCCGGCCGGATGGCTGGGTTCACCGACCCCACCGGCGCCGAATTCGCGGCCTGGCAGCCGAACGAGACCAAGGGCCTGGACGCCGTCACCGAACCCGGCACGCTCTGCTGGACCGAGCTGCACACCACCGACGCGGCCGCCGCCCGCAACTTCTACCACGCGGTCTTCGCCTGGGACGCCCAGGACATGCCGCTCCCCGGCGGCCTGACCTACACCGTCGTCTCCACCACCGGCGGCGGCCAGGAAGCCTCCATCGGCGGCATCATGCAACTCGCCGACGAGTACGTCTCCTCCGGCGCGACCTCGCACTGGCTGCCGTACTTCGAGGTCACCGACGTCGACGCCGTCGTCACCAAGGCCAACCAGACCGGCGGCACCGTCCACATGCCCGCCGTCGACATGGAAGGGGTCGGCCGCATGGCCGCACTCGCCGACCCGTCCGGCGCGCTCTTCTCCGTCATCAAGAGCCAGCCGCCCATGCAGGCCTGACCAACCCGGCACCGTCTGCTCGCTACTCCGGGGGCGTCGGGGTGTCGTGGCTGGCGAACATGGCCTGGATGTCCAGCTCGAGCTGGATCGTCGGACCGACGACCGCGATGCCCCGCGCCAGCATCTTGCGCCAGTTGAGGGTGTAGTCCTCGCGATGCAGTTCGGCCTTGGCCAGGGCGGCGCAGCGGAGCTCCTCGCCATAGCCGCCGGTGGTGAGGCCGAGGTAGGTGGTCTCGAGGCCGACCGAGCGGCTGATGCCGTGCATGGTCAGGTGGCCCTGGAGGGTCCACTTGGAGCCGCCGCGGTGCACGAAGCGGTCGCTGGCGAAGTGGACGTAGGGATAGCGGTCGACGTCGAGGAAGTCGTCGGAGCGCAGGTGGTTGTCGCGGGTCTTGTTGCAGGTGGCGATGCTGGCGGCCTCGATATGGACCTCGACCTGCGAGTCCTCCATCCGGTCGGCGATGCGGATGCTGCCCTCGAAGCGCTCGAAGCGGCCGTGCACATTTGCCATGCCCACGTGCTTGGCGATGAAGCGGATCGCGGTGTGCGGCGGGTCGAAGAGCCAGGTGCCGGGCGGCGGGAGCTCGGCCTGCGGCGACGGCGCCAACTGCACCTGGCCGATGGGGGACTGGAGCCCCTCGGCTATCTCCACCGTGCCGCGGTACGGATGCAGGCTGTCGGCGCTGATGGTGACGGTGTAGTTGCCGGGCGGCAGCGTGGTCAGGAAGGTGCCGTACGGGTCGCTGGTGCCCTTCACCCGGGTCCGGCCGGTGGCCATGTCGCTGACCGTGATATCCGCGCTGCCCATCGGATGGCCGATCGGATCCAGGACCTGGCAGCTCAGCAGACCCGCGCCCGAGGCGATCGGTGGAAGCAGTGGCGTCCCGCCGCTGTCGGATGTCGTACCCCTGCGCCGCAGCAGCGCCATGACCGCCTATCCTCTCTGCCGCTCGCTGTCCTCCGCGGTAGGCGCGGAGAGATGGACTCAACCCTAGATGGTTGCGCTCTGCAATCGCGAATCGGGGGGACCGTCAGATCCCGCCCGGTCCCGGCTGACGCACCGGCAGCCACACGCGCATGCCCCCCTATCAACAACGGGGCTTCACATTCGTCCTCCGCTCCCGGGACGAAATCCTGCGCTTCCTCACCGACAGCGGTCCGGAGGTGGTCGAGCCCGGCATCGTCCCGGCCCACCACTGGCGTCCCGACCATGCCTCGGACAACGGCGACGGCGAAGCCGTGAACCAGGACATCCTCGACTCCCTCGAGCCCATCGACAAGGTCCGCCACCTCGACATCAACGACGTCACGGACGACGACATCAACGCCTACGGCACGGTCGCGTACAAGCCCTGACCGGCAAGGACACGAACCTTCCGCCGGACCACGGGCCGGGGCTACGCTCCGGCCCGTGACTCTCATCGAAACCGATCGCCTGCGCCTGAGACCGCTGACCACCGCGGACGTGGACGCATTCGTCGCCCTGCACCAGGACGAGCGGGTGAACCGCTTCGTCGGTACTTACACCCAGCGCCAGGCCCTGGAGCGGCTCTCCGCTATCGAGACCCAGTGGGCCACCCGTGGTCACGGGCTGTGCGCCGTGGAACTGAAGGCAACGGGGGAGTTCCTCGGCCGCTGCGGCCTCCACTACTGGCGGCAGTTCGACGAGGTCGAGGTCGGCTGGACCCTGCGCGCCGAGGCCTGGGGCCACGGCTACGCGACGGAGGCCGCCCGCGCCGCCGTCGACTGGGGCTTCAGCCACCTCGGGCTCGACCTCATCACCGCCATGATCCACCACGGCAACACCGCGTCCGAGCGCGTCGCCGAACGGCTCGGCTTCACCTACGGCCGCGAGGACGTCCTGTTCGGCAAGCCGGTGAACGTCTTCGCCCTCAAGCCGGGCGGCGCCCGGTGACCGGCCGGCAGGGCGCGTGGAACGCAGCCCTTCCCTTCCGCTTACGTTGAGCGTTGAGCCGTTGAGCCGCTTAGCCGTGACGATGACCGGCTGTCCGAAGCTCACGTCCGCCCTCGTACGGGCCACCCCGGCCCCGCGGTGAAGTAGGCCCTCCTGCGCCGCGGGGCCATGAACCACCCCGACCTGGTGACGAAACCGACGGTCGGCCATGCTTACCTGACGAGCGACGGCCCCGAACCGGCGGCCAGCGAACCGCCGGCGGACGAGCCGCTGCCCTCGCGCTTCGCGCCCTGAGCTAAGGACTCCCATGGCCAAAACCCCCGAGGTCGGCACCCCCGCGCCCGACTTCACCCTGCCCGGCCTCCTCCTCGCCACCGACGACAGTGCCGGTGACGCCGTGCGCGGCAGCTACACGCTCTCCGAGCAGCGCGGCAAGCCGCTGGTCCTGGTCTTCTACCCGGGCGACAACACCGCCGTCTGCACCAAGCAGTTGTGCGCCTACACCTCCGACCTGGACCGCTTCAAGGACCTCGGCGCCACCGTCTGGGGCATCAGCCCCCAGGACCTGGACAGCCACGAGGGCTTCGCCCGCCGTTACGACCTGCGCTTCCCGCTGCTCGCCGACACCGCCCGCGAGGTGGTGAAGTCGTACGGCATCGCCGTGCCCGGACTCGGCCTGCGCCGCTCGGTGTTCATCATCGACGCGGCCGGGACCGTGCGCTGGAAGCACGTGGCCCTGGCCGGGCTGACCTTCCAGAGCACTGACATCCTCACCGGTGAGCTGGAGAAGGCGCTGGCCACTAGCTAGGACAGGCCTGGGCCTGGCTAGCCGCCCAGCCAGTGCTGCCGGCCGAGGTGCATCAGGTAGAGCTGACGGCGCGCGGTCCCCGCGATCCGCGCCTCGGCCTCCGGGTCCTCGGCCGGCGCCTCCATGAAGGCGGTGGCGGTCATCAGCATGCGGTCGACGTAGAGCTCGGACAGCATCCGCAGATCCGCCGCGCTCCAACCCTCCGACAGCGGTTGCGCCCCGAGCGCGGCGCCCACCTCGTCGGCGAACTGCCCCAGTTCGGCCGCGATCGCCTCCCGTACCGGCTTTACGCCGCCGTGCCGTTCCCGCGCGATGAAGCGGATGTGGGCGCGGTGCTCGCGTACATGCCGGGCGATGACGTCGACCGAGCGGTTGATGACCTCGGCGGCGTCGTCCTGCTCGTCGAGGATCGCCTGGATCATCGCGTGCAGACTTCCCAATGACTCGCCGACCAGGGCGACTCCGAGGTCCGCGATGTCCCGGAAGTGCCGGTAGAAGCCGGCCGGTGCGACCCCCACGGCGCGGGTGACCTCGCGCAGGCCAAGGCTGCTCAGGCTCTGGTTCTCCAGCAGGCGCAGGCCGGCGTCGAGGAGGGCCTGACGGGTTTGCAGCTTTTGGGCCTGTCTGACCCCGAGGGTGTGACTCATGTCATCCAGTAAACAACTGTTCGCCGAGTCTGGCGACCCGTGGGACGAGTAGTCTTTAAGTCAGTGAACAACTGTTACTCCAACTGTTCACTCAAAATCTCTTCGCAGGTCCTTCGCCACCACCCGAGAAAGAGCGCGCACATGGCCCTCCTTGTCGTCCTGGTCGCCTTCGGGGTCCTCCTCGGCGCCGCCTCCTACACCTCCCTCCCGGTTCTGATGGCCGGTGCCGGGCTCGTCGGTGCCTGGCTGCTCGCCTTCTACATCCGCGAGCGCGTCTCGCACACCCGCAACCGCTGACAACCCAGGGGGAAGCACTCATGGACACCTACGCAACGCCCGACGCCACCAGGGCCCGCACCCGTCCCAAGGACGGCACCGACGGCGCCGACGGCATGGCCGTCGCCTCCTTCGTGCTCGGCCTGCTCGGGCTCCTCGCCTTCAACGCCGTCCTGGGCCCCTTCGCCCTGATCCTCGGCGGCATCTCCCTCGTCCGCGGCACCCGCCGCCCGGGCCGGGCGATCCTGGGTCTCTTCCTGGGCGCGGCCGACCTGGTCGTGCTGGTCGTGCTGGTCACGATGCACCACGGCGTCATCTGGCCGTTCGGCCTCTGACCGGCGATCTTCGTTCACACGCCAGCGGGCCCCACCCCTTCCCGGGGTGGGGCCCGCTGTGTGTTCGCGCGTAGCGAGTCCGTTTCCCGGGTCAATTACCGGCGTCCGGGGGTTGGCGCGGGTCGCGGGCGTGGTTGTCGTTCACGGACTTCACTTAATCGTTCCGGCGAGCGATTAGTGAGAGGGGCGGTGGCCGTATGCCCGACACCTCCCGACACCGAAGAGGCGCCGCGAGCGTCCCCTGGCGGTCGGTGCTCACCGCCGCAGCGGCCGGAGGCGGCGCGCTCGGCGCCTCCTGGCTGCTCAGCGGCTGCTCGCGCCGCCGCGTCCGTCCCCGCCACCCCGGCAAGCCCGACCAGGGCGGCACGATGTGGATCGCCCGCCCCCGGCCTCCGACGCCAGACCTTCGACCCGGCGAGAGGGGCACCCGGCCAGGGACCCGCAGCCGACAACGCACCCTCCCGGGGTCCAGGGGCAGCGCCCCTGGTTTCGGGAAGGGGCGGGGTGGGGGAACAACCACCTGGCCACCGGCCCGCACCCGACCGACAACCACAGCCACCCGCGCCAACCCCGGCACGACGGACGGAGTCCGGCGCAGCCGTCCCGAGGCCTGCGAGGGCGGCGTCAAGAAAAGGGGCAGTATGCGGTACCGAGAGCAGTTCGACCGCCAGGTCGAGGTCCAGGACGTCTGGATCCCCACCCGCGACGGCACGCGCCTGCACGCCCGAATATGGCGCCCGGCGGACGCCGACACGGCCCGCGTCCCCGCCCTCCTCGAGTACCTTCCGTACCGCAAGAGCGACTGGACCGCCCCGCGCGACGTGCAGCGGCACCCCTATTACGCCGGGCACGGATATGCCTCCGTACGCGTCGACATGCGCGGCAGCGGCGACTCCGAGGGCGTGATGCTGGACGAGTACACGCCCACCGAGCTGGACGACGGCGTGGACGTGATCAACTGGCTCGCGGCGCAGCCGTGGTGCACCGGCAAGGTCGGGATGTTCGGCATCAGTTGGGGTGGCTTCAACGCCCTCCAGGTCGCCGCTCTTCGCCCGGAACCCCTCAAGGCGATCGTCACCGTCTGCTCGACCGACGACCGGTACGACAACGACGTGCACTACACCGGCGGAGCGGTCCTCGGGATCGACATGCTCGCCTGGGCGGGCACCATGCTGGCGTTCACGGCCCGGCCGCCGGACCCGGCCACCGTCGGGGACGAGTGGCTGCCGATGTGGCGCGAGCGGCTGGACGCGCTGGAGCCGTACCTGCACACGTGGCTGGCCCACCAGGAGCGGGACGCGTACTGGCGGCACGGCAGTGTCTGCGAGGACTACGCGGCGATCGACGCCGCCGTTCTCGCGGTGGGCGGCTGGGCCGACCCGTACCGGGACACGGTGCTGCGCCTGGTCGAGAATCTGGACGGCATAACCCCCGTCCGTGGCCTCATCGGCCCCTGGTCGCACCAGTATCCCGACACGGGCCTGCCGCCGGGCCCGGCGATCGGGTTCCTGCAGGAGACGCTGCGGTGGTGGGACCACTGGCTGAAGGGCGAGGAGACGGGGGTCATGGACGACCCGGCGCTGCGCGGCTGGATCAATGACTCGGTGCCGCCGGCCACCTTCTACGAGACCATGCCGGGCCGCTGGGTCGGCGAGGACACCTGGCCGTCGCCGTCCGTCACCTGGGACGAACGTCCTCTGGGCACTGCCGAGCCGGTGGTGGTCAGGTCGCCGCAGCACACGGGCGTCGACGCCGGCCGCTTCTGCCCGTACGGAAACCCGACCGACCTCCCGACCGACCAGCGTGAGGAGGACGGGCGCTCCGTCTGCTTCGACTCGGCCCCGCTCACCGACCGCGTGGAGATTCTGGGCCGCCCGCGCGTCCGCCTCCGCCTCGACAGCGACACCCCGCGCGCCAACGTCATCGCCCGCGTCTGCGACGTGGCCCCGGACGGCTCGTCCACCCTCGTGACCCGAGGCGTGCTCAACCTGCTCAGCCGCCACGGCCGCGACCAGGCGGTCGAGTGGACGCCGGGCACCTTCGAGGACGTCGAGTTCGGGCTCAATGCCACCGGTTACGCCTTCCCGCCCGGCCACCGCATCCGCGTGGCCGTCTCGGACGCGTACTGGCCCTGGGTCTGGCCGCACGGCGAGCGGGGCGCGCTGACCGTGCTCCCCGCGGACAGCGCCGTACTGCTCCCGGTGCGTGACCCGGCGTACGACGAGGGCCGTGAGCCCATCCACTTCGAGGAGCCCGAACAGGCCGTGCCGCTCGCGGGGACGACCGAGCCGCCTGCCGGCGCTGCCGACCGGCCCGAGCGCCGCGTCACGCACGATGTGGCGACGGGGGAGTGGACCCTGGAGGTCGACCCCAACTACGGCGGGACCCGTACTTACCCCGACGGACTGCGCTACGAGGAGAGCGCGACCGAGACCTATCGGATCCGCTCCGGCGATCCGCTGTCGGCCGTGGCAAGCTCACGGTGGAAGACGCGGCTGCGGCGAGGCGAGGCATGGGACGTGGAGATCACCACCGGGACCGAGCTGCGCGCGACCGCGACGGAATTCATCATGGACAGCCACGTCGAGGCACGGGCGAACGGAGAGACAGTGGCCAAGCGAGCATGGCACCGCGCAGTGCCGAGGACCTCCGCATGACCTCAGCCCCCGAACGCAAGCCGCGTCGCGCCGTTGCCGCCGCCGCCCGCACCCGTCAGCCCACGGAGGTCAGGCGCCGCCTGATCGTGGAGGCGGCGGTCCCGCTGATCGCCGAGCGCGGTTATGCGTCGGTCGGGGTGCGCGACGTGGCGGCTGCGGTGGGGGTGTCGGTCGGCACGGTCACGTACCACTTCGGCAGCGTTCAGGAGATCCTCTCCGAGGCGATGGTCCTGCACTTCGAGCCCTACTACGCCGCCATGAGCGAGGCCGCCGACAGTGCGCCCGGTGCCACGCAGGGTCTGCGGCTGATGATCGACACCCTCTTCACGGACGACACCGACCGGCACTGGCGCATGTGGTTCGACTACTGGAACGCCGGTGACCGCGGCGACCAGGCCTTCGCCCGTGGCCAGGCCGAACGCTACGCCGCCTGCACGCCGAGATCCGTGCCCTCGTGGAACGCGGCCACGCCGAGGGCGACTTCACCTGCGACGACTCCGACGACTCCGACGGCTTCGCCGTCCGCTTCTCCGCCCTGGTCGACGGCCTCGCCCTGCAGCGGCTCTGCCAGGCGCCCCCGCTGAGCACGGACGACGCCAGGCGGCACCTGTACCGGCTGGTCGAGGTGGAGTTGGAGCGGTGAGCGGTAGCTCAGTGGCTCCGCCGGTCAGAAGTGTGTGGCGATACCGAAAACCCTGCGGAGCTGGGCCATGTCACGGCGGTCGTGGTCGGCCGGTTCGTACCCCTGGTGGAAGTAGACCTGTTGCCGCGCTGACAGGCAGGGGACGGGCGTCCCCTGGATCGTCCCCGTGACGAAGCAGTCAGCAGGGTAGACGAACGGGCGCTCCGGGTCCGGCGAGGCCTGTACGGCCGCGCCGTCCGGAGCGAAGACCAGGGGGTGCAGATCGAGTTCCTGGCCGCCCGGACTCGTGACGACGAACCTCACCGGACGCAGGTCGAGGGTCTCGGCGAAACCGGCGTTCGCGAGAGCTGCGACGACGGTCGGTTCCTGGTCCTGCCGGTGCATGAGATCCAGATCGCGGTGGCGGCGGGACTGCTCCCCGATGAGTGCGTCGATGCCCCAGCCGCCACCGATCCAGACACTGACGCGGGCCCCCCGGAGCACGGCGAGGACGGACAGCACGTCGTCAGCGGTCATCACGGTCAGTACCGAGTCCCCTCCGCCGCCGGCAGGGCGTCGAGCTCCGCCAGATCGGCCGCGGACAGGACCAGGTCGGCCGCGCCGGCGTTGTCGGCGAGGTAGGCGGGCGTCTTGGTGCCGGGGATGGGTACGACGTACCGGCCCTGGGCCAGCACCCAGGCGAGGGCGACCTGGGCGGGGGTGGAGCCGAGGCGGTCGGCGATCTGCCGCGCCTTGCCCACGATGGCGAGGTTGGCGCGCAGCGCCTCCTGCTGGAAGCGGGGGAGCCGGCGGCGCATGTCGTCGGCGGGAAGGTCGTCGAAGGAGGCGAAGCGGCCGGCGAGGAAGCCACGGCCCAGCGGGGAGAAGGGCAGGAAGGCGATGCCCTGCTCCTCGCAGTAGGGCAGGACGTCCGCCATCGGGTCCCGCGTCCACAGCGAGAGCTCGGACTGCACCGAGGCCACCGGATGGATCGCGGTCGCCCGCTTGATCTCCTCGACCGAGACCTCCGAGAGCCCGATCTCCCGCACCTTGCCCGCCGTGACCGCCTCCGCCAGCGCGCCCCAGGTCTCCTCGACCGGCACCTCCTCGTCGATGCGGTGCAGCTGGTAGAGGTCGACGTAGTCGGTGCCGAGGCGGCGCAGGCTGTCGTCGATCGACCTGCGGATGTGCTCCGGGCGCCCGTCGCGCCCGTACACGGGCCTGCCGTCCTCCGAACCCGTCACCACCAGGCCGACCTTGGTGGCCAGCACCGCCCGCTCCCGGTACGGGCCGGCCAGCGCGCGGCCGACCAGCTCCTCGTTGGTGTGGGGCCCGTACGCGTCCGCCGTGTCGATCAGGGTCACGCCCAGGTCCAGCGCCTGCCGGATGACCGCGACCGAGGTTGCCTCGTCGCGGCCGGCCGGATCGTAGGCATAGGTCATCCCCATGCAGCCCAGGCCGACGACTCCGACCTCGGGGCCCTTGCTGCCGAGCGTTGTGGTGCGCATCAGTTGCCTCTCCTCGCGTCGCGGTTTTCTCTCAACTCGCGCTCACAGTGGATCAATTCCCGTCAGCTCGTCGTCCAGCCGGTACCACCGCGTGATTCCGATGTCCCGCAGGAAGGGCACATCGTGGCCGGCCACGATCAGTGCGCCTTTGTACGAGGCGAGAGCAGCCGTGAGCTGGCGGACGCTCGCCATGTCCAGGTTGTTCGTCGGCTCGTCGAGCAGCAGCAGTTGCGGCGCGGGCTCGGCCAGCATCAGGGCGGCCAGGGTCGCGCGGAAGCGTTCGCCGCCCGAGAGGGTGCCGACCGGCTGGTCGGCGCGGGCGCCCTTGAAGAGGAAGCGGGCGAGCCGGGCCCGGATCTGGTTGTTGGTGGCGGCCGGCGCGAAGGCGGCGACATTCTGGACCACGGTCAGTTCGTCGTCCAGGACGTCGAGGCGCTGCGGCAGACAGCGCAGCGGTACGTGCGCCACCGCCTCGCCCGCCACCGGCGGGATCTCGCCCGCGATCGTACGCAGCAGCGTCGACTTGCCGGCGCCGTTGCGCCCGGTGAGCGCGATCCGCTCGGGCCCGCGGATTTCCGTACCGGCCACACGGCCCCCGTAACGCAGGTGCAGGTCGCGCAGCGTCAGCACGATGCGGCCGGCCGGCACGGCGGTGTGCGGCAGGTCGACGCGGATCTCGGCGTCGTCGCGGACCGCCTCGGCGGCCTCGTCCAGCCGCTCCTTGGCCTCCTCCAGCTTCTCGGTGTGCATGATGCGGTATTTGCCGGCGGAGACCTGAGCTTGGCGTTTCCGCGCATTGGCCACGATGCGCGGTACCACCTTGTTCTCGTAGCTCTTCTGCCCGTAGCGCGCCCGCCGCGCCAACGCGACCTGGGCGTCGGCCAGTTCGCGTTTCTGCCGCTTCATGTCGGCCTCGGCGACGCGCACCATGCGCTCCGCCGCCTCCTGCTCGACGGCGAGCTGCTCCTCGTAGGCGTCCAGATTGCCGCCGTACCACTGGACCTCGCCGTCGCGCAGGTCGGCGATCTGGTCGACCAGTCCCAGCAGCTCGCGGTCGTGCGAGACGACCACCATGACGCCGTTCCAGGCGGCGACGGCGTCGTAGAGCCGATGCCGTGCCTCCAGGTCCAGGTTGTTGGTGGGCTCGTCCAGCAGCAGGACGTCCAGGCGGCGCAGCAGCAGCGCCGCCAGCCGCAGCAGCACCGACTCGCCGCCCGACACCTCGCCGATGGTCCGGTCGAGGGTGATGTGCGGCAGGCCGAGCTGGTCGAGGGTCGCCCGGGCCCGCTCCTCCACGTCCCAGTCGTCGCCGACCGCCGCGAAGTGCTCGTCGGCCGTGTCGCCTGCCTCGATGGCGTGCAGTGCGCGCCGCGCTACCGCGACGCCCAGCGCCTCGTCGACGCGGAGCGCGGTGTCCAGGGCGACGCTCTGCGGGAGGTAGCCGACCTCGCCGCTGACGCGGACGGTGCCGCCGGTGGGGACGAGCTCGCCGGCGATGAGCTTGAGGAGGGTCGACTTCCCCGAGCCGTTGACCCCGATCAGGCCGCTGCGGCCGGGGCCGACGACCAGATGGAAGTCGTCGAGGACCGGTGTGCCGTCCGGCCAGGCGAAGGAGAGGCGGGAGCAGGTGATCGAGGTGGGTGAGTGCCCCATACGGGCCTCCAGGTTGCTCGCAGTGGCGATGGGCAACGTGTGGAGACACCGGGAAAAAAGTCGGGATACGGCGGGGATGCGCAGGCCTGAAGGCGGCTCGCTGCCGAGGTCGACGACGTATCCGGGCCGCGCGGACGCGCAGAAGCGCCGGCACGGTCGGTGTCTCAGGACCTCAGACGAGCAACAGCCTTCTCCGATCAACGACAACAGGGCCGGACCAGAAGTTACGGCCCGGCCCTGACGTCCGCAACGCAATTATCGGCTCCTGCTGGCGCCCCTGGGGCGCACGGACATCACCGCGCTCCGCGACATCCTGGGTCGCGTCCGCGAACACATGCGTTCCATCCCGCCCCGTTCCGCCGCTCCGCGCCGCAGGCCCACGCAGACCGCGTGAGCGCTGCCCTTCCGGGCGCGATTTGGTTCTGCGGACCACACACCGTAAGGTTGGGTTCAACGACGCGGGGTGGAGCAGCTCGGTAGCTCGCTGGGCTCATAACCCAGAGGTCGCAGGTTCAAATCCTGTCCCCGCTACTGAATCGGAAGGCCCGGAGGCATCAGCCCCGGGCCTTCCGCCTTTTCCGCCCTTCCCCGTGGGCGCTCAGTGCCGGTCGGCCGGCCCGTGCGGCGGCACATCCGGCCCCGGCTGCCAGTGCGGGCCCTGCCGGATACGGTGCGCGATCACCGCCAGGTCCACGGCTGCCAGCACCGCGACCACCCCGAACACGATCGCCCACCCGGGCCGCCCGGCCGCCGCGAAGATCGCCGTCCCGACCAGGGCCCAGACCAGCCCCCACACGGTGAAGGCGCGCCGCATCCGCAGCGGACTCAGTGCCTGCCTCGGTTCACTCCCAGTACGCATGGCAATCGCCTCTCCCACCTGACCCCTACCCGCACCCGGCGTCGCCTACCACCGGGTGTACGAGGTGCGGGATCGGGCAGCCGAAGAGCGGGCAGACAGATCGGACTAATCGGGGCGATCGGAGCGGACGATGAAGGCTGTGGTCTGGAAGCGCCCACGGAAGGTCGCGGTCGAGGAGGTGCCCGACCCCCGGATCGAGGCGGTCACCGACGCGGTGGTCCGGGTGACCGCCACCGCGATCTGCGGGTCGGACCTGCATCTGTACGACCACGGGGCGAGCCTGGCGATGGAACCCGGGGACATCCTCGGCCATGAGGTGATGGGCGTCGTCGAGGAGGTCGGCCCGCGCGCGGCCCCGCATCTGTCGCTGGGCGACACCGTCGTGGTGCCGTTCAACATCTCCTGCGGCCACTGCTACATGTGCGACCGCGGGCTCTTCGCGCAGTGCGAGACCACGCAGAACCTCAAGGGCCACAAAGGTGCCTCGCTGTTCGGCTACACGCACATGTACGGCGGCGTCCCCGGCGGCCAGGCGGAGTATCTGCGCGTGCCGCAGGCCCAGTTCGGGCCGGTCGTACTGGATCCGGAGAAGGACGCCGACGTGCCGGAGGCGGCGGCACTGCTGCTGTCGGACGTGCTGCCGACCGCGTGGCAGGCGGTGGAGTACGCGGACGTCTCGCGCGGTGGCAGCGTCACCGTCCACGGGCTGGGCCCGGTGGGGCAGATGTGCGTACGGATCGCCCGCCACCGGGGCGCCGAACGGGTCATCGCCGTCGACCCGGCAGCCGACCGCCGTGAGCTGGCCGCCGCGCACGGCGCCGAGACCCTGGACCCTGGGTCGGCGCACGACGTCGTAGGAGCGGTGCGCGAGCTGACCGGGGGCCGCGGCACCGACAGCTCCATCGACGCGGTCGGCATGGACGCCGAGGGCTCCTGGCCAGACCGCTTGCTGCAGACGCTCAAGGTGCAGCCGGACCGCCTGATCGCCCTGCACCACGCCCTGGGCACGGTCCGGCGCGGCGGCACCTGCTCGGTGGTCGGGGTGTACGGGGGCTGGTTCCCACAGTTCCCGCTCGGCGACCTGTTCGATCGGGCCATCACACTGCGCTGGGGCCAGGCCAACGTACGGCGCTGGACCGACCAGCTGCTCGCCCTGCTGCGCGAAGGCGACCCCCTCGACGCGGCCGGCCTGATCACCACCTGGGCCACGCTGGATGACGCGCCGGACCTGTACGAGCGCCTCCGCGCCAGGGAGCCCGGGATCATCAAGGCGGCCCTGCGGCCCGTCTAGGGACTGGGCTCGGGCTTGGGCTTCGGGGTCCGTGCCGCCGCGCGAAGGGGATCGAGGGTCCGGGCGACCTCGCGGGGAAGAGGGGTTCCGTCGGTTGTGGCGACCAAGGCCTCGCACACGGCACGGAGTTTGGTGTTGCTGTGCTGGGAGACCCGGACCAGGAAGGCCCAGGCGTCGTCGCGCGAGCAGGGGGCCATGGCCATGATCATGCCCAGGGCCTGGTCGATCACGGCCCTCCCGGACAGGGCCTGGCGCTGTTGCTCGTTCCCGGCGCGCAGCCGCGCGAGTTCGGCGTCGGGCCCGGGCGGTGCCAACGGCGTCCGGGTTCGTGCGGCCGTACGACTGCTCAGTCGTACCGGCGGGGTCAGTGAGTCGCCCTTCGCCCCCCGCCGAACAGCCGGGCCAGAGCCCGGAATGGCAGGGTCACGACGGTCGCGATCGCGCTTCCGATGCTGCGCAGCACGTCTGCTATTGCCTGGAACATGGGATGGCCTCCTATGGCCTATGGGTCTGGCCTACGGGTCCTGCGGGCGGTTCGTACGGGCGGTGTCCTACGGGCGGTGTCCTACGGGCGCGTCCGAGGGGCAACTGGTCGGCTTCCCCTGTTCCCCCCGGGAAAACGGCGGCATCAGCGCGGACGCACCGGGTAGCCGTCCGGCAGGCACCGCGAACCAACGGGAGGTCCGTGATGGGTACACCGTCAGTCCCTGATTCCCCCGCCCTGCGACCCGACCCCGTGCCCCCGTCGCCGACGCCCTCGCCGCCCGGCGGCCCGGAACCCGGGCCCACGCCCGGCCCGAGGCCCCCGCTGGACCCGGACCCCGTACCGCCCGCCCGGCCCGGACCGCTGGAGCCGGATCCGCTTCCTCCGCCGCCGCCCGGGCGGCCCGGGCCCGGCCCGCAACCGCCGACGCCCCGGAATCCGTAACCGGGAAAGTCAGAAGTACCTCAGCCCGTGAGGGCGGCGAGGCCGAATATGCCGCCCTCCGGGTCGCGCAGCACCGCGACCCGCCCGAACGGCGACGTGCCCGGCCCGGCGATCACCGTGCCGCCCAGCCCGGCGGCCCGCCCGACCACCTCGTCGACGTCGTCCACGCAGAAGTACGCCTGCCAGCGCGGCCGCACCTGCGGATCGGGGGCCGCCTCCACGGCCCCGCCGAACATCCCGGCCACCGGCCGCCCGCCGATCCGCAGGACCACCCGGTCGACCTCGAACCGCACGTCGTACGGCACCGGGCCGCCGGCGTCCCAGCCGAACACGGCGCCGTAGAACCGTGCCGCGTCGAAGGCGTCCCGGGTCCGCAGCTCCAGCCGCACGGGGCCGGGTGCCTGCCGCTCCACCCGCCAGGCGGGCGACACATCCCCCTCCCAGATGGCGAACCTCGCGCCCGCCGGGTCCGAGGCCCACGCCACCCGCCCCTTGCCGTACTCCAGCGGCCCCACGGCGACCGTGGCCCCGTTCTCACGGCAGCTCTGCGCTACCTGGTGCACGTCCTCCGCCCCGAAGAACACCGTCCACGCCACCGGGCACTCCGCGCCCTCCGCCGTCCGTCCCAGACCCGCGACGGGCATCCCGTCCACGTGGGCCACGGTGTAGCGGTCCTCGCCCTGCCAGCCCGGCCGGAAGTCCCAGCCGAGCAGCTCACCGTAGAAGAGCTGCGCCGCCTTCAGGTCATGCGTCAGCAGGCTCACCCAGCAGGGCGCGCCCTGGACAGCTCGTCCTCGGCCTGCCAAGCGCCTCACCTCACCCGGAACGCCGCGCACCGATCGCCTCACTTGCCCTCCAGCTTCCTCCGGTCACCGGCGGCCCGCCACCGGCGCCCGACTGGCCGCCGCCCCGCAGGGCAGACGTCCCGTGGGAGGTATGCGATGAAGCTGCACCGGCTGCACCAGGGCTGGCACGACTCATGGGCCGGGCGGCTTCGGCAGCAGGGCGGCGAGCTGGAGCTGCTGCACCGCTCCATGGGCTTCGCCGCGCTCGGCATGGTCACCCTGGTGCCGCTGCTGATCGTGGTCGCGGCCGCCGTGCCCTTCCGGCACCACGGCTTCGGCCAATGGGTCGTCGACGGCATGGGCCTGTCCGCACGGCCCGCGGAGGCAGTGCAGAAGCTGTTCTCCGCGCCCCGCAAGGTGTTGAGCGCCACCAGTGCCTTCAGCGTCCTGGCGCTGGCGCTGTTCGGGCTGTCCTTCGCCGCGAGCGTGGAGACCGCCTACCTGAAGATCTGGGAGCTGCCCTCCAGCCCCTGGCACAGCCAGTGGCGCCGCGCCGTCTGGCTCGCCGCGCTCACCGCGTACCTCTTCGTCGAGGCCCAGACCGGCAGCTTTCTCCGCCACGGATGGATCGACGCCATCCTGCGCGCCGGGGCCGCCGTCCTGTTCGGATTCCTGTTCTTCTGGTGGGGCCAGCGCTTCCTCCTCGGTGGCCAGATCCCCTGGCCCGCCCTCCTGCCGGGCGCCGTGGCCACCATGCTCGGCCTCGTCGGCCTGCGCGCCTTCTCCTCGCTCGTCTTCTCCCCGCTGATCATCACCAACGCCGTGACGTATGGCGCCGTGGGCACCGTCCTGATCGTGCAGTGCTACCTGATCGGCGTCGGCTTCGTGGTCGTCGGCGGCGCCCTCTTCGGCCGCCACGTCCACGAGTCGCGTGGCCAGGCCCTGTCCGGGTGATCATGGCCGGGCCAGCGACGCTCCCCCAGCTAGACGCTGGGTGGGGGTCCTCCCCAGCCTGGCGGCTGGGGGTGCCCCCGGACACGACACCTTGCGGCGTTGCCGAAACACCCACGGACAAACCAGTCTGCTGGCATTCTCCGGGTGAGCCGCGGCCTATCCGACCCTGATCGCCCGGACAGGGCCTAGTTTTCAGCGGGACCCGGGGGGCAGGCGCTCATCATGAGTACACACAAGAAGGCAAAGAACACCGGCGAAACGATCAAGGGCAAGGCCAAGGAGGCCACCGGCAAGGCGACCGGCAACGAGAGCCTGGAGATGGAGGGCAAGATCGACCAGACCAAGGGCGACGCCAAGCAGGCCATCCAGAAGATCAAGGACGCCACGAAACACTGACCCACGAAGCACAGAACAACCCGGCCGCCGGGCACGCCCGGGCGTGACTCAGGTCTTGGCGCTGCCCGTACGGTCGCGTAGGAGTCGCCGCGCGCGGGACATGGCAGCGTGCGGATCGCGGAGCCCTGTGTAGACGCAGACCGTGTACTGCACATCCTCCACGCGGCGCCGGATCGCCTTCGAGACGGCGCGGGGCGCCGCCACCGCGCTGAGGCGGTCGAACTCGGCGACGAGTTCACGCAAGGCACGGAAATCGATGAGCGGCATGCTGCGTCCCTTTCTCGTGGGACTGGAACATTCGCACCGTTCTCGGAACTCTCCCACCGGACTGTGGCCCCCGCCACCCCGCAAGGAACCCGCAGGTCAGCGGTCCATGTAGAAGCGCGTGGTGGTGCCGTCCGGGCCCGTGTGAACGCGGACGAGGTCGGCGAGGTAGTGAACCATGAGCAGGCCGCGGCCGTTGGGCTGGTCCCGCGACGGCGGCCGGCGCCCGGCGAGCGGGTCGGTGTGGTGCCCGGCATCGCGGACCTCGCACACCACGCGGCCGTCCTCGGTCCAGACGCGTACGACGCCCGAGCCGCCGGCGTGCACCACGCTGTTGGTGATCAACTCGCCTGCGGCCAGGGAGAAGTCCACGAGCCGGGCCTCCGCCAGGCCGAGCCCCCGGGCCTCCTCGACAGCGGCGTGCCGGGCGTCGGTCAGGCCGTCGCCATCGAAGGAGTGGGCGGCGGCGCCCGCCGGATGGGCCAGCGGCCGGTTGTAGGCGGCGACGACGCGGGCGGGGGCGTAGACGGCGCTGATCTGCTCGCGGCCGCCGTCCACCACGACAGGGTGCGTGGCGTGGGCGTCGGCCAGTACGGCGTCGTCCAGGCGCCCGGCGTCGTAGGGGCACAGGATGGTGACGTCACGCCCGGCGAACGCCAGGTTGATCAGGGCCTCGTGCTGGACGCAGGCGGGGTACTCCACGTCGCCGCGGCCCGGCCAGATCGGCTCACCGATGATCCGTACCCTGTCGGCGTCGGGATGGGAGTCGGCGAAGGCCCGCAGGACACGCGGAATGATGCGCCCGGGGTTACGGCCGGCCTGCTGCATGTCGAGGCAGTGGACATCGGCGGCGCGGTCACCCAACTCCGCCCGCAGCAACTCCAGGTTGCCGGCCGGAACGGCCGCCGCCACCGGCTCGCCCTTGGCGAGGCCGTCGAGCAGGAAGGGCACCGTACCGGCCAGGTACTCCTTCGGGTCCCGGTAGAACAGCGCCGGGTGCACAAAGCGCTCGGCTGCCTGGGCCTGTCTCAACTCAGCGTCACCTCAATCGCCGTCAGGCCGGGCCAGAAGGCGTCCAGGGCGAGCCGCAACTGCGGCGGTGTCCCGTGCAGCACCAACCGCCTGCCCCCCTCCAGCCTCGTGGCGGCGGCAGCCACCGCCGACGCCCCTGCCACATCGACATACGTGACACCCGACAGCTCCAGGTGCACGTCGTCCCCCGGCCCCACCAGAGCGCCCAGCGCGCGCTCCCACGACGCGCGCGTGGTCAGACAGACCTCACCGGCCGCCCGGACCCCCATGCGGTCGGTGAGCGGCAGCAATTCCAGTACGGCGGCTGTCACGACTCCACCATAATCCCGTGTGCGGCTTCACCCACAGGGTATCCGGGCTCCGTACGGATCCGACGCGAGAGGGAGTCCACCGGATGGCCGCCCGGCTCCGCCGGCCGCCGTCCCGCGCCGACTTTGTTGTGCACGACCTCGTTGTGATCGACCTCGCCGAACCGATGGAGACCCCTGCGTGATAAACGACCCGGCTACACCGTCGAGCCGTGGCAACTGCGCGAGGCCGCCCTGAACCTCGACGTGCTGGCCCAGAGCGAATCCGTCTTCGCCCTCTCCAACGGCCACATCGGCTGGCGCGGCAACCCGACGAGTACAGCGCCATCGCCGACGACAACACGTACACCAACCTCATGGCCCAGGCGAACCTGCGCGCCGCCGCCGAAGCCGCCGCCCGCCACCCCGGCGCCGCCGACGCACTGGGCGCCGCCGACGCACTGGGCGTCGACGACGCCGAACAGGCGAGCTGGCAGGAGGCCGCCGACGCCATGGCCGTCCCGTACAACCACGGGCTCGGCGTCCACTCCGTCATCGCCGCCGAGACCGGCCATCTGCGCCTCGCCTACGACTACCTCGCCGAAGCCGCCACCATCGACCTCCACGACCTCCAGCACAACACCCGCGACGTCGGCCTCCACCTCGCCTCCCCCGCCGGCAGCTGGACCGCCCTCGTCGCCGGCTTCGGCGGCCTGCGCCGGACCGGAAACACCGTCACCTTCGCCCCCCGGCTGCCCCCGCACCTCACCCGCCTCGCGTTCCGGATCCTGGTGCGCGGCCGCCGGCTCGGCGTCGACATTCCGCCCACCCTGTGGGCCGAATGTAGGGTGCGCGCGTGACGAGACACATCGAGTTCGCCCGGCTGCACAACTTCCGCGATCTGGGCGGCTATACGGGCGACGGCGGCCGTACCGTGCGCTGGGGGCGGCTGTACAGGTCCGACTCGCTGTCCAAGCTGGCGGGGGAAGACGCGGGGGAGGACCGGGAGCGCTTCCGGGCGCTCGGGATACGTACGGTCATCGACCTGCGGTACCCGCAGGAGATCGCCGCCAAGGGCCGGGTGCCGGCGAGCGACGGGCTCGCATGGCACAACCTGAGCGTCGAGCACCGGCCTGTCAGTCAGTCCCGGCTGGCCCACGACGTGGATCCGGTGCGCTTCTTCGCCGACCTGCACGCCGAGGTTGCCGAGGACGGCGTCGAGGAGCTGCGCCAGGTCCTCCACCTGATCGCAGGCGACGGGACCGCGCCGCTGGTCTTCCACTGCGCAGCCGGCAAGGACCGTACCGGGCTGGTGGCGGGGCTCGTGCTGGCACTGCTGGGCGTGGGAGAGGAGGACATCATCGCCGACTACGCGCTCTCCGAACTCGCCACCGAGCGCCTCATCGCCGACTGGAAGGCCGGCCGCCCCGACAGGGAGGACTTCTGGCCCGGCTACGGCCTGGCCCCCGCCGACTCGATGCGGCTCTTCCTCGCGGCGCTGAACGCCGGGCACGGCTCGGTGTGCGGCTACGCCCGCGACCGGCTGGGCATCGGCGACAACCTGATCGCCGACCTGCGTACGCAGTTGCTCGAAGCCTGATCTGACCTCAGAGCTTGATCCCGTGGACGGTCAGCCAATCACCGCCGGTCGGCCGGTACCCGTACGCGGAGTTCAGGTGCCGTACGACAGCCGGCATGTGCGCGGCGCCGTAGACGACGGCGACATTGACGGGCTCGGCGGCCCGCTCCTCGTGGAGCCGGGTGAGGGCGGCCACCAGCAGGTCGTCGCGGTCGTCGAGGACGATGGCCGAGAGGTGGTCGCCGTCGCTGAGCACCGTGGTGTCATCGATGCTGAGGTCCATCGACTGCGCCAGGAAACGGGCGCCACCCAGCGCCAGGACGGCCAGGGCCTTGAGCGGGAGCAGTAGGACAAAGCCCATGAAGAGCAGATAGCTCCACAGTGGCCGCTTGGTGCGCGCTGCGGCGTCCTGCGGCGGCGGGGGGTCCATGTCGGGCCAGAGCACCGGCACTGCGAGGGAGGCGTAGTCGATGTGCTGGTAGACCAGTTCGGAGCCGTGGGCGCGGTGCGTGAGGCCGTAGAAGCGGAGCCGGAGCCGGGTGAAGCGCCGCCGCGACTGGCCGAAGCCCTCGGCGACGACCACGTCGCAGTCGCCGAGGCGAGCCGCCACCTCGTCGTAGAAGGTCTGCGAGCCGATGTGGACCATGCAGAACAGATGAAAGCGCAGCGGGGTCTCGCGGCGTTGCAGCACCCACGCCGCGGATCGCACGCTGAGCCCGGTCGCCTCGACAAACTGCACACAGGTTCGGACGCGCGGCGGTGGGGGACCGGTTCCGCGAAGCCCGTCAGCCGTACCGCTGGAAGAGCGCCCCGACGTAGTCCTCCAGCCGTCCGGTGAGCACTTCCGGCGTCAGGTCGGTGCGGCCCAGCTCGCGCCACGGCACGGCGGCCTTCTCGGCGTCAGGGGCGAAGGCCAGGGCGTCCAGTAGCCGCCATTACAGGTGGTCGGCGGGCTCGGCGGCGAGGCGGCCGCCCTCGGCGGCGTAACGGTCGGCGAAGGCGGATGTGTTCGCCGTCGGGCAGTTGCTTCTCGACCTAGGCCCGGGCCTGCGCCCAGCCCGGCTCACCGTCGCCCTCGTCCTCGCCCTCGCCCAGCAGTGCCTCCACGAACCGCCCCCGGTCGTCGGCGTGGTCGCGGAGCCACATCCCCAACTGGTGGTCCGCCCGGTTGAGGACGAGCCGGGTGAAACGCGACCGAGTCCCCAGCGCCTCCGCGACCGCCTCGGTGACGGCCTGCGGAATCACCGCGTCGGCGCCCGGCACGACGAGCACCGCCCGGCCCCCGTACGCCCGGTAGAACTCCAGCGCCCCGGAGTCCCGCCAACTCCCGGGCCTGCGGATGATCTCGGTGAACCCGGCACCGAACCGCACCGGCCAGGCCTCGGCCGCGTACACCGCCGGTGCGCACAGCCCGATCGCCGTCACCCGGGGACCGTAGTGCGCCGCGAGATCCGCGACCGTCTGCCCGCTCATGCTGAACCCCGCCAGCACCAGCGCGTCCCCGGCCGGCACCCGCTCGCCGATCACGGCCACCGCCTGCTCGAAGCGCCGCCGCAGACTCAGCTCGCTCAGCTCACCCGAACTGCCGCCATGGCCCGAGAAGTCGAAGGCCAGCGTCCGGCAGCCGCGAGCCGCGAACTCCTCCATGAGCGCGGTGAGCCGTCCCTTCTCGCTCGTGCCGGCGCCGTGCAGCAGCACAACGGTCGTCGCTACCGCGGCTGCCGCGTCCACGGGGGTCAGCAGCGCGCAGCTCAGCTGTTCGCCGTCGTGCTCGATGACGTCAACGACCATGTCCTGGCTGGTGGATGGCTTCATCGCTCCTGGTTCCGTCCAAGGGTCGGCGGTCGACGATCGATCCTAGAGGCACCCTGTGGAATGATCACCGCTATGGCCCGCTCGGGTAAGCCGATGCAGCGGTCGTCCCAGGAACGGGCCGTCCGCCACGTCGCGTCGCTCTCCTCCGGCGGCCCTGTCGACCCGGAGCTGCGGGTCACCCTCAACCTCCACCCGGACCGCTTGGTGCGCGGGCGGCCGATCCTGCTCGCCCTGGCCGAGGACGGCGTCTACCACTCGCAGTTCGTCACCGGTACGAGCAACGGCGGCCTGACCGCCCACTCCGGCGGCGACCGCTGGCGCTGGGAGAGCCGGATCTTCGGCGCCGCCTATGACGACGTGCCCCCGCACGAGCGGCCGGTCTACGGCGCGCTCAACTTCCGCCGCAAGCCGGTCGGCGGTGCGCCACGGTTCGGCTCGGCGCACTTCCGGCTGGGCGGGCGCGTGCTGCCGAGAACCACGTTCTGCTACCCGGACAGCTTCTTCGAGCCGGTGGCCTTCGGCGTCGCGACCGCCGTGACGCCGCTGATCGCGGCGGCCGAGGCCGACAACCACGACGCCCTCGACGACTACGTCGAGGCCCAGGTGCACGGCCCGGTGACGCTCAGCCGCGACGTCGAGGCCCTGGTGCTCGACCCAAGCCACCGCGGCACGGCGGTGGAGGCCGCGGCGCGCCGGCTGCCGTGCCCGGTCGAGTGGCACGCCGGATTCCGGCTGGGCGTCGAGGAGTTGCGCGGCCACGCGGACTACCGCGGGCAGGAGTACGTCGACCTGGGCGCCGCGATCGCCGTTGACGGCCACCTCGACCCCCGGGCCGTCGGCGACGCCGCGCGCACGGGCCGCCACGACCCGCAGGCGCTGAAGAAGGTCTGGCACTGTCTGGCGCGCTTCGGCGCCCCGCCGCAGTAAAGGGGCCGACCGGCCGCGAGATCAGGCGCCGACGGTGCCGTCGATGCCCTCGCGCAGGAAGTCGGCGTGCCCGTTGTGGCGACCGTACTCGAGGATCATGTGCATCATCACCAGGCGCAGCGAGACATCCTCGCCCCACCTGGCGTTGTGCGCAGTGACGTCGAGCGACTCGGCCTCCCGCTCGATCCGGCGGGCGTGTTCGACTTCCGCCTGCCACGCGTCGAAGGCCTCGGAGCGCGTCGCGCCGGTGGCGTCGTACGCCACCTGGTAGTCCATCTCCTTCGACCAGACCAGCGGGATGTCCTCGCCGTTGACGACGATGCGGAACCAGGTGCGCTCCACCTCGGCCATGTGCCGGACCAGGCCGAGCAGCGAGAGCGTCGAGGGCGGCATCGACTGGCGGCGCAGATCCTCGTCGGACAGGCCCTCGCACTTCATGGCGAGCGTGGCCCGGTGGTAGTCGAGGAAGGTGCGCAGCGTCTCGCGCTCGTCCCCGGCGAGGGGCGGGCCGATGCGTTCGGTGGTCACGGCTGGGTCCTTCGTGTACGGTCCGGAGCGTCAAGATCGACTCATTGTGGCGTCGCGGCTCTGCGCGGGCCAGCGATTAGTTTGCGGTCCGGGATCCGCCGACGGGGTATTCAACTGCCGGCCCTCGAAGTCGGGTAAGTGAGCGTAACCATGTATGAGTGAGTGTCGTTGTCAGAGCGTCCGACGGCTTCACCACGTGCCTGTGGTTCGACGGGCAGGCCGAAGAGGCTGCCAACCACTACATCTCGATCTTCAAGAACTCCCAGCTCGGACGGATCGGCCGCTACACCGAGGCCGGTCCCGGCCCGGCCGGCTCGGTGCTGGCCGTCGAGTTCGAGCTCAACGGCCAGAAGTTCGCCGGGACACCGTGAGCGCGCCCCAGCTGCGCGGCAGGGCGATCAGCGCCGGCAACGGCAGCAGCAACGGATGAGTCGTTGCAAAAGCTGCGTGTCTCTTTCCTCGCCGATCCGAGTGACTGAGGTCACATGGCGGTGACCTGATCTGAGTCTCTTGTCGCCCGAACTCAGGACGTCCGGCAGCGCCCGTTCTCAGGGAGCCCGCACTGCGCTATGGCGTCCGGGTGGAAGGAGCCGGCCTGCTGGCCCTCGGGGTTCCTCGGCGAACCGTCGGTATTCAGCGGCCGTGGCGCCCGGCGAGGGACCATGGATGGTGGTCCGCATCGGTCAGGCGGTGGCGTAGCGGGCCGCCAGAGCGCGGGATGTCTCGGCGAGGCGAGCCCGCAAATCCGGTGGTCCGAGGACCTCGATGTCCGCGCCAAGGGCGAGGAACACCCCGTGGGCGTGGTCGAGCGACTCGATGGGGAGCACCGCGCGGGTCCAGCCGTCCGGTTCGGCGGTTCCGGTGTCGGTCAGGGCCCGGGCGGCCGCTCCCGTGAGGCGGGACGCGGCTCGGGGCGAGAGGCGGACAACCGCCTCTCCCCGGTACAGGCGGGCGTGGAAGTCTGTCTGGTAGCGCTGCCAGTAGGTGGCCAGGTCGAAGTCCCCTGGAGGCTGGAACTTCTCGTCCCGTACGACGAGTTCGAGGATCTGGTCGACACGGTACGTGCGCGGTCCCGGTCCCGCCACGATGTACCAGCGGCCTGCCTTGAGCACCAGACCGTACGGCTCCAGGCGCCGGTCCACATCAGTCGGCTCCTTCCAGCGGCGGTAGCGGATATCGAGCACCCGGCTGTGCCATACCGCGTCCGCGACCTGTGGCAGATGCGGGACGTCGTCGTCCTCCGCGTACCAGCCGGGCGCGTCGAGGTGGAAGCGGGACTGCATCCGTTCGGCCTGCGTGCGCAGTTCGGGTGGGAGCGCCGCGCGCATCTTGAGCTGCGCCGCCGCGAGGGCCGAGCCGAGCCCGAGCTCGGTGGCGGGTCCGGGGATGCCGGAGAGGAAGAGCGCCTCCGCCTCTCCGGCACTCAGCCCGGTGAGGCGGGTGCGGTAGCCGGAGAGCAACTGGTAGCCGCCAAAGTGCCCGGCGTCTCCGTAGAGCGGTACGCCGGCCACGTGCAGCGACTCGATGTCGCGGTAGATGGTCCGTACCGACACTTCCAGCTCCCCGGCGAGCTGGGCGGCGGTCATTCGGCCCCTGGTCTGGAGCAGCAGAAGGATCGACAGGAGGCGGCTCGACTTCACTGACACAAGATGTCAGTGAAGCGGCTCTACGGTCCACTCATGGCTTTCACAGAGAAACTGCTGCGCGTGCTGTCCCCCGTCGAGGTGGGCGGCCGCCGCATCAAGCGCTATCACGTCACCGCCGACCCGGCCGGTATCGATCCGGAGGTCGAGAAGGCGGCGTACGCGATTCTCCCCGAGCTTCTGCCGGGGCCGGACGGCACGCCGCCGGCCGCCTTCGTCGTCCTCCACCGGGGAGGGGACGACGGGGCTTACCTCAACGCGTACAGCTGGGTGTGGGACAACGTCCTGCACTTCGGCGGGGCGGCGGCGGGTCAGCCGGTACTGGGCTGCCCGAACAGCGATCCGACGCACTTCGTCCGGCTGGACCGGTCGCTGATCGGCTGCGTTTGGGAGCTGCCGCCGATCCTCCATGAACGCGACGCATGGGTAAGGCACATGCTCGCGCCTGACCGCCCCGACTTTGACGCCTATCTCGCCGATTCGCTCCCCGAGGGCACCACAGGAGACCGCTCATGAACGACTTCGACTTCCTCACCGGCATCTGGGATGTCACCAACCGGTGGCGGACGGACTTCCTCGACGAAACGAGCGCGTGGGAGGAGTTCCCGGCCGTCAGCCGCGCCTCCCGGCATTTCGACGGCGGGGCGAACTTCGACGAGATCAAGTTCCCGACGAGGGGCTTTGCCGGGCTCACCCTGCGGCTGTTTGATCCCCAGCGCGAGCAGTGGTCCCTGTACTGGTCGAGCAAGCGCACCGGCAAGCTGTTCCCGCCGGTCGTCGGCCGGTTCACCGATGGTCGGGGCGAGTTCTACGGGGACGACACCCATGCGGGCAAGGAGATCCGGGCGCGCTTCATCTGGTCGGACATCACCGAGGAGTCCGCCCGCTGGGAGCAGGCGTTCTCCGTGGACGGGGGAAAGACCTGGGTGACCAACTGGATCATGGAGCTTACCCGCCGCTGACCTGCGCAGCGAGGATGACTCGTACGGGGCACGGCTGTTTCCTCCGGTGGTCCACGCCTGGGGTTCGCGCCACGTGTACGAGGACCTGCCGACCCGGTCCCGGCGCCGACAAGGTCCTCCAGCAGTTGTCGCAGCGGCTGGCTCTGAGCCTGGTGCTGCTCGGCAGCCCGCGGTCCCGCCATGACCCGACACCTGCTGGGTCCGGCCGGGCGCCCATTGGGTCGGCGCGCCCGCGAGTTCCCCCGAGTGGTCCAACCCGGCGGCCGGGTGTTGACTGATCCGTACCGCCGAATCCGACCGAAAGAGGGAACAACCATGCCCTTCGTCACCGTCGGCCAGGAGAACACCGGATCCATCGACATCTACTACGAGGACCACGGCAGCGGCCTGCCGGTCGTCCTCATTCACGGCTACCCGCTCAACGGGCACTCCTGGGAGAAGCAGGAGCGCGTCCTGCTGGAGGAGGGGTACCGCGTCATCACCTACGACCGCCGCGGCTTCGGCCGGTCCAGCCAGCCGGTCATCGGCTACGACTACGACACCTTCGCCGCCGACCTCAACACGCTCCTCGACCACCTGGACGTGCCTGATGTGGTGCTGGTCGGGTTCTCCATGGGCACCGGTGAGGTCACCCGCTACCTGGGGACGTACGGCTCGGCGCGCGTGAGCAAGGCCGTCCTCATGGGGGCGATCCCGCCGTTCCTGCTCAAGACGGACGACAACCCCGAGGGCGTCGACCGGTCGGTCTTCGAGGGCATCAAGGCCGCCGTGGTCGCCGACCGGCCGGCCTACTTCAAGGACTTCCTCGACAACTTTTACAACGTCGACACCCTGGGCGGGACCAGGATCAGCGACCAGGCCTGGAACAACAGCTTCAACACCGCCGTCGCGGCCTCCGCCCACGCGGCGTACGCCTGCGTCGACACCTGGCTCACCGACTTCCGCGCCGACGTCCCCAGGATCGACATCCCCACCCTGCTCATCCACGGCAACGCCGACCGCATCCTGCCGTACGAGGCCACCGCCAAGCGGCTGCCGGCCCTCGTCAAGGACCTGACCTTCGTCACCGTCGACGGCGGGCCGCACAACATCGCCTGGACGCACCCCGAGGTCGTCAACCCGGCGCTGATCGACTTCCTCAGGGGCTGACGGCGGCTCCGCCGGGGCCGCCGCGCCGCTCACCCGAACGGACGCGGTCATCTGGCCGCCGCACGGGCACCGGGGCCTGATGGAGATGCCCGCCGAACATGATCGGCGAGAGGCATTCACTCACCCCGGAAATCCGGAGACACTGATGACCTCTGCGACCTCTGTGCGTGCCCACCTGCGTCTGCTCGCGATCGTCGCCGCGGCGGCGAGCCTGGGAGCCGGCGCGCTCCTGGCCCTCCCGGCCTCGGCGGCCCCGGCCGCCGCCCGGGCGCCCAAACCCACGATCGTGCTGGTGCACGGCGCCTTCGCCGACGCCTCCGGCTTGGACACGGTCGTAGGCCGCCTCCAGCGGGACGGCTACCGCGTCGTCGCCCCCGCCAACCCGCTGCGCAGCCTGTCCGGGGACTCGGCGTACCTGAAGGCCCTGCTCAAGACGGTGACCGGGCCCGTCGTCCTGGTCGGCCACTCCTACGGCGGTGCGGTCATCAGCAACGCCGCGACCGGCAACGCCAACGTCAAGGCGCTCGTCTACCTGGCCGCGTACGCCCTTGAGAAGGGAGAGACCATCGCGTCCATCGGCACCAAGTTCCCCGGCTCGCACCTGACGCCGGGCACCCTCAACCGGGTGCCGCTCACCGGGGCTGGCGGCGGCGCCGACCTGTACATCAAGCCGGACAAGTTCCGGGACGTCTTCCTCAGTAACCGGCTCTCTGCCGCCCGGGCGGCAGTCCTGGCTGCCACCCAGCGCCCGCCCAAGGCGGCGGTCTTCGCCGAGGCGTCCGGGACCCCCGCCTGGAAGACGATCCCCCTCCTGGTACCTCGTCGCCCGCCAGGACCACGCCATCGCGCCCGCCGCCGAGCGCTCCATGGCCAAGCGAGCCAAGGCCCATACCGTCGAGGTCAACGCACCCCACGCGGTCTACCTGACCGACCCGGGCGCGGTGACCCGCATCATTCTCGACGCCGCGAAAAGGTGACGCGTGAATGAGACGATGATCGTGTCCGACTCTCACCACTCCGGTGGACTCCGGTGAACGCCGGTGTTCCCGAGGGTCAGGAGCGAGCCATGCCCGAGCAGCAGGCCGTCCCGCAGGCGGTGCTGAGCCCGATCACCAGCTCGGCCATCTTCCTGGTTGTGACCATCGACCCCGGCGGGGAGTCCGTCGTCCGCGAGCTGCTCTCCGACCTCGCCGGGCTGGTGCGTTCGGTCGGCTTCCGCATCCTGGAAGGGAAGCTGACCTGCGTCACGGGCATCGGCTCCGAGGCCTGGGACCGCCTCTTCGCCGGGCCGCGCCCGGCCGAACTGCACCCCTTCCGGGAGGTCGCCGGCGCCCGGCACACCGCGATCGCCACCCCGGGGGACCTGCTCTTCCACATCAGGGCCGGCAAGCTCGACCTGTGCTTCGAGCTGGCCTCGCAGCTCATGGAACGGCTGCGCGGCGCGGTAACCGTCCAGGACGAGGTGCACGGCTTCAAGTACTTCGACGAACGCGATCTCATCGGCTTCGTCGACGGCACCGAGAACCCCAGCGGGCCCGCGGCGAACACCGCCGCCGTGATCGGCGCCGCCGACCCCGAACAGGACCCGGACTTCACCGGAGGCAGCTACGTCGTCGTACAGAAGTACCTCCACGACCTGGACGCCTGGAACGCCCTGCCGGTCGAGGCCCAGGAACGCGCTATCGGCCGCCGAAAGCTCTCCGACATCGAGCTGCCCGACGACATCAAGCCGGCCGACTCGCACGTCGCGCTCACCACCATCACCGACCCCGACGGCACGGAACGGCAGATCATCCGCGACAACATGCCCTTCGGCGCTCCAGGGCGCGGTGAGTTCGGCACGTACTTCATCGGCTACGCCGCTACCCCGTCGGTCATCGAGCAGATGCTGGACAACATGTTCATCGGCGACCCCCCGGGCAACCATGACCGGCTGCTCGACTTCTCCACCGCGGTCACGGGGACCCTCTTCCATGTCCCGACCGCCGACTTCCTCGACGACCCGCCGCCTTCGCCCGAGTCGGAGTCGCAGCCGCTATCGGAGCCGGAAGCAGAGCATCGAGCCGAAAACCCCGCCGCCGACGGCTCCCTCGGCATCGGCGACCTGAAGAGGAGGATCGCGCGATGAACAACCTCCACCGCGAACTCGCCCCCGTCTCCGAGGCCGCCTGGGCCGACCTGGAGGACGAGGTCCGCCGCACCTTCACCCGCCACATCGCCGGGCGCCGACTCGTCGACGTACCCGACGCGGAAGGCGCCACCCTCGCCGCGATCTCCACCGGGCACACCGCACCGATCGACCCACCCGGGCCTGGCGTCATCGCCCGCCTGCGCCGCTCCCAGCCGCTGGTCGAGCTGCGCGTGCCCTTCACCGTCGACCGCCGGGCCGTCGACGACGTCGAGCGCGGCGCCAAGGACCCCGACTGGCAGCCCGCCAAGGACGCCGCCCGTCTGATCGCCTTCGCCGAGGACAGTGCCATCTTCGAGGGCTACGCCGCCGTCGGCATCCACGGCATCCGGGCCGCCTCCGACAACCCCCCGCTGACCCTGCCCGCCCAGGCCCTGGACTACCCGGACAGCATCAGCCAGGCCATAACCGCCCTGCGCCTGGCCGGCGTCGACGGCCCGTACTCGCTGGCGCTCAGCGCGGACGCGTACACGACCGTCAACGAGACCTCCGACCACGGCTACCCCATCCACGAGCACCTCGCCCGCCTCATCGACGGCGAGATCATCTGGGCGCCCGCGATCACCGGCGCCTTCCTGCTCACCACCCGTGGCGGCGACTACGAACTCCGTCTGGGCCAGGACCTGTCCATCGGCTACCAGTCCCACGACACCACCAGCGTCGACCTCTATCTGCAGGAGTCCTTCACCTTCCTCACCCACACGAGTGAGGCGGCAGTGGCCCTGACCTGATCGCTGCGGAAAAGGCCCTGAAAGGTGGCACAGCATGGCGCGTACGGTCTCCGACCTCATCATCGAGTCCCTCAAGGCCGCGGGCGTACGCCGGGTCTACGGCCTCCCGGGTGACTCCCTCAACGGCCTCACCGACGCCCTCCGCAAGGACGGCACCCTCACCTGGCAGCACGTCCGCCACGAGGAGGCCGCCGCCTTCGCCGCCGTCGGGGAGGCCTCGCTCACCGGCGGGCTCGCGGTCTGCGCGGCGAGCTGCGGCCCCGGCAACCTCCACCTCATCAACGGCCTGTACGACGCCTACCGCAGCCGGGTCCCGGTGCTGGCCATCGCCGCCCACATCCCCTCCGCCGAAATCGGCGGCAACTACTTCCAGGAGACCCACCCCCAGGAGCTCTACCGGGAGTGCTCCGTCTTCAGCGAACTGGCCGGCAACCCCGACCAGTTCCCGTACATCCTCGACATCGCCGTCCGTACGGCCGTCGAGAAGCGCGGCGTGTCCGTGCTCGTCATCCCCGGCGACGTCCTCACCGCCTCCATCGACCGCGACACGCGCGCCTCTGTCATCCGCGCCACCGCCCCGGTCGCCCGCCCGTCCGACACCGAACTCGACACCGCGGCCGACATCCTCAACCGCTCCGAACGCGTCACCATCCTTGCCGGCGCAGGCTGCGCCGGAGCGCACGACCAGGTCGTCTCACTGGCCGCCGCCCTGCAGGCCCCGGTCGTCCACGCGCTGCGCGGCAAGGACTACGTCGAGTACGACAACCCGTACGACGTCGGCATGACCGGCCTGCTCGGCTTCAGCTCCGGCTACCGCGCGATGGAGAACTGCGACACCCTGCTCATGCTCGGCACCGACTTCCCCTACCGCCAGTTCTATCCGGAAGACGCCCGCGTCGTTCAGGTCGACATCCGCGGCGAGCAGATCGGCCGGCGCACCCGCGTCGACCTCCCCCTCGTCGGCACCGTACGCGACACGGCCGACGCGCTCCTGCCCCGCCTCAACCCCAAGACCGACACCCGGCACGTCGACCGCATGCGCCAGCACTACGCCAAAGCCCGCAAATCCCTCGACGAACTCGCGGTCAACGACCACAACCGCACCCCCATGCACCCCCAGTACGTCGCCCGCGTCATCAACGAACTCGCCGCCGACGACGCCGTGTTCCTCCCCGACGTCGGCACCCCGGTCGTCTGGGCGTCCCGCTACCTCACCATGAACGGCCGCCGCCGCCTCGTCGGCTCCTTCACCCACGGCACCATGGCCAACGCCGTCCCCCAGGCCATCGGCGTCCAGGCCTCCCACCCCGGCCGCCAGGTCATCACCCTCTCCGGTGACGGCGGCATCGCCATGATGCTCGGCGACCTCATCACCCTCAAGCAGCTCAACCTGCCGGTGAAGGTCGTCGTCTTCAACAACAGCGCCCTCAGCTTCGTCGAGCTCGAGATGAAAGCCGCCGGCTACGTCACCTTCGGCACCGGCCTCGACAACCCCGACTTCGCCGGCGTCGCCCAATCCCTCGGCCTCCACGGCCGGCGCGTCGAACGCCCCGACGACCTCAAAGCCGCCCTCCAGACCGCCCTCGACCACGACGGCCCCGCCCTCGTCGAAGTCCTCACCGCCCGCCAAGAGCTCTCCATGCCCCCCACCATCACCAAGGAACAGCTCACCGGCTTCGCCCTCTACGCCACCCGCACCATCCTCTCCGGCCGCGGCGACGAACTCCTCGACCTCGCCACCACCAACGTCACCCGCCGCCTCCTCTCCTGACCCGCCGCCCCGAGCCACGCAGCGAGGCCAGGACGAGGCGTCCGTACCGGGTCGTGAGCGCAGCCCCGGTCGCGGCGAAGGCCGCGGCCAGGGCGACGAGAAGATGCCAGGGACTCTGATCCCCGAGCACCTGAAGGATGCTCAGCGCCGTACCGAGCGGCAGCCCGAGGACGGTGAGTACCCCGAGGGCGCCGCTGATCTGTTGGCTCTCCTGCGTCTGCACCAGTCGCGCGTAGTCCGCCGCCTCTGCCAGGATCGCCTCGAACCGCGCCGGCAGCCGGTGCAGCGCCTGATACGCCACCAGCAGCTCATTCGCCGGGCCGTGCGCCGTCAGGTGCTGACGCCAGTACGTACTCCGGAAACGCGCGATCCGCTCCTCCAGCGCGGCCACCCGGCGTGCCAGCCCGGTGTCCCCCTCGAAGACCTCCGACAGATCGTCCGCCAACTCGTTGATGTGGTCGCGCTGTACGGTCCCCAGCAGCAGCGCGTCCAGATAGACGGTGCGGGCGTGGAGCGCGGCGAAGTCGTAGAAGTCCCCGTCGCCCCGATCGGGCCGATGGCCGACATACGCGGCACCATGCCGCAGCACCAGCGCACTCCAGTCGGCCGATATCCGTACGACATCGCTCAACATCCCCGGCAGATCCTCTGCCCGCACCGGGAAGTCCACGGGGCTGGACCGCGACGCGAGCGCCCACAACCACTCCTCCGGCACCCTGTCACCCTCTGCCGGGGTCATAAAGGCGACGGTGTACGGCCGCGCGAGCGCAAACGGCGCCTGCGGCGAAACCGCGTCGACAACGCCGCCGAGGAGTGTCTCCGGCGCCAACGGCCCACTCAACGGATCCGGTCCGGACGTATGCCGATGCCCGATCGCCCGCAACACTTCCAGCAGATGCGGCCCCTCGACGGTGAAGTGCAGCACCGCCAGCGCCCGTTCGGCGTCCCGGTCCGTGCCCGTCCGCAGCAGCTCCATCCCCTGCAACCGCATCGGCCCATGCGTCACATCCGCGACCTGGTGCCACCTGTAGGGTCGCCCCGGCGCCCCGTACAAGACCCGCGCCGCCGCCGGCGTGAAGTACCTCTCCCGCGTCCCCGCATCCGTCCGCCGTTCACCGAGCTCGAACGGCATCGGCCCCTCCGGCCACCCAGGTTCGGCGGCCATCCGCACCGGCAGGATGACGGTGACCGCCTGCCGTGCGCCGGCGACGGAGTCGAGCGGTGTGTTCAACGGTGGTCAGCCTCGCGGTCGGACGCCGGGTCGGACCAGAAGATTACCGGGATGAGCAGCGCAGGGCGCTACGGAACACCCGGCGAAGGGAATACCGCAGCAGTCTCCCGTCCCCGGAAAACCAGTTGAGCGTTCCGGCTCATCGTCTCTATCGTTGGCACTACCGACGCGGGGTGGTGCAGTTCGGCAGCACGTTGGGCTCATAATCCAAAGGTCGCGGGTTCAAATCCCGCCCCCGCCACCAAAGCCGGGGGACCGGGATGGCGACGCGCTTGGACGGGACGCGCCTGGCGCTGTGTTCCCTGCATCACGCGCTCTTTGATCTCGGGGTCCTCGGCCTGATGCCGGATCTCCGGATCCAGGTCTCCCAGATGTACGTGGCCCGCAGCAAGGCGGGACAGACCGTGGATGCCCTGCACGGACAGCCGCTGGCTGCGCCCCGGCCTGGGCGGCCAGCCGTCGATCCCGATTTCGTCGTCTGGCACGGGTTGCAGGTCTTCAAGCGGCCGGGTGCGCACGCCGCGTAGTTGGCGTCAGGCTCCGAAGCACTTTAGGCCCTCTTTCTGGGCCCGACCTCACCTCCGCGGTCAGGCCATCTTCTCGGCCGCTGCCTTGATGGCCTCGCGGATGCGGACGTACGTGCCGCAGCGGCAGACGTTGGCTATGGCGTCGATGTCGGCGTCGGTGGGGGTGCTGGTGGTCTTGAGGAGGGCGGCGGCGGCCATGATCTGGCCGGGCTGGCAGTAGCCGCATTGGGGGACGTCCACGTCGAGCCAGGCTTCTTGGACGGGGTGGAGGGTGTCGCCGTTGGCGAGGCCTTCGATGGTGGTGATTTCGTGGCCGGCGGCTTCGGAGACGGGGACGACGCAGGGGTTGATGGCGGCGCCGTCGAGGTGGCTGGTGCAGGCTTTGCAGACGTCGATGCCGCAGCCGTATTTGGGGCCGCGGATGCCGAGGAGGTCGCGGAGGACCCAGAGGAGGGGGAGGTCGGAGGGGGCGTCGACGGTGACGGATTTCCCGTTGACGGAGAAGGTGTGGGAGGGCACGAAGGACTCCTCAGCGGGGGAAGGGGGTGAAGTCGACGTCGAAGTTGATGGGGAAGGTGCGGGGGTGGGTGCCCGTGGCGCGGGCGTAGGCGTTGGCGATGGCGCCGACGGCGGCGGGGACGCCGAGTTCGCCGGCGCCGCCGGGCTCGGCGTCAGCCGCAGGGGGCAGGACGATGACCTGGACGTCGGTGGGGGAGTTCTTCTGGCGGGCGTAGTGGAACTGGGAGTAGCTGCCCTCCAGCGGCAGGCCCTTGTCGATGTGGAGGCCGGCGCGCAGGGTGGTGGAGATGGCGTCGGTGAGGCCGCCGAGCATCTGGGCTTCCAGGCCGCGTGGGTTGATGGGGCGGCCGACGTCGACGGCGACGACGGCCTTGGTGACGCGGGGGGCCTTGGGGTCGGTGGCGTCGATCTCGACGAGGCAGGCGGTACGGGACTTGTACTCCTCGTGGAAGGCGATGCCCTGGGCGTGGCCGGGCGGCATGGTGCGGCCCCAGTTGCCGGCGGCGGCGGCCTTGTCGAGGACGGCGCGCTGGGCGTCGGACTTGAGGAAGGTGCGGCGGAAGGAGAGGGGGTCCTTGCCGAAGGCGGTGGCGAGTTCGTCGACGAGGATCTCTTCGGCGCCGCGCGCGTTCGCGGAGTAGACGGACCGCCAGGAGCCGGTGTGCATGGTGAGGGGGACTTCGGTGAGGGTCTGGGTGGTGACGCCGAAGTTGTAGGGGGACTTGACGGTGGTGAGGAAGAGGGTCTGGGCGATGGTCTCGTTGCCGAGTCCGGTGGGGAGCTTGGCGGCCATCGCGGTGAGGATCTCGCCGAGGCCGTGGCGGAAGTCGGTCTCGACGGCGGCGACGCGGTGCTCGAAGGTGAGGACCTGGCCGAGTGCGTAGGTCGCACGGAGCTTGTGGTGGGTGGCGGGGCGCATGCGGCCGTGGCGCATGTCGTCGATGCGGGACCACATGAGGCGGATGGGCCGGCCCGAGGCCTTGGAGACCTGGGCGGCTTCCAGCGCCGCGTCGAAGAAGAGCCGCCGCCCGAAGGAGCCGCCGGCCTGGACGACGTGGACGGTGACCTTGTCCTCGGGCAGCCCGAGTTCGGCGGCGATGGTCTGCTGGGCGACGATCGGGGACTTCAGGCCGGACCAGATGGTGGCGTGGTCGGAACGTACGTCGGCGACCGCCGAGTTGGTCTCCAGCGGCGCGTGGCTGACGAAGGCGAAGTCGAATTCGGCGTCGATGTGCTTGGTCAGCGCCAGGAAGGAGAAGGAAGGGGCCGCGGCCTTCAGCTTCGTACGGATGCCGTCGTCCGAGAGGCCGTCGATGGTGCCGGGGCCCCAGGCGACCTCCAGGGCATCCTTACCGGCGAGGGCCTGGCCGAAGGTCTCGGCGACGACCGCCACGCCCGTCGGGATGACGACGACGTCGAGCACCCCGGGCATGGCCCGGATCGCGGCCTCGTTGGCCACCGACTTCACCGTGCCGTTGACCGTCGGTGGACGGCGGACCATGCAGGGCTTGGCGCCGGGGATGTCCAGGTCGAGGGTGTACTCCTGCCGGCCGGTGACTATCTTCCGGGCGTCGATGCGCGAGGTCGGGGTGCCGACCAGGGTGTGCTGCGACTCCGCCTTGAGGGTGACGGTCAGGCCGGTGAGGCTCGCGTCCGCGGCGGCCACCGACAGCGATCCGTACGACGCCGTACGTCCGTCGGGCGCGACGACCGAGCCGTTGCCGGTGGTGAGCTTGCCCGCGGCGAGCCCCCAGCGGGCGGCGGCGGCCGCGACCAGGCGTACCCGGGCGGCGGCCGCGGCGCGGCGCACCGGGTCGTACAGGGAGCGTATGGAGTTCGAGCTGCCGGTGAGCTGGTCGAACAGCAACTCGGGGCGGGCGTCGTCGAGTTCGATTCGTACGTCGGTGAGCGGGAGGTCCAGTTCCTCCGCGACCAGCATCGCGATGGCGGTGGTCAGGCCCTGGCCGACCTCCTCCCTGGGGAGCCCGAGGGTGGCGGTGCCGTCCTCGCCGACCGCCAGGACGAGCATGTCCGAGGTCGGCAGCCCGGCGAGGATCAGGATGTCGCCGAGGTCGACGAGATCCGCGATCGCGGGCGCTGTCGGGATCACCGCAGAGGCGGTGGCGGGGGCGACCGCGTCCATCACGAGCTGAGCGGCTACGGTCAGCGTGGGGGCGGCGACCAGGTAGGTCAGGAACCTGCGTCTCGCGACTGCCATGGCGGACTCCGTTCACGGGCGGCTCCGTTGCGCGCCCGTGGCGGGATCATTACCGGTGAGTAAGCGGAGCGCAAGGCCCCGGTCGACGCCGTGATCGACTCGTGGCCGGCCGTTCGAACGGAAATCGGCCGACACCGCAGTGACGGCCGGGCGTGCCTGTGCCCGCCTCAGAGCCTGTCGGGTGACCTTCGATCGGAGAGCGGATGCGGTCTGGTGCGTGCGATTCCAAGGCGCTGGGGGTCCCCCCGGACGGAGTCTGGGGGAGGATGTCCTCGTAGCGGAGCTACTAGGGCATTTCGGCAACGTGGGAAGCGTGCGTGCCAGGGCGTGGCCGCCCGATCAGAGGTCACCCGACAGGCTCTCAGGCCCCCATCGTCCGGGCGAAGGAATCCGGGTCGGCGTCGAACCCGCGCAGGACGGCGCGGAATTGCCAGGCGCTCGAGCCGTCGCGAATGAACTCGGCGACCGTCGCGGCGGTGGAGGTGGCGACGGGCGAGAAGTCGGTCTCGGAGAGCTTGTTGTAGCCCTCGGTGAGGCGGACGGCGGGGTTGGCGATGTCGGCGAAGGTGAGGTGGCCGCCGCGTTGTTGGATGGCTATGCCGACGAGGACGCGGGAGTAGTCGGGGGAGAGGCGGTCAAGTTCGAGGGTCATGACCTCGTCGTCGCCCAGGCCCTTGCCGTTCTTGCTGTCGCGGTTGAGGGTGATGGTGCCGTCGGGGGAGCGGCTGTCGAAGTGCACGAGGTACGCCGGCGCACCGTGCGGGCTCGCCGCACGGTAGGTGGCGGCGATGATGTCGAGGTCGCTGGGTGGGGCGCCCAGGGGGCTGGGGTCCCAGCGGAGCCTCACTTCGACTTTGGCGGCTCCCTTGTTGAGGCTGCTCACCGGACGTCCTCTCTGTGGAACTGGGCCGACCGGATGATCAGATCTCGCCGACAGGCAGACGTCAAGCCCCAGTTGAGCCGTAGCGGCGCCGGAACTTCTCTACGCGGCCGGCGGTGTCCATGACGCGGGAGTTGCCGGTGTAGAAGGGGTGGCTGGCGGAGGAGACCTCCACGTCGATGACGGGGTAGGTGTTGCCGTCCTCCCACGCGACGTGCTGCGCGGAGTCCGCGGTCGAGCGGGTCAGGAAGGCGAAGCCGGCGGAGCGGTCGCGGAAGACGACGGGGCGGTAGGTGGGGTGGATACGAATGTTCATGCGGGATCCTTCACAAGGGGAGGGGGTCAGCGCGTCTCGCGGTAGAGGACGTGCTCGCCCGCGGTGGGGTCGTACTTGCGCAGCACGAGGCGGTCGGGGTCGTTGCGCCGGTTCTTGCGCGTGACGTACGTGTGGCCGGTTCCGGCGGTGGAACGCAGCGTGATGACGGGGCGGGCGTCGTTACGTGCCATTGGCGGGCCTCCAGATCGTTTCACCGGTCCCTGGGGATGGGATTCATGTTCATCCGGTGTCTCTGGTGACCGTAACGCCATACCCCCCGCCCGCATTCCCGCCGGCCCGGTCCGGGCGATCACGGGCGCCCGCCGCGCCGGCGGCTGATGTCACAGCGGCGTCGTCCGGTGCGGTGCATCGCAAGGCGCTGGGGGCACTCTCTCCCCCAGCCTTCGGCCGGGGGACCCCCACCCAGCCGCCAGGCTGGGGGAGCGGCGAAGGGGCCGTTCGTGATCGCCCGTACAGGGCCTAGTTCAGGAGGCTGCGCCAGTTCGCGGGCACCCGGCCCGCAGGACCGGGAACGGGCTGGTCAACGGGGTGGGACTCGGGCGGGGCCAGGGGCGGGCCGGTCTCGGCGAACTCCTTGGCGGGGTAGCTCCAGTACCAGGTCTCGCCGGGCTCGAAGCTGCGGATGAGGGGGTGCCCGGTGGCGGCGGCGTGGGCCGTGGCGTGCTGGGCGGGGGAGGTGTCGCAGCAGCCGATGTGGCCGCACTGGGCGCAGCGGCGCAGGTGCAGCCACCAGCCGCCACGGGCGTCACACTCGGCACAGCCGCTCCCGCTGGGCGGGACGGCGGGGTCGATGCCGGGGATGGTGGTCATGATGACTCCTGCTGTCGGTCAGGCGCGGGCACGGGCTCAGGCTTGGGCGCAGGCTCGCGCTCCGGGGCAGTGAGCGGGAGGTGTACGCGGAAACGGGTGTCACCGGGGACGGACTCCACCTGGAGGTCGCCGTGGTGCTTGTTGACCACGATGCGCCAGGAGATGTCGAGCCCGAGGCCGGTGCCCTCGCCGACGGGCTTGGTGGTGAAGAAGGGCTCGAAGATCCGCTCGCGGATGTCGGGGCCCACGCCCGGCCCGGTGTCGCCGAACTCGACGAGGACGTGGTCACGGTCGCTGTCCAGGGCGGTACGCACCGTGAGGGTGCCGGTGCCCTCCATGGCGGAGACCGCGTTGTCGATCAGGTTCGTCCAGACCTGGTTGAGCTCGCTCGGGTAGCCGGGGATCCTGGGCAGCGTGCGGTCGTACTCCTTGACGATGGTGACGCCCGGACCGATCTTTCCGGAGAACATCTGCAGGGTGCTGTCGAGCAACTCGTGGACGTCGACGACCTGGAAGGGCGAGCGGTCCAGCTGTGAGTACTGGCGGGCGGCGCCGACGAGGCTCGAGATTCGGCTGGTGGAGTCCTGGATCTCGTTCATCAGCAGCTCGGTCTCGACGGTGTAGTTCAGCCACCGCAGCGCGCCTTCCAGCGTGCCCTCGTCCACCGCCGCCGCGACCTGCTCCAGCCAGTCGATGTCCAGCCCCGCCTGTACGAAGGTCGGGGCCAGGTCCCAGCCGCCGGCGATGCCGTGCGCGTCGAGCCAGTCGCCGACGGCGTCCTCGCGGTCGGACGCCTCCATCGGGCTGAGCGGCGGAGCCTTCGCGACCTGCTCGGCGGCGCCTTCCTGCAGGCCGACCAGGGTTTCCAGAGTGGCGCGCTCGAAGGGCCCGGCCGCGATCATGCCCAGCTTGTGACGCATTCCGGCGACCCGCTCGCGCAGTGCGGAGGTGGCGCGCAGCGCGGCGGCGGCGGGGTTGTTCAGCTCGTGGGTGAGGCCGGCCGACAGCGAGCCCAGGGCCAGCAGCCGCTCGCGCTGGCTTACGGCCTGCTGGGTGGTCCGGTTGCCGAAGAACAGCCCCTCCAGCATGTGCACGGCCATCGGGAACCATTCGCGCATCATCCAGGCGAAGGAGTCCGCCGAGATAACGAAGAAGCGCGACGGCACCGTGACCCGCAGTGAGCTGTTGTAGACCTGCGGGACCCGGTCGCCGAGGTAGGCCATGAAGGCGCCGGAGTACACCCCGGTGGCGGAGGTGCGGTTGACCTCCACATCGTCCTCCCCGACCCGCCGGGACAGGACGACCGTGCCCTCGAGCAGTACGTAGAAGCAGGTCGCGGCGTCGCCCTCGGCGTACACCTGGCCGGGGCCGAAGAGCTCCACCCGGCCCTCCCCGCAGAGCCACACCAGCTGCTCGTCGGACAGCTTCTCGAACAGGAACAGCGAGCGCAGCTCGTCCACGCCGCACGGCATCGCCTGCGAGGTCTGCGGGGCCCGCGACGGCTGGGCGGGTGGCAGCGGCTGCGTGGTCACAGCCGCTCCAGATACCGGTGCACGAGCATGACGGCCATGGCTCCCTCTCCGACGGCGGACGCGACTCGCTTGGCGGACTCGGCGCGTACGTCGCCCGCGGCGAAGACCCCGGGGACGGATGTCTCCAGGTGGTACGGGGGCCGGTCCAGCTCCCAGCCCACGGGCGGCCGGCCTTCCGTGGACAGGTCGGGGCCGGCGATGACGAAGCCGCGGCTGTCGCGCATCACGACGCCTTCGAGCCAGTCGGTCCGCGGGGCGGCGCCGATGAAGACGAACAGCCACTGGGCGTCGACGAGCTCGGTCTGCCCGGTCTTCGTGTCGCGCAGCAGGAGCCCTTCCAGGTGCTTGTCGCCGTGCGCGGCGGCCACCTCGGTGGACGTACGGACCGAGATGCCGGGTACGCCGGCGACCTGCTCGATGAGGTAGTGCGACATCGACGCGGTGATCGACGATCCGCGCACCAGGATCGTCACGGACTTCGCGCCCTTGGCGAGGTAGACCGCGGCCTGCCCGGCGGAGTTCGCCCCGCCGACGATGTAGATGTCCTGCCCTTCGCAGGCGGTCGCCTCGGTCAGCGCGGAGCCGTAGAAGATGCCGCGACCGGTCAGCTCGGCCACGCCGGGCGCGTCAAGCTGCCGGTACGAGACGCCGGTCGCCAGGATCACGGTGTGTGCCGCGATGGCGGACCCGTCCCAGAGCCGAGTGGCGCGGGACGGGCCGTTGATCTCCAGGCCGGTGACCTCGCAGGCGGTGAGCAGCTCGGTGCCGAACTTGGCGGCCTGGCGGCGGGCGCGCTCGGTCAGCTGGGCCCCGGACACGCCGTCCGGGAAGCCGAGGTAGTTCTCGATCCGGGAGCTCTGGCCTGCCTGGCCGCCGGTCGCGGTGCGCTCGACCAGTACGGTACGCAGCCCCTCGGAGGCGCCGTAGAGGGCCGCGCCCAGGCCGGCCGGGCCGCCCCCGACGACGATGAGGTCGTAGAAGTCCGCAGACGGCGTCGTTGACAGCCCCACGCGGGTGGCCAGCTCCTGGTCGGACGGCTTCACCAGCGGCTCTCCCTCCGGCGTGAGCACCAGCGGCAGCCGGAGCCCGTCCGCGCCGGCGGCGGCGAGCAGGCGCTGCCCCTCCGGCTCCTCGGAGGCGTACCAGCGGTAGGGCACCTGGTTGCGGGCGAGGAACTCGCGGACCCCGGACGAGCGCGCCGACCAGCGGTGCCCGACGACCTTGATCGCCGGCGTAGGCCGGTAGTCCGAGGCCAGCCACGTCTGCAGCAGGTCGTCCACGACCGGGTAGAGCTTCTCCTCCGGCGGGTCCCACGGCTTGAGCAGGTAGTGGTCGAGGTCGATCACATTGATCGCCTCGATGGCCGCGCCGGTGTCGGCGTACGCGGTGAGCAGGACCCGCCGCGCGCCGGGGTAGATGTCCATGGCCTGTTCCAGGAACTCGAGGCCGTTCATCCGTGGCATGCGGTAGTCGGCGAGGATCACCGCGACCAGGTCGCCCCGCAGCTTCATCTGCCGCAGGGCGTCGAGTGCCGATTCCCCGGCCTCCGCGCGCACCACACGGTACTGCTCGCCGTACCTGCGCCGCAGGTCACGGGCGACCGCGCGGGACACCCCGGGGTCGTCGTCCACGGTCACGATGACCGTCCGTGTCGCGCCGCCGGGCTCTGTCACTGGCATCCCCGCCCCGAATCGTCGGTGTCACCTGGATCACAGCACCACCCATCGTAGGCACCCGGGGCCCGCCTCGCAGGCCGACGGTGTTCGGCGGTCCGCGGCGGTCGGACGCCCTACGCCTGGTACTCGGTGAGGTCGATCGCGTGGACGCGCAGCGGGTGGCCGTAGACGGGGTGCGTGGTGACGCGCTCCGGCGTCATGCCGAGCTTGCGCATCACGTTCTCGGAGGCGTCATTTCCGACCCGGGCGATGCTGACGACGCGGTCGAGGCCGCGGTCCTCAAGGGCGAACTCCAGCGCGGCGTGGGCGGCCTCGGAGGCGTACCCCTGGCCCCAGAACTGGGTGCCCAGGCGCCAGCCGATCTCCACGGCGGGCAGCACCTCCGGCAAGAAGGTGGGCACGGACAGGCCGGTGAACCCGGCCAGCTCGCCGGAGGCCAGCAGTTCGACGGCGAAGAGGCCGAAGCCCTCCTCGTCCCACTCGTCCTCCCACCGCTCGATGGCTTCCGCCGTCTGCTCCAGGTCGCGTACGGAGCCGTCGCCGATCCAGCGCATGACCTCCGGGTCCGCGTTGATCTCCGCCAGGGGGGCGAGGTCGTCGTCGGTCCAGCGGCGCAGCAGGAGGCGGGGGGTATGGATCTCGGTCATGGCCCCATCCTGTCCAAAGCGGGGCCCGGGGCGTTAATCGGCCTCCGTACGCCGCCGCAGCAGCCCCCGGATGACGTCGCGGGCGCGGCCGTCCCTGGTGTCCTTGCCGTGGCGCGGTATCCGCAGCGTGACGGAAGTGCCTTCCTGGGGTGCGGAGTGCACTGTGAGGTGTGCGTTGAGCAGGTCAGCGCGTTCATGCATCGCCGCCAGGCCCATGCCTCCGGAAGCGGTCTCGCGAGGCGGAGAGCAGATGGCGGCCGCGGCGGGAGGGTGCGTCATCCCGCTGCCGTCGTCCGTGACCTTCGTGAAGAGCGTGTGGTCGTCGCTGCCGAGTTCGACGCGTATCCGTGTCGGGTTGGCGTGCTTGACCGCGTTGGTCACCGCTTCCTGCACGATGCGGTAGACGTGGGCCTGTGCCTCGGGCCCCAGTTCCGCGTCGAACCGGCCCCAGTGTGCCCCCACGCGCAGTTCGGCATCGATACCGAAGGTGGCCGATGTACTGCGGCACAGCGCCTCAAGAGCCGGCCGCAGTCCGAGTTGGTCGAGGGCGGCCGGGCGAAGCTCCGTGATCAGGTGTCGCAGAGACGTGATCTGGTTACTTATAAGGCCCCGGGCCTGGCCGATGGCCGCCTCCATGGCGCCGGGGCGGTTGCCGGCAGTTGCCGAGGCCAGCACGATCTGCACGGCACCCAGCTCCTGGAGCGTGTCGTCGTGCAGCTCACGGGCCCAGCGTCGTCGCTCCCGTTCTTCGCCGTCGCGGCGGGCCTGGCTCCACTCCCGCTCGAGACCGTGGCGGCGCAGAGCCGAACGGTGTCCGAGCGCGGCGGCGCAGGAAATCAGCGTGAGAGGCACGAGGTGCAGACTGTTGACCAGCGGATTGTCCACGATGTGGACCAGTAGGGTCACGGCGATCAAGAGCGAGATCCCACTGATGATCGCCAGCCAGAACCGTCGGGCTTCGGTATTCAGGGCTGCAGCCGCCAGGAAGACGACGCCGGCGGCGAGGGAGAGCGCGCATTCGGTGCGCAGCGAGTGGTAGGCGACCTCGAAGGCGAGGGCGGCCAGGAGCAGCAGTGTGCCCGCAGTCTCCACGACGGCGCCGGCGCGCGCTCGCGGCACGATGGTCACGGCAGCAGCCCGCGCTCTCGTGCCGCCATGACCAGGTCGGCTTTGGTCTCGGCATCGAGCTTGTCCCGGATCCTGGCCCGGTGCGTTTCCACCGTCCTGACGGATATGTGCAAACGCCCCGCGATTTCTTGGTTGGTGTGGCCCAGAGCGAGCAGGGACAGCACCTCCACCTCGCGCGCCGTCAAAAGGTCATCGGCTCCTGCGCGGGAGGTGGCGAGGTCGGCGACGGCCAGGTGGGCGCCCAGGGAGGGCTGGACATAGGTGGCTCCTGCGGCAACCTGACGAGCAGCCCCCAGGAGCTCCTCCGCGGCCGCTTCCTTCAACAGGTAGCCTGCGGCGCCGCCCCGCAGCGCCTCGCGCGCGAACGCAGGATCTCCCTGCATCGTGAGGACCAGAATCCGGGTGTGAGGTGACGCCTCCAGCAGTTCGGGAATCGATCGCAGGCTGGACTGGCCCGCGATGGCCAGATCCAGGACCAGCACGGACGGATGGTGCCGCCTTACGGCCAGGAAAGTCTCGGGAAGCGTAGAGCTTTCGGCGACGATGTCGAACGCCGGGTCCTGGGACAGCAGCAGCCGCATGCCCGCGCGGACAACCAGGTGGTCGTCCGCGAGTACCACGGTCAGCTGTGGCGTTGACTCACCACTGGTGACGCGGTCCGCATCCATAAGACCACCGTAAAGCCCGAGACACCTCGATAAGCTGCGGGGAACCCGCACCACCCTCGCGGCAAAGCTGCCGCCCGGGCGGGAAAGCCCCGCAACCAGTGCGGAGTAAGACGCGGCCCACCTGCGGATCAGTGCGGACGCCTCGGGAGTCGCTCACCCTGCACGCTCGGAAGAAACGGTTCATCGTGTCTCATATAGGACGAAACCATGACTTCCCCCCGCGCCGCGCTCGAAGCCACCATCGCCTCCAAGAGGCTCTTCCGCGTCGCTCAGAGCCTTGCTCTGACTGCGGTGCTCACGCTGGCCGACGCGTCCTCCGTTGACGTTGTCGAGTCTTTGTTTGACGACTCGGCGCGAACGTCTGGACAAGTGGTCAGGGGCATCCGGCTTCGCTCTGCCGCCTACCTGCGCGCGCGGGGAGGAGAGGTCAGGCATACGTATGCCGCAGACGAAGTGAGCTCGGTCCTGCCCGCGCCCCCTTCCTGGCAGGGCCTTGCCGACTTGCGCCCTCGCCTCATTCGCCGCCTGGACCAGGACAGCCGATGGCCGGCCCGCGACACGACGCGCGCCTGGCTGCTCCGCGAGGCAGGGGCGCATTCCCTCGTCGTGCTCCCGCTGGCTGTCGGGGGCGTGGTCCTCGGCGTGGTCGGTCTCTACCGGCGGGCCGACTCGGCTCCCTTCGAGGAAGACGACCTCCGAGAAGCCGGCCGGCTCGCGGACCACGCTGCGCTGTGCCTGGACACCGTCAGCCGCCACCCCAAGGAGGGTGATCCCGCCCGCCCCGCGCAACGTTCCCTACTGCCTGAGGAGCTCCCGACGCTCAGCGCACTCGAGGCAGCCGAAGGCCATCTCCCGGCAGAGGACTGCGCCGGACAGTGGTTCGACGTCCTCCCGCTGTCCAGCGCCCGGGTGGCCCTGGTGGTGGGCGCAGCAGAAGGGAGAGGCGTGCACGCCGCGGTCCGAATGACCCAGCTGAGAGCGGCGATCACCGCACTCGCGGCTCTCGACGTGTCGCCCGACCGACTGCTCGCCCACCTGGACGACGTGCTGATTCGCCTGGCCCGTCAACACCCGGCCCTACGCAGCCGTTCCCGCAACCAGGAGCAGACAGGCACCAACTGCCTGTACGTGGTCTATGACCCGGTCACCGGGCACGGCACCGCGGCCCGGGCGGGCAGCCCCTCTCTGGTGATCGCCCACCCGGACGGCACCACCAGCGCGCCCCGCCTCGCCACCCGTAGCCCTGTGGGTACTGATGGGGACGCTAACGGCCGGCCCTTCGAGTCCACCGGGTTCGATATACCCGCGGGCAGCACTCTGCTTCTGTACAGCGGTAGTTCCGACGCGTCGCAAGGTGCTCCCGGCCCGGCGGCGGAGAGGCTCCGCGGGGCTCTTACTCGGACCGGACCGGACCTGGCGCGAGTTCTCGAGCACGTCACGCGTGACGTGCTCCCAGGCCGCGAGTCGGTCCTCCTCCTGGCCCGCACCCGGAGGTTGGAGGTGCAGGACGTCGCCACCCGGACCCTGCCACAGGATCCTGCCGCGGTCGCGGTCGCGCGCGCCTGGGCCAGCCGGCAGTTGACGACATGGACGCTTGATGAACTCGCGGACACCACCACCCTGGTCGTCAGCGAACTCGTGACCAACGCCATTCGCTACTCCGACGGTCCCATCGAGCTCCGCCTGATCCGTGACGACCGCACCCTCATCTGCGAAGTCACCGACACCAACGGCGCAGGTGCCCACCGGCTCGAGCCGCAGGTGAGCGACGAAGGCGGCCGCGGTCTGTCCATCGTCGCCCAGCTCACCCAGCGCCAAGGGACTCGCTACACCATCTCCGGTAAGACCATCTGGACCGAGCAGTGCATTGCGAGCTGAGGACGCCGGCGCCGCTCACCCGGCGGTGGCGCGGAACTGGCCCCAGAGGAGCTCGAGGCCGAGGCCGCTGATCAGCAGGCGCTCCTTGGCGTTGCTCAGCAGATCGGCGGTCCACGGGGTGAACCCGCCGTCGCCGAGGCTCAGTTCGGTGCCCCTTGGGGTGGTGGCGCGGATCTCGAAGCAGGCGCCGGTGTAGTAGCCGCGGCCCCGCGCGCGTTCGTCGTCGAAGCCGAACGCAGTACCGGGGTGAGCTTCGGCGAGGCTGTCCACCACGCGCTCCCGCAGCGCCGCGCGGTGCTGCCCGGCGGTCAGATCGGTGACGGTGACCCGCAGCTTCGAGGCCAGCGGACCGAGCGCGCGGACACGGTCGAGGAGATCCAGATGGAGACCGATCTGCCCGGCGAGCGCCGCCGTCTCGAAGCGGAACGAGCCCTCGTCGCGCCCGGCCGTGCACAGCGCCAGTAGCTGGAAGTGCGCCGCCATGCCGGGTCCGTCGAAGAGCTGGGCGCGTACGACTCGATGCGTCGCGCCCAGCCGGACCTGCTGCCGCGAGCGGGCGGAGGCTCGCAGCAACTCCCGTCGGCGCACGGCGCATTCCAGGGCCAGAACATTGGTGGCGTCCGCGACGACCTCGGTGTTGCGGACGGTCGTCAGCACCTTGTTCTGGCCGACGGTCGCCACCGCGGAGTTGGTGCCCAGCGGGCAGACCGGTGAGAGGGCGACCCCGGCGAAGCCCTGGTCGGCCAGCCGTTCGTGGACCAGGACCTCCAGGCGTGCCAGGTCGGCCGGGGCATGCGCCGAGGGCGCGGTGAAGCGGTTGCGTTCGTACTGCTCCAGCAGCCGGCCCGGGGTGACGGCGGCCGCCCGGCGCCGGTAGGCCGCCAGCAGCAGCGTCTGCAGATCCGTGGGCGACAGCCGCTCGGCGAGCGCCTCCAGCACGCCGGGCGCGCCCGCCTCGCGGAGCACCCGCGCCAGCCGGGCGTCATCCACTCGGTCGGCCGGGGCGATCCGGGGGAGTTCGCTCATCGCCCCATCGTGGCGCGCCCCGGGCCCCGGCCGCACCGGGATTACGAGTGCGCGGGCGGCGCCTTGGCGGTGCAGGTCAGCGGTACGCCGGTGGGCACCAGGCGTTCGACGGATCCGGTCGTCGGCCGGCTCCGCGAGGAGCACCGGGCGGTGGCGCGGGCGCTGACCGGGATCGAGGAGCTGCTGACGAATCTGGCCGCCGGTACGGCCGCCGGTCCGGCCGACGCCGAGAAGCTGCGAGCCGACCTGGAAGGGCCGGCATCCGAGCTGGAGACACACTTCGCGTACGAAGAGGAACATCTCTTTCCCCAACTACGATCGAGTTCCGCTCGCGAACCGCGATGAGAGGAACCCGCCATGGAGCTCCGTCTTTCCGGCAAGGCAGCTGTGGTCACCGGCGCGAGCATGGGCATCGGGCTGGCCATCACGCGGGCGCTGGCCGAGGAGGGGGTGCGGGTGGCGGCGGGCGCTCGCCACGTCACCGAGGAGCTGGCCAGGCTCGCCGAGAAGTTCCCGGTCCACCCGGTGGCGGTGGACCTCGGCACGGTGGACGGCCCGGCAGAGCTGGTCGCCGAGGCGGCGGCCGAGTTCGGCGGGCTCGACATCCTGGTCAACAACGTCGGGGCCGTGCGCCCACGGCTGGGCGGATTCCTGTCGGTGACCGACGAGGACTGGATGGCGGCGCTGAACCTCAACTTCCTCTCCGCCGTCCGGGCCACCCGTGCGGTGCTGCCGCACCTGCTGGAGCGCGGCGCCGGCAGCATCGTCACGGTCGCCTCGGTCAACTCCTTCCTCCCCGACCCGCTGGTCATCGACTACTCCGCCGCCAAGGCCGCCCTCGCCAACTTCAGCAAGTCCCTGTCCAAAGAGGTCGGCCCGCGCGGTATCCGCGTCAACACCGTCAGCCCCGGGCCCGTCGCCACCGACCTCTGGCTGGGCGCAGACGGCGTCGCCGCGACCGTCGCCAGCGCCGCCGGGGGTGAGCCCGGCGACGTGGTCGACCAGGCCGCCGGCGGTTCGGTGACGGGCCGCTTCACCCGCCCGGAGGAGGTCGCCGACCTCGTCCTGATGCTCGCGGGGGAGCGTACGGGCAATGTCACCGGTGCGGACTTCGTCATCGACGGCGGGCTGATCACCACCTTGTGACGCCGCGTGATCAGCCGGCGTAGACCACGGTGCACAGCAGATTCTTGCCGTCGTCCACCTTCCAGGCGTAATACCTGGTCGTGTCGCCGGCGACGCGACTGCAATCACCGGCGACGATGCTCCCGGAGTGCTGGTAGATGCCGGTGATGTGCATGATCTTGTTGTACGGCTTCGGGACCTTCGTGTCCGTGCAGTCCACGCCCGTCATGTCCCCCAGGCTGATCCTGGCGTTGCTGCCGCTGCCCTTCTGCTCGGCGAGCAGGCAGTAGTTCTTGCGATAGATGCGGCTCAGGCACAGCACCGTGGTCTTGCCGTCGCCGTCGGACGTATGGCTCCAGGTGCCCCGTCCCGTCCCGGAGGGGCAGCTGCTGGTGTACTCGGTGACCTCGGTGACCTTCACCAGGGCCTTCGTGCTGGAGCAGCTGGACACCGGGGCCGGCGGGACGTCGGTGCTCCACTCGTACGTGTCGAAACCACCCGAGCCGGTGTCGTAGACGGTGAGGCAGTCGCCGGCCGACACCGCCGCGAAGACGGACGCGGTGGGGTCCGGGGTGGCGATGGTCGGGTCGACGGTCGGGCCGTCGTACGAGCCGCTGCCCGTGCTGTCGTACGTGCTGCTGAAGCTGGGCACGGACGGCGACCCGGAGGTTATGTCACCCGCCTTGGAGTCGAACCATCCCGCCACGAAGCCCAGGCCCACGACCGCGACCAGCGCCAGTACGAGGGTGCCGCCGATCCCGACGATGAGGATGGCCGCCGCATTGCTCTTGCGCGGTGGCTGCGGACCGCCGGGCGGCGGCCCGTACGGCCATTGCGGACCCTGCGGCGGACCCTGCGGACCCTGCGGACCGGGTGGGCCCGGCGGCTGACCGGATGGGCCGAACTGGCCCGGCGGGCCAAAGGAATTGCTCATGCTGTCCCCCGAAGATGCGGCGTACGAGCGTACTTATGTGGTGCGCGCACGCATGCTATCCGGGCCCGTCCGGCGGTGGCTTTTGGATGGCCCGCGGGCGGACTGACGCAGCGCAGGGGTGCTCTCGCCCGCGGCCCTCGCAAGGACTCAGCCGAAGTAACTGTGCCCGCCGTGTCCGCGTCCGCCGTTCGCGTCCTCGGTGGGCGCTGTGGTGGGGGCGGTGGAGCCGTCGGCGGCCTTGAACTTGGCCTTGTCGAGGGCCGACTGCAGGGATGCGGCGTAGCTCTTGCTGGTGAAGGTCGCGCCGCTGACGGTGTCGATGGCGGCGCTCTGCTTGGTGAGCGCACTTTGCCGGAGTGTCGGTTCGGCGTAGCTGCTGATTTGCGCCGACCGCGGGTCGCCGCTCGGGGTCTGCAGCGCCTTGACGTCGGTGATCTTCCCGTTCTTGATGGTGACCTGTACTTGTGTGGTGCCGAACTGCGTGTCGACCGGCGAGCCGGTGGCGACCGTCGAAGTGCCGCTCTTCTTGACGGTGGCCTGCTGGCTCGTGGATGTGTCGGAAGCCAGGGCGGGGGTCGCCTCGCGTGGCTTGAACATGAGGACACCCGTGGTGCCCAGGATGGTGGCGGCCAGCACGATGGGTGCACGTCGCATCGAGATCTCCAGAAGTCAGTGGAACGCGGCGGGTGACGGTAGTCGGCGGGTCAGAAGGCGAAGTCCTCGTGGTGGATACAGTCCACGGACACCCCGGCGTCGCAGGCCGCGCTGACGAAGGCTCGGGTGAAGGCGTCGGGCCCGCAGACGAAGACATCGCGGCGTGTCACGTCGGGCACGAGGGCCCGAAGCGCGGCTGCGTCCAGCCGGACTTCGTCGCGGGGCCCGGTCAACGTCCGCAGCCGGGCCGGATGGTGGGCGAGGAGACGGGTGAACTCGTCGAGGTGCGCGATGTCCTCGGGGCGGGAACCACGCAGGATAACGACAGTGTTGGTGTCCGGCGGGAGTTCCTCCAGCAGTGCCCGGATCGGCGTCGTTCCTACCCCGGCGCCGACCAGCAGCACGTACCGGGACCGTCGGACGTCGGGGGTGAACACGCCGTAGGGCCCCTCGAACGCCACCCGGGTGCCTGGGGTGAGCCCGGCCAGCGCCGTGCTGTGGTCGCCCAGTTCCTTGACGGTGATACGCAGACGTCCTGGCCTGGGCGCGGCCGACAGGGAGTAGGGGTGGGCCTGCCACCACAGGCCGCGCCGCAGGAACCGCCACATCATGAACTGGCCGCCGGCCACCGGCAGCCGGTCCAGGCGGCGTCCGGAGAGCACCACCGACCAGGTACGCGGCCCGACCTGGGAGACCTGGGCGATGCGCAGATCGTGGCGGACGGAGCGCCACAGCGGGAGCCCCACCCGGAAGGCCAGTACGACAGCGAGGGTGCCCACCCACAGGCTGGTCCACCAGGCGCGGGCCAGCGGGTGCCCGATGAACGGTGCGCCGGTGTCGACCTGGTGGACGAAGGAGAGTCCCAGGCCCAGGTACGTATAGAGGTGGACGGCCCACCACGTCTCGTACTTCATCCGGCGCCGCGCCCGCCGGTAGGAGGTGACACCGGCCATCAGCAGCAGCCCGCTGCCGGCGGTGGCGGACAGCACCCCGGGGTACGTCCACAGCAACTGGCCCACCTCGGCGAGCAGGCCGGTCTTCGCCGCCCCCGCGTACCCGACGGTGATGAGCACCGTGTGGGCCAGGACCAGGTACAGACCCCACGGGCCGAGCCGGCGGTGCCAGACGATCAGGCGGTCCTGGCCGAGCGTGCGCTCCAGCGGAGGGATGCGCGCCGAAAGCAGGACGGTGATGACCATGGCGTACCCGGAGAGCATGCCGGTGATCCGCCCCAGAGCGGTCGCCACCCCGCCGGGCGCACTCAGCGCGCTCACGCTCTGCGCGGACAGGCCGAGCGCGAGCGAGGCACCCAGGCCCAGACCGGCCGCTGCCGCCAGCAGGTCCACGGCGAGCGGGCGGCGGCGCGCCGGACGGCGGCGCGGGGACGGGGAGTTGTGGTGGCGATCCGGCGACCCGGGTGACCGACGGACCTCCGGTGGCCGCGATACCCGCCGGGCCTGGGCTGGTCGCGGGGATTGAGGCGTGCGCTGCGCGGTCACCGGGTGTCCTGTCCCGGATCGGCCACGGGAAAGCCCGGGGTGGTCAGCACAGTGTCGTCCTCCAGTACGGTCATGGCCTCGTATCCGTCGAGGCCCAGAGTCCATGCGGCGGCTTCGCGGCTCATGGCGAACGCGGCCGTCGCATAGGCGTCGGCAGTGCCCAGGTCCGGGCCGCAGACCGTCACCGACACCACCCCGGCGGGGGCACGGCGGGTGTGCGGGTCGATGATGTGGGAGCCACGTTCGTACGTTCCCGAGGTGGCCACCGCCAGGTCCGTGGCGTGCAGCACGGCTGCCACGGCATCACGGTCGTACGGGTGCTGGATGCCGATTCGCCAGCCCAGCCCCGGGCCTCGGCCGCCGCGGCAGACGACATCGCCGCCGGCTGACAGGCAGAAGTCCGTGAACCCCCGCCGCGTCAGGTCGTCCGCGGCCCGCTGCACGGCCCAGCCCTTGACCAGAGCCGATGGGTCCAACGATCCGCCCGCCCGCATGTCGAAGAACCCACCGGTCTCCCGGCGCAGCTCCTCGCACCGGCCGAGCACCCAGGCGACATCGCCACGGACCTGGCTGCGCGTCAACTCACCTGAGTTGATCCGGGATATGACGCTGTCGGGCCGGTAGGTGCTGAAGACGGCGTCGACCTCGTGCAGCCACTCCAGGACGCCGTCGGCACCTGCTGCCGCGGCGTTCCCGGCACAGCCGCGCAGGTCGATGGAGACCATCGTGCCCATGACCTGCTCCACGCGGACGTACGGACCGGCCGACGGAGGGCAGCCTTCGGTCCCTTGCTCTGCTTGGGTACTCATCCCGCTTCCTGTGCTGCTCATCTCGTCTCACCTGCCGTCCGTCCGGTCGGTGGGTCGGCGGCTACATGACCTTCACTTTTTGGGCGCGCGGTCGTCACCTTGCCTGGCGGACCTCTCAGTCCGCTCTGTGCCCGCGACCGGCCGAAGACATGGGGGAACGGCCCGTCACGGCCGAACGCGGCGCTGTCACCAGGGCAGTTGTGTCGCCACGGGCTCAGGAGGGCAGAAGGTGGCGCGGTCGGTCCGGCGTGCCGCCCTCAGAGGTTTAAGGCGAATCTCAGGAACGCTCCCCGCGGAAGTAACCCTCAACGGTCCTTGCGGTGGGTGAGGCCGTCCATCAGGAGGTCGAGGAGCCGGCGAGCGAGATCGCGCCGGCCGGGTTCACCCGCGATGAGGGTGACGCCGCCCAGGCCCATGAGTACGTCGTCGGGGTCGACGTCCGGCCTGATCGTGCCGTCCGCGATGCCGGCCGTCATGAGGGTCGCCAGGGACTCGGTGAGCAGATCGCGTGTCTGCATGCGCAGGTCGCCGTCCGCGACGAGGACCGCCTGGAGTGCGTCTGCCATGGCGTGCTTGGTCGCCATGAAGTCGACGAACATGTCCATCCAGGCGCGCAGTGCCTCCGCGGGAGGGGCGGTGCCGAGGAGCTCGGGCGCCGCCGCGCACAGCCTGGCGGTCTCGTTGCGGTACGTCGCCTCGATCAGCCGCTCGCGGGTCGGGAAACGACGGTAGAGCGTGCCGATGCCGACGCCGGCGTCCTTGGCGATCGCCTTGAGCTGGGCTGCCGCCCCGTCGCGGGCGAAGGCTCGCGCTGCGGCCTCGAGCAGACGGTCCTCGTTCTGCCGCGCGTCGGCACGCAACGGCCGCGTGGCTCGGTCGGATGACACGTTCCCTCCTGGGTGGATGTTTGCTATCCGGAGCCGAGTCCGCTTACGCTGACTTATCGGACGCGGCTCCGTTTAGGAGTCTAGGGGCTCAGAGGGAAGGCCGACATGGCACACACATTGATCACCACCCCCTTCAATGCCGAGTCGACCGCCATGGAGGTGGTCACCGGAGTCGATCTGACCGGCAAGCGGGCGATCGTCACCGGCGGATCTTCGGGCCTGGGCGTGGAGACGGCGCGGGCGCTGGCCTCTGCGGGCGCGGAGGTGACTCTCGCGGTGCGCAACACCGCCGCCGGGGAGAAGGCCAAGGCCGACATCGCCACCACCACCGGTAGCGACCGCGTCCACGTCGCACCGCTGGACCTCGCCGACCAGGGCTCCGTGAAGGACTTCGTGGCCGCGTGGCGGGGGCCGCTGCACATCCTGGTCAACAATGCCGGCGTCATGGCCACCCCGCTCACGCGCACCGCCGAGGGCTGGGAGACGCAGTTCGCCACGAACCACCTCGGGCACTTCGCGCTCGCCGTCGGACTCCACGACGCTCTGGTCGCGGCGCAGGGCGCCCGTATCGTCGCCGTCAGCTCTGTCGGCCACATCGGCGGGAACGTCGACTTCGACGACCTCATGTTCCAGCACCGCGAGTACGACGAGTGGGTCGCCTACGGCCAGTCGAAGACCGCCAACATCCTCTTCGCCGTCGAAGCCACCCGGCGCTGGGCGGGCGACGGCATCCTCGCCAACGCGCTGAACCCGGGCCGTATCCCCTCGACCGGCCTGATGCGGCACGTACCGCAGGTCGAGGCCTCGACCGACAGCAACGGCGTCTCCTGGAAGAACGAGGAGCAGGGTGCCGCGACGTCGGTGCTGCTGGGCGCATCGCCGCTCGTGGACGGCGTAGGAGGCCGCTACTTCGAGGACTGCAACGAAGCCGGGCCACACGAGCCCGGCATCCGCCGCGGTGTCGCCGCCTACGCGATCGACCCCGGCAACGCGGCGCGCCTGTGGCAGGTCTCGCTCGACCTCATCGGCGCGTGACCCGCTGCGGCCCTGTGAAGGGAGTCCCCTGGCCGGGAGGCGCGCCGGAGGGGAGACTGCAGAGAGCCGATACAGACCATTGGAGATGAGACGCATGACCAACAGGCCGGTGCTGATTCCGAGCGCGGACCATCCCATCACGGTCGACAGGAATCCCGCCCGCGTCGTGGTGACGGTCGCGGGTCGCGTCATCGCCGACACGGGCAACGCCCTGACGCTGCGCGAGGGTAACTATCCGCCCGTGCAGTACATCCCCCGCGAGGACGTCGAGCTGACCCGGCTCGAACGTACGGATCACGCAACGTACTGCCCCTTCAAGGGCGACGCGGCCTACTACAGCATCCGTGACGCGGGGGAGCGAGGGGCGAACGCCGTCTGGACGTACGAGTCGCCGTACGACGCCGTGGCCGAGATCAAGGACCACCTGGCCTTCTATCCCGACCGCGTCGACGCGATCGAGGAGCAGGCGGGGCAGGAGGAGCGCCCGGCCGGCTGAGCCCCGGGCTACCAGTGCGCGGGGCGGCTGAGGGCCGGCGGAAGCTTTGTCGCGGCATCGCCCTTGGCGGCGTTGAGCTGGGGCTGGGTCAGGAAGATGCTGCCGGTGAGGTCGGCGCCGCTCAGGTCGGCGTCCCGGAAGTCCGCGCCGATGACGTCGGCCGTACGCAGGTCGGCCTGGGAGAGGTCGGCAGCGACGAGGTAGGCCCCGCGCAGGTTGGCGCCACGGAGGTCCGCGCCCTTGAGCCGGGCGCCGATGAGGTCGGCTCCCCGGTGGTTCCTCCTGCGCCCGGGGACGGCGGCCCGTACGAGTTCGCTGGTACGCAGCAGCAGGGCGTTGACCTCGTGGCGGAGCGCCGGCACGTCCAGCTCGGCGAGCGACTCCGCAGTGCCGTGGGTGAGGCGGTCGATGTCCTTCAGCGCGCGCCTCAGCTCGGCGTGTACGGGGCGGGCCGGCGGCAGGGCCAGGGCCTCGGTCACGTAACGCAGCAGCTCGTGGAGCTGCCGCATGACGGGAAACACTTCGAACATCTGCCGGGCGGTGTGGGGGGCCGCGCGCCAGTCCTGCCCCCCGAAGGTGATCTGGGAGACCTTCTGGCCCGCGCCGAAGCAGTCGAAGACGGTGCAGCCGGGAAAGCCCTCTTCGCGCAGGCGGGTGTGGATGCCGCAGCGGAAGTCCGTCCCCAGATTCGTACAGGGCTTTCCGGCCGGCTTGTCGACGGCGAAGTCGGCCGAGGCGGCGAAGGGCAGCGCGACGCAGCACAGCCCGAAGCAGCTGGCGCAGTCGGCCTGCAGATCGAGGCTTCCGTCGGGGGAAGGGGCTTCGCGCTTCTCGGACAACGTACGTGATCTCCCGCCGCGGGGTGGTGATGAGACACCATTGTCCCCGACGCGACATCGGGGCCGGACAGCGCTGCCGGTGCCGTCAGACCAGCCAGGAGGCGACCGGCGGGGCGTCGGCCCCCGCACCGCCGGATCCTGCTGACGACGCAGACCGGCATGGCCGTGGTGTCGGCGCTCTTCTGGGCCCAGGCCGCCGTCGGGGCGCGCTCCGTGCCGATTGATGCCCCGCCGGCGCAACTGCCGTCGGAGGCCCGGACAAACCGGACCGCTCCGCCGTTCTCCTGCGTGCGGCGCAGCCGGGCCGCGCCTTGCGGAGAGGACGCGAACTCGCCCGCGAACGCCTCGGACAGGGCGGCGTCGATCGACGCGTAGTCCTCGTCCTCGGACGGGGTTTCGACGACAGGCACAACTACGTCAGCAATCGGCCCCAGCGCGCCGGTGATCCGAGGCATCGTCAGCGTGGCAGGAGTACAGACCAGATACTCATGGACTTCTTCAGTGGTAAGTCCAGCCGCACGCAGCGCGGGCTCCACGGCAGGCGCGGTATCAGGCGCGAACTCGAGCCGGGGCTTGAGACCGCGCTCGCGGAATGCCTCGATCAGCGCGGCGACATCCTGGCCGGTCGGCTCGGCACCGGGCACAGGAGTCGCGTAGTTGATGTACGGGCTGGTGGTGCTGGGGTCGAATCCCGCGACGAAGCTCCGAGTCTCGAGGACCACGGGGCGGCGGCGGAGGTTGGCGACGGCAAAGCTCTGGACATTGGTGTCCACGGTGGTGTTGACCTCACGAGAAGACGTGGTGGAGCGCGCCGACCTCCTCAGGCTGATGGCCCGCGGACTGACGCACAAGCTCCGAGCTTCGGTCTCTCGGCAGCCCTGACCAGGAAAAACAGGTGGTCGACCGTTTGGTAAAGCCTGCTGCCGGCTGTGACCTCCGGAATAAGCAGATCGCACGTTTCGCTGTGTTTTGTCGTGGAAGATCACACCGGAAGCGCGGGAGACTCACCGGCGCAACGCAGGGTCGCGACAGCGCTGATCAACGAGGCCCGGGCCGGCAATGTGCGGCTGATCAAATCGTTGGAGCGCCTGTGGGACGGCATCGTGGAAGCGGCCGCCGGGAGTAACGTCGACGACGAGCATGATCCGGAGGGAGCCACGGTCGCGTTCGAACGGGCCCAGTTGCGGGACGCACTGAAGCAGGCGCGCGCCGACCTGGAGGACCTGGATCGAGCCGCCCAGCGGGTACGCACCGGTGAGTACTGGTTCTGCGAGCGCTGCGGGGGACCGATCGCCGCTGCGCGGCTCACCGCCCGGCCAACGGCGACAGTCTGCATCGCCTGCGCGAGCAAGGCCACCAGATGACGCGACGAGGGGCCGGGTCAGAGGACGCCGCCGGGGAGGTCAGAGTCAGAGGATCTCGAGGGGCTGTTTGCGGGTCGGGGGCGGGAAGGCCTGGTCGAGGGCGCGGAGGTCGTCGTCCGTGAGGTGCAGGTCGAGGGCTGCGTGGTTCTCCTCGACGTGCGCCGTGGTGGACGCTTTGGGAATGGCGATGACGTCGTCCCGGCGCAGCACCCAGGCGAGTGCCACCTGGACGGGGAACGCTCCGTGGGCGGAAGCCACGGCGGCCAGCGCCCGGTGGCCCAGCAGACGGCCCTGCTCCACGGGTGAGTAGGCCATGATCGGGATGGAGAGTTCCCGGCAGCGGGGGAACAGGTCGTACTCCGGGCCTCGCCGGGTGAGGTTGTAGAGCACTTGATCGGTCTCGGGGTGGGCGCCCTCGGGGAGGTCCGCGAGGTCGTCGACGTCGAAATTGCTGACGCCCCACGAGCCGATACTGCCTTCCGACACCAGTGAATCCAGGGCCTCGACCGTCTCGTGGAGCGGCACACTGCCCCGCCAGTGCAGCAGATAGAGATCGATCCGGTCGGTCCCCAGCCGGCGCAGGCTCGCGTGGCAGGCGGCGACCGTGCCCTTGCTGTCGGCGTGGGACGGCAGCACCTTGCTCACAAGGAACGCCTCGTCCCTGCGGCCGCGAATCGCTTCGCCGACCAGTTCCTCGGCGGCGCCGCTTCCGTACATTTCCGCCGTGTCGATCATGGTCAGCCCAAGGTCCAGGCCCCGCCTGAGAGCGGCGATCTCATCGGCACGCCGCGAGGGATCGTCACCCATATGCCAGGTGCCCTGCCCGAGAGCGGGCACCTGTGCACCGGAGGGGAAGGTCACTGTCCGGGCCTGTGTCATCGTGTGCTCCCTCTCAGCCCCCGACGAACCGGTCGCGATCGAATGGTCACCATGATCGCAGCCCACGGCTCACCGTGCGATGCGCCGTCGCGGATCGTCACGCAGTATAGAAAACTCGAAGCCGCTCAACGCGTCACGGAGGGTCTCCCATGTCGAAACCACCGCTTCCCGACGAGGCAGTCGCGATGATGACGAAGCCCAATTCGTCCGTCATCACGACCCTGCGCTCGGATGGCCAGCCGGTGTCCACGGCCACCTGGTACCTCTGGGACGACGGCCGGGTGCTGGTCAACATGGATGAGGGACGTAAGCGGCTGGAGCACATGCGCAACGACCCGCGGGTGACACTCACCGTGCTCGACGAGAGCAACTGGTACACGCACATCAGCATCATCGGCCGCGTCACCGAAATCCGCGAGGACAAGGAGCTGGTCGACATCGACCGGTTGTCCCGGCAGTATCTCGGCAAGCCCTACCAGCAGCGGGACCGCCGCCGGTTCAGTGCATGGATCGCGGTCGACCGCTGGCACGGATGGGGCACCCTGAAGGACTCCAGCCAGATCGGGTGAGGTCGGGGAGAAGTGCCCTCTAGGCGCGGAATTCGGCGAGCGGATCGGTGACGGCCTCGCGCCACCGCTCGCGGTGGCCGGTGGCGTGGAGCCGGTAGTAGATCGTCTCGCGGCGGCCTTCGGCGGGGGTGCCGTCGTGGTCGCCGATGTTGTGGGCGAGGAGGTAATGGGCGAACAGCACGCTGCCGGCGGGGCCGGAGGCCTGGGTGGGTTGACCGAGCTCGACCTTGGGGTAGGGGCCGGGATTCATGTCGTCGAGGCGGGTGAGGGCGTCGGCGCCGCGTTCGGCGAGGTACTGGCCGAACCGGAGGTGGGTGCCGGGCCAGATCCACAGGTTCCCGCGGTGTGGGCGGCGTTGGTCGGTGAGCCACACGCCTGCGAGCAGTGAGAAGGTGCCGGGGCGTCCGTCCGGCTCGCCCGGCGTGACGCCGTCGACGTGCGGGCCGCCGGGCCGGTGCGGCCAGTGCGGGACGGTGGTCGCCACCTGGGCGAAGTCCGGTTCCTGAACGCCGAGTTCGGGACGCAGGAGCTGCGCGGCGAGCTCTCCGACGCCTGCGTCGCGGTAGAAGTCGAGCAGCGGGTCGCCCGCCGGGCCGAAGCGCGGCCAGAGGAAGTACGGTCCCACGTGGTCGTCGGCGTACGGCTGTTCCGCCAGCATGGCCGCGACCAGCCGGCGGCCCGCGGCGATCCGCTCGGCGCTCAGGGCGCCGGGGACCACGACAAAGCCCTGCCGGCGGAAGGCGGTCCGCATGGGGTCGGTGAGCGTCACCATGCCTTTGAGTGCAGCAGGCGGCGCGTGGCCCGGCAACTGGATATTCGGCGGGGCCGGGCCGGGGTCAGTATGGCGATCGGATCAGACCATGGCCCCTAACGAGAGGGGTGCGCTCACTCGAACCGGTGGCCTCGCCGGGCGTCGGCGTACCACCGGCGCACGAGCCGCGTTGCATGGGCATGGACAGTACATCCGCCACCACGGGATGCCTTCTGGGCCACCTCGACCACCACCGGTCGTTCGCCGAACTCACCGGTGCGTACTGGATGGACCCGCCGATCTACTCCGGTCTGGTCGCCGACTGGCGCGCCGGCGGCAGGGCGGTGCCCGGTCAGGATGTCACGGGTAGCCTCCCGGAGTCCGCCTCCCCGGAGACGTGACCAGCACCTCGGTTGCCTGCTGGAGTGCCAGTTCCACGGCGGCGGGCCGGTGCACCGTACCGCTGCCGTCCGGAGGCACGAGCCAGCGCAGCGAACCCGCGATCCGGTACGGAGCCGGCACGGCGATCCAGGAGCCTCTGCCGACGTAACGGATGCCGGAGCCGATCCAGCGGGTCACGGGATCCGGAGGGAGGAAGAAGCCCACCCTGCCCGCGCCGAGATCGGCGAGCGTGGGGCCGGGCTCCTGCCGGGGGACGCGCATCAGGGCGTCAAGGGCGAGCAAGCCGAGATCCTCCGGCACGCTCAGCACGTCCCAGAACCGGCCCGCCGGGAGTAATACGGTCCCACTTTCTCCGTGTTCCCATTCCCGTTTGCACGCCTGCGGGTCTGTCGCGGCTGCGGCGAGCCATTCCATCGCCTGCTTCAGGGCGGTGTGTCTCATGATTCTCCTCCGCTGTGGATGGATTCATGCGGATTCCCGAATGCCGGATCGGCATCGCCCCCCGCATTCCACCTTGGTAGATATTTCTATGCTGCGGAAGGGGTGGCGTGCCGTGGCGTTTGGTGTCGCCGTAAGGGAGTTGGCGACTGCGGTCGGAGTCCTGACTAACAGTCATCTCGTCATACCTTCGCGGATTTGTTGCAGAATCCGGACATGGCACGCCGTAACCGATGCTGAAAAGGTCATGGTTGCGGAGAAAACTGATCGGCCATCGACAGCGAACGACACGGATCGCCGAAAGCAGGGATTTCCCCACGACCCACCCGGCCTTTTCCCCATCCGGATGCGGAGGTCTCACCATGCCCTACTCCCGGACGAACTCCCGCAAGAAACCGTGGCTTTGCCACCCGCTCGATCGCGCCACCCGAACCGGCGCCGCCCTCTTCCTCCTCCTCCTGCTCCTCGTGGCCGCCGGCACCGTCACCAGCCCCGCCACCTTCGCCGACGGACTCGCCCCGTACGGTGTCAAGGCCCTGGTCGTCGCCGCCTCCAAGCAGGGCGCGCCCTACGCCTACGGGGCCACCGGCCCCAACCGCTTCGACTGCTCAGGCCTGATGCTCTACGCCTTCCGCAAAGCCGGAAAGCGACTGCCGCGCACCGCCGAGGAGCAGTACGAGCTCACCCTGCACATCCGTCGCCGCCACCGCAGCCCCGGGGATCTCGTCTTCTTCCCCACCGGCGGTGCCATGGGCCACGTCGGCATCTACGCCGGCCACGGCCGCATCTGGCACGCCCCGCGGCCCGGCGCCCGGGTGCGGCTGGAGCGGATCTGGACCAGCAACGTCCGATACGGTCGCGCGACCTAGGGCCCACGGGACGGGCCCGGACCCCCGCCGTCATCAGTCAACTCGGCGACCCCGAGGAGATCATCGCTGCGGCTCTCGCCGACCTGCCGGTGGGAGCCACGTACGTGGGTCCGCCGGCTGCCGGGGCGAGCGGGGCAGGGGTCGGCGGGCTGGAGATCGCCACTGTCGTCCTGCTGCTGGTCGGCGGATTCCTGTTCGGCATCGGCTGGATCGTCGGGCTCATCCTGGTGTGGTCCTCGCGGCGATGGACGCCGGTCGACAAGCTGCTGGGCACACTGCTGTTCCCGGGCGGTCTCGTCCTCCCGGTGCTTGCCGTCGGCGGCCTGCTCTACGCGGCCAGCGGGTCCTGCTCCGACGACTTCGCCCAGGCGGGCAAGGGCGCCGTCGTGCAGTGCACCAGCGACGGAGGAGTCAACCCCGTCCTGGGCATTGTGATTATGGCCCTGTTGGTGATCGTCCCCATCGCCACCGGGATCCACCTCGTCAGGCGGGCCCGGCGCGCCTGAGGCCCTGTGCCACAATCGACGGCCCGGGGCCAATCACACAAGGGGGATTCATGACCGCACAGCATGACGGCGTGGTTGTGTACTGGCGGCCCGGCTGCCCGTACTGCATGGTGCTGCGGATGGGGATGCGCCGGACGCACCTGCCGTACACCGAGGTCAACATATGGGAGGACCCCGAGGCGGCGGCGTTCGTACGGTCGGTCGCGGACGGGAACGAGACCGTGCCGACCGTGGTGGTGGCCGGTAAGGCGATGGTGAACCCGTCAACCCGCGAGGTGGTGGCGGCAGTTGAGGAGCGGGCGCCCCAACTCCTCGTGGAAGCGGCCCCGAAGGGCCGGTTCCGGCGGCGCTGAGACGGTGAGGCCCGCTCAGGCGGGCCGCAGGGTCGCACGCACCGGGCGGCCGGGCTGGAGGGTGAGGCCGGTGCGGGGCGGGATGTCGCCGGGGTCGACGGCGAAGTGGAAGCGCTGGGCCAGCGTGGCCAGGACGAGGACCGCCTCGACCGTGGCGAAGCGGGCGCCGAGGCAGGCCCTGGCCCCGCCGCCGAAGGGGAACCAGGCGTGGTCGAGCACCGGGTGCGCGGCGTCGGCGTCCCAGCGCTCGGGCCGGAAGGAGTCCGGGTCGGGGAACCAGCGCGGGTCGCGCTGGGCGCTCCACTGGCTGGCCCACACCACCGTGCCCTCAGGGACCGGCCGCCCGCCCAGCGTCGAGCCCTCCTTGGCGATGGCGGTCATCAGCCATACGGGAGGGAAGAGCCGCAGGGTCTCCTTCACCACCTGGTCGGTCCAGGTCAGCGCCTTGAGGTCGTCGTACCCCGGGTCGCGGCCGCCGAGCACCCGGGTCAGCTCCTCGGTGAGCCGCGCCCGGGCCTCGGGACTGCGGGAGAGCAGATACCAGGCCCAGGTGAGCGTGGTGCCGGTGGTCTCGTGGCCGCCGATGTAGAGGGTGACCGCCTCGTCGCGTATCTCCTTGTCGGTCAGCGGAAGATCCTCCGCGTCCCGGGCGGCCAGCAGACGGCTGAGCAGGTCGTCGCGGTCCTCGCCGCTGCGCCGCCGCTGCTCGGTCACCCGCCCGACCTCTGCGTCGATGACTTCGACGGCCGCCTTCAGCTTCCGTCGGCCCGGCGTCGGCACCCACGGCGGCAGAAACAGCGTCAGCCCTCGGAACTCGTCGCCGATGGCCCGCTGCGCGGTGTCCATCGCGGCCCCGATCACCTCCTCACGCCCCGCTGTGTCCGCCCCGAACAGGGTGCGTACGGCGATGCGTTGGGTGAGCGCCAGCATTTCCCGCCGTACGTCGACCCGCTGCCCCGGCCGCAGGGACTCCGCCAGTGCGGCGGCCGACTCGGTCATCGTCTCGGCGTACGACCGGACCTGGCGGGGGCGTACGGCCGGCTGCACCAGCGCCCGCTTGCGCCGCCACGCGGGCCCTTCCGAGGTGACCACACCGTCGCCCAGCACCAGCTTGAAGGCCCAGCCCAGCTCCGGATGCCGGAAGACGGTCTCGACCCCGGTGAGCAACTCCCCGATGTGCTCGGGCCGGGAGACGAACACGGACCGTTGCGGCCCGAGGCGCCATCGCACCAGATCACCGTGGTCGCGCAGCCGCTCGAAGAAGCCGAGCGGGTCGCGTGCGAAGGCCGGAATGCTGCCGATCAGGGGTAAGCCGCGCGGGCCGCGAACAGGGGCCGGGGCGGGGACAGTTGTGGTCACAGGGGTGTCTGTGGTCATGGGTCAGTCCCTCGGGCGGTGGGCGGGCGTCGGAGGCGCGTGACCGCACAAGCAAAGCGCCCCGGCACGTCTTGCGCCAGAGGGTGAGTGACCGCCTTGAGTGGGCACACGTCCAGCAGGATTCAGAATCCGTGTCACTGGGAGGCAGTCGTGGAAGTATCGGGCATCATCAGCGCCATCGTGATCGGCTTGATCATCGGCGTGCTGGCGCGGCTGGTGGTGCCGGGCCGCCAGCACATCGGTGTGATCTGGACGATCCTCATCGGCATTGTGGCGGCTCTGGTCGGATCGGCCATCGCCAAGGCGGTGGGTGTGGCGGACACCAAGGGCGTGGACTGGATCGAGTGGCTGATCCAGATCGGCCTGGCGGCGGTCGGTATCGCCGCACTGGACCGTGGCAGGGTGCGCCGCTGAGTCGTACGCGCACCCTGGGCGGTTACTGAGGATCTTCGTGTGATGTCGCACTGCGGCTGACGATCGTCACAGCTCACGGGGGCCGCCGCCCGCGACATCACGCGACGAAGCTCAGTAGTTGGTCAGGATTGCTCGGTCAGAGGTCGAATTCGGCGGGCAGCAGGTCGAGGGTGTAGCAGGCCTCGCGGACGACGGCCTGCTCATCCTTGTCGAAGTTGCCGTCGGCGCCGCCGATGACGATGCCGATCTGGATGACGGCGCGGGCCTCGGCGGGCTTCTTCTTGGCCTTGGCGACTTCCTGCAGGACGCTGACCTTGCCGAAGTCGAAGTCTGCGGTCAGCTTGTTGAGATAGTCGTCGAAGCGCCGCTGGAGGTCGTCGGCGGGGAAGTTCTGCAGCACCTCGTTGGTCGCGATGAGCTGGGCGACGCGCCGCCGCTCGGTCGGGTCGACGGAGCCGTCGGCGGCGGCGACGAGGGCGCAGATGGCCATGCTGGCGTCGCGGAAGGCCCCGCTCTTGAGGTCGTTCTTCTTGGCGTTGAGCTGGGTTTGCATCGTCGATGCGGATTCCTTGAGCCGGTCCCACAGGGCCACGGTCTCTCCTCGTGTCTTGGTCAAGCGTTGGCAATGGGGCCAACGAAGGAGCGCCCCCTGAAGTGCCTGGACCGATCGCACATGTCCCGGCTCGGTCCGGGGTAGCGGAAGGAACAAACGGTACGCATCGCGTCGTATGAGGCGATTGAGGTGATCATGGATGAAGTTCGGGATCTCGACCTTCGTGACTGACGAAGGCATCACGCCCACCGCGCTCGGCCCCGCGCTGGAGCAGCGCGGCTTCGACTCGCTGTTCCTAGCCGAGCACACCCACGTCCCGGCCAGCCGGGAGACCCCGTACCCGGGCGGCGAAGAGCTGCCCCGGATCTACTACCGCACGCTGGACCCGTTTGTGACCCTGTCCGCCATCGCGCCGGTCACCAGCGATCTGCTGCTGGGGACCGGTATCGCCCTGGTGGTGCAGCGGGACCCGATCATCACGGCAAAGGAGGTCGCCTCCCTGGACCTGATCTCCGGCGGCCGGGTGATCTTCGGGGTGGGCGCCGGCTGGAACAGGGAGGAGATGCGCAACCACGGTACGGATCCGCGCACCCGGGGCCGGCTGATGGACGAGCGGATCCACGCCATGATCGAGCTGTGGACCAAGGACAAGGCGGAGTTCCACGGCGAATTCGTCGACTTCGACCCCACCTACTCCTGGCCCAAACCGGTGCAGAAGCCGCATCCGCCGATCTACGTCGGCGGTGCCAGCGACCGGACCTTCGCCCGCGTGGCCGAGTACGGCTCGGCCTGGCTGGTCACCGGCGTCCACCCGAAGGAACTGGGCCCGCAGATCGAGCGCATGCGGCAGAAGGCCGGCGCCGACGCGGCCGTCGTGGTGTACGCGGCCCCGCCCGAACGCGAAGCCGTCGAGGCGTACGTGCAGCTGGGCGTGGAGCGCGTGCTGTTCTACCTGCCGACCGAGCCGGAGAGCGAAACACTGCGCATCCTCGACGAACTGGCCGAGATCGCGGCGGCCTACCGGTAACCGGCGACCGGTGCGACGGCATGCCCGACATGGCGGAGGACGAGGCACGGCAGCGGTTCGCCGACGCCCGGGTGGCACGGCTGGCCACCGTCGATGCCGGCGGCCGCCCGCATCTTGTGCCGCTGGTCTTCGCCGTGCGCGACGACCTCGTCGTCTCCGCCGTCGACCACAAGCCGAAACGGTCGCCCCGGCTGAAGCGGCTGCACAACATCGCCACCAACCCGGCGGTCTGCCTGCTGGCGGACGCGTACGACGACGACTGGGACCGCCTGTGGTGGGCCCGCGCCGACGGCTTCGCCCGCCTCGCAACCCCGCAGGAGGCCCGGGACGCGGTGGCACTGCTGCGGGAGCGCTACGAGCCGTACCGCCGCTGGCCGCCGGACGGGCCGGTGATGCTGGTCGTCGTCCGGCGGTGGCGGGGGTGGCGTGCCGTCTAGGACAGGCCCCAGGCCTGACCTCGCGCAACCCTGTGAGCGGTGGGGTTCCGGTTCACTCCGTACGCAGGCACTCCGGTCGGGTCAGCCACCACAGCGGCGGCAGGCTGAGCGCGGTCACCAGCCGGATGACCCCGCCGCCCGGGCGTGCGGTCGACCCCCGGCGGAGCGGGAGTCTTCGTCCCCTCGGGCCGGCCTGCCTGCTGACGACGCTCGAATTCCCGTTGCTCTACCGCGAGTTGCGGGACGACGCGGATCCGCTGGCCATCGGTGTCCTGTACGCCCGCGATCTGCTGCTCATCGCGGCGGCCGGGCTGTCGGCGACGCGGTTGTGGAGGGCGACGGCTTCGGGTCGGGTGACTCGGCCAGCCTCCTGATGACGTCGAGCCGGGCGTCCCAGGTGGCCGCGACCCGCGCCATCCAGCGGGCCGTGGCGTCGAGGCGCTGCGGCTCGACGCGGTAGCGCCGTTCCCGCCCGCTGCGCCGGCTGCTGACGAGCCCCGCCTTCTCCAGCACCGACAAATGCTGGACCACGGCCTGCCGGCTCACCGGCAGTTCCCCGGCCAGCCCGGTCGCGGTGGCCTCCCCCCGTGCGGCGAGCCCGTCGAGGACGCGCCGCCGCATGGGGTCCGCGAGCGCGGCCAGGACCTCGTCGACCTGGTCGAGACCGGTCATGCGCCCCGCTGTTCGGCGTGCCGGCGCAGCGAGTCCAGGGCGTCCGGCCAGCCGCCCGAGTGGCTCTCGTACGAGGCGGTGGCCTGGCGCTCGGCCGGGATCTCCAGCTTGGCGAATCCGCTCTCGATCAGGCTGAGCCGGGTCCCGTCGCCGTCCTCGGCGAGCGTGAACTCGACCAGCGTCGAGTTGTCGTCCGTGGCCTCCTCGCCCGGGAAGGCGCTGGCCCACCGGTACGAGAAGTAGTGCGGCGGGTCGAGCTTCTCGATGCGGGTGAGGAAGACCCCGTACTGGCCGTGGTCGAGCACCATGATCCCGCCCGGCCGGAGGTCGATCTCGGTCGGCTTGCCCTGCCCGAACCACGCTCCCACGTGCTCAGGTTCGGTGAGTACCGCCCAGACGCGCTCGATGGGTGCGGCGATGGTGATCTCTCGTTCGATCCGGTCCGCCGACATGACGGCCTCCAGGTGTGTTGGGTCGGGTCGGTTACGTGCAACCCCAGGCTTGCACGTCTGTCGTGGACGCGCAAGCCTGGGGTTGCACATGTTCACGGTGTGGCGGCTGACCCGGCCGCCGCCTACCGTGGGGGACAGCCCCGAGACAAGGCCGACACATGATCAATGGCGCTCATGTCATCCTCTACAGTCGCGACGCCGAGGCGGACCGGGCGTTCTTCCGGGACGTACTGCGATATCCGCACGTCGACGGAGGCGGCGGCTGGCTGATCTTCAAGCTGCCGCCCGCCGAGGAACGAGGGGACGTCGGCACGAGCATTCACCTGCACGCCACGGACGCCCGCCCCGAGCTGAACGCCGAGTGGCTGATCGAACTCGGCGACAGCGGCTTCACCTGGCACCGTGGCCACGACAAGGCGGCCGTCGCGCTGCGCGGTCCGCTGGCCGACGTCCTACGGGTCTTCTACCGGCGGCTGCCCGCAGGGAGCGCCCGGGTGGAGGTGCTGGGTCAGGGCGCGCTGTTGGACTACTGGCTGGAAAGGGTCTCCCTCGGGTGAGGGAGCCATCTCCCCTACGCCGAAGGAGCTGTGATGGCGACCGCAATCTCGGCCGACGGCACCCTCATCGCCTACGACCGTAGGGGCCAGGGGCCATCGCTCGTCGTCGTGTGCGGCGCCCTGGCCGGCCGCGCGGCCGTCGCGCCGCTCGCCACCTTGCTGGCCCCGGACTTCACTGTTCTCGCCTACGCCCGCCGTGGCCTCGGCGCCAGCGGCGACACCCCGCCCTACGCCGTCGAGCGCGAGATCGAGGACCTGGCCGCCGTGATCGCCGAGGCCGGCGCACCGGCGTACGTCTTCGGCCACTCCTCCGGCGCGGTCCTGGCCCTGGTGGCAGCCGCCAAGGGCCTCGAGATCGCCCGACTGGCACTCTACGAGCCGCCGTTCGTCGTCGACGACAGCCGCCCGCACCCGCCGGAGGACTTCACGCAGCGGCTCGCGGAACTGGCGGAGTCGGGGCAACGGGACGAGGCGGTCGAGCTCTTCCTGACCAAGGGCGTCGACCTCCCGCCGTCGGCGGTGGCGCAGATGCGCGGGATGCCCATGTGGCCGGGGCTCGCTGCCGCCGCCCACACCCTCGCGTACAACACCGCGATCATGGGTGACTTCTCCGTGCCGGCCGACCGGGCAGCCGCCATCGAGGCGCCGACTCTCGTCCTGGACGGCGGCAACAGCCCCGCCTGGGCGCGTAACTCGGTCCGGGCGGTCGCCGACGCCATCCCCGGTGCCCGGCGGCTGACCATGGAGGGCCAGGAGCATGGCGCGGCCCCCGAGGCCCTGGCGCCGGTGCTGCGGGACTTCTTCGGCGAACCTCCGGCGAACATCTGACGACCGGACAGCTTTGTCGTTCCCCGCCCCACCCCGGCGCTCGTACGGTGATCGAATGAAGTGGCTGAGCGCCGAGAACCTTGTGGCCATATCCACCGCGCTGCTCGGCCTCGCGGCGTCCTTCGCCGCGGTCTGGTACGAGCGCCGGGTGCCGCGCCGTAAACGAATCGGCTACCGCGTACAGATGGACACCCCCATCGGCAGCGACAGCCGCCACGGCCACGGTCAGGCCAACGTACGCCTCGGCCTGTTCAACGACCTCCCCGACATGTCCGACGCCACCCTCGTCCTCCTGCGCATCGAGAACGACGGCGCAGAGAGCATCGCCGACACCGACTACACCAGCCGCAACGCCCTCCACGGCCTGACCGCCGTCTTCACCGACCGCACCGTCCGGGGCGTCGCCGTCACCCAGCCCGAGGCCGACGCCGAGCACCTGATGGACCACTTCGCCCCGGCGGGCGGCATGAGCCACACCGGCAACACGATCCACCTCCCGCGTGTCCCGCTCAACCGGGGCCAGCACTACAAGCTGCTCGTCCTGCTCACCGGCGGCGGCGTCGGCTGCGACGTCCGCGTCACCGGCGGGCTCCGGGACGGCGCGGTGGTGCCCAACCGCAGCACGACGGTCGACGACAAGCCGCCGCTGTTCAGCAAGCCCGCCCGCTCGATCACCATCATGCTCACGATCTGCGTCACCGCCCTGGCCGGCATCATCGTCGTACGCCAGGACGTACCGCCCCCCATCGGCTGCGCCAAGGGCGGCCTCACCGTCATCGGCTCCACCGCCTTCGCCCCCGTCGCGGAAGCACTCTCCCAGCGGTACGAGTCGGACTGCCCGGGCTCGTCGATCACGGTGAGCGCGCACGGCAGCAACGAGGGTGTGCGGCAACTGGCGGAGACGGGCGACAACTCCGGGCACGGTTCCGCCGCCCTGATCGCCCTCTCCGACGGACCCAAGCCGGCCGGCAGTCCTCAGCTGAAGGAGGACCGCGTCGCCGTCTCCGCCTTCGCCCTGGTGGTCAACGACCGGGTGCCCGTCCGGAATCTGACGGTCAAGCAGATACGCACGATCTACCAGGGCGGCATCCTCAACTGGAAGCAGCTCGGCGGCCCCGACCTCCCTGTCCTCCTCGTCAGCCGCAACGCCGACTCCGGCACCCGCGACCTGTTCCGCCGCCGCGTCCTCGGCGGTCTCGGCGAACCGGCCTTCACCTCCCGCGACTGCCAGCACAAGAACTCCCCAGGGGACACCGTCATCCGCTGCGAACTCGACAGCACGGACGAAGTCCTCAACACCGTGGCCAAGCTCCCCGGCGCCATCGGCTACAGCGAACTGCGTGCCGCCACGTCCGCCAAGGGCCTGCACACCCTGCGCCTCGACGGCCGGGCCCCGTCGATCGAGGCCATCGGCGACAGCACGTACCCCTTCACGGACATCGAGTACGCCTACACCTACGGCCGCCCGCCCACCGGATCCCTGGCCGCGAGCTTCCTGGACTTCCTGATCAGGGGCGGCGGCCAGGACGTGATGCGGGCCCACGGCCAGCTCCCCTGCTACTCCCCGCAGGGGCTGGAACGCTGCCGCAGCTGACCCGCCACCCCTGCGACAACTACCAGGCGGCGCCCGCGACCTGCCTGGTGGTGGCGTTGAGGCGGTTGAAGAGGTTGGTCAGGCCGATCATGAGGACCAGGGCCGCGAACTGCTGCTCGTCGTAGTGGCCGGTGGCATCGTTCCACACGTCGTCCGGCACCGGCTCGGCCCGGTCGGCGAGCCGGGTCGCGGCCTCGGTGAGCGCCAGCGCGGCGCGTTCGGCGTCGGTGAAGTAGGGTGCGCCCGACTCCTGTGCTGCCACCATCCTCCTGGCACCGAGAACGTACCGGGGGTCGGTACAGCTCGGTGGAACGGACGTCGACGCCCTCGACGGGGGAAGTACGGGGGCACGGGGGGAAGAGGGCGTCGACGCCGCCATCACCGCTTGCGGGCGACCCCCACGTACATGGGGACGGGTAGCCCGCTGCCCGCCGACTGATCGGGCTCGGAGTCGGGCTCGGGCTCAGGCCGCCAGTGCGGGGCCGAGACCACACCGGGGTCGAGGAGTTCGAGGCCGTCGAAGAACCGGACGACCTCGGCATGGGTGCGAGGGTAGAGGCCGGTGCCGCCCTTGCGGTACGAGGCCGCGACCTTGGCGATGGCCTCGGGGTCCACGTCCGGCGTGAGCTGGGTCAGGACGAGGTAGCTGCCCGGAGCGAGCGCGTCCAGGTAACGGCGGACCAGGCCGTAGGCGTCGTCCTCGTCCTCCGACACGAAGTGCATGAGGGCGACCATGGACAGCGCCACGGGCTCCGCGAAGTCCAGTATCTCCTGCGCCGGCTTGAGTATGCGCTCCGGCTCCCGGACGTCCGCCTGAAGGTAGTTGGTCGAGCCCTCGGGCGCGCTGCGCAGCAGGGCCTCAGCATGGCGCAGGACGATGGGGTCGTTGTCCGCGTAGACGATCCGCGACTCCGGCGCGACCTCCTGGGCGATCTGGTGGAGGTTGGGCTCGGTGGGTATCCCGGTGCCGATGTCGAGGAACTGCCGGATGCCCTGCTGGGCGAGCAGGCGCGTCGCGCGGTGCATGAAGCGGCGGTTGGCCCTGGCGCCGACCTTGACGACCGGGTCGAGGCTGAGGATGCGCTTGCCCAGCTCCTCGTCGACCGGGTAGTTGTCCTTGCCGCCCAGGAACCAGTCGTACACGCGCGCCGGGTGCGGCTTGCTGGTGTCGATACGGTCGATACGGTCGGTCGGGTCGGTACGAGCTGTCGCGGGCTCATGTCCGGTCATGCAGCGCTCCGTTGCGGTGTCGGTCGGTCAACCAGTCGGTCAGGAGAGCAGGAAGTCGGCCTCGCCGTCCTTCGCCCCCTGGATGAACGCGGTGAACTCACTGTCCGTGCAGATCAGGGCCGGACCGTCCGGATCGGTGGACTGCCGCAGGGCGATCCGGCCGTCGCCCAGCCTCATCGCCTCGATGCAGTTGCCGCCGTTGCCACCGCTCCAGGGCTTGTGCCAGCCCTCGGTGCCGAGGTCGGCGGCGCGCATCCCGTTCCGTATGCCCCCGTTCCTGGCGATGCGTCCGCGATCCATTCAGAGCTCCTTGCGGAAATCCCGGAGGATCTCCTTCGTACGCTGCGCGGTGGCCGCCTGCGCCACCATGTGGTCCATGACCTCCAGGTGGGAGGCGACCTCGGCCCGCTCGTCGAGGTAGACGGCGCCAGTCAGATACTCGACGTAGACCATGTCCGGCAGCTCCGGGACGGCGAAGCGGAAGAGGACGAACGGCCCGTACGTGCCGGGGTGGTGCCCGGAGGCGAACTCGGCTATCTGCACGGTGACGTTGGGCATCGTGGCGGCCTTGAGGAGCCGGTCGGCCTGGGCACGCATGACGGCCGGGGTGCCGACGGGCCGGCGCAGTACGGTCTCGTCCAGCACCACCCACAGGCGCGGGGCGTCCGGGCGGGTCAGCAGGGTCTGGCGTTCCATGCGCAGCGCCACGTGGCGTTCGATCTCGTCGGGCCGGATCTGCCCGACGGAGCCGGTGCGCAGGATGGCCCGGGCGTAGTCCTCGGTCTGCAACAGGCCCGGGATGAAGTGGGGTTCGTACGAGCGGATCAGACTCGCCGCGCCCTCCAGGCTGACATGCACGCTGAACCAGTCCGGCAGTATGTCGTGGAACCGCTGCCACCAGCCGGGCTTGTTGGCCTCCTCGGCGAGTATGACGAAGGCTTCGGCCTCGTCCGTGGCGATCCCGTAGGCCCTCAGCAGCAGTTGTACGTACGGGATCTTCAGCGCGACCTCGGCGGTCTCCATCCGGCGGATGGTGGTGGGCGCCACCCGAAGTACCGTGGCGGCCTCCTCGCGCCTCAACCCCGCTTTTTCCCGAAGGGTTTGAAGGCGTTTGCCGAGGACGACCTGACCCACCGTCGGGGCCGGCCGCGGTTCACTCACGTCTGCCTCCCCCGCACGCTCGTGTGAGCAGTGTGACATGCCCGGGACGGGCGGCGTGGGCACTCTGGAAATTTCAGAGTGACCCTTGCCAAGTGCTCGCGGCGAAGCGCATAGTGACGCCGTGACCGCACCCGGTAACGCGATGACACAGTGGCCACCAGGCCCGGATACCGGCACCGATGGCGGCCGCCGGTACGCCTTCGCACTGCCGGCGCGAGCGGAGTCCGTCGCATACGCCCGTGGTCGGACGCGGGCGCGGCTGGCCCGCTGGAATCTCGACGCGGGAACCCGCGAAACCGCTGCCCTGGTGATCTCCGAACTCGCCACCAACGCCGTCGTCCACGCCGGCGGCGAAACGATCCTGTGCGAGCTGGCCGATCACGGACTGCGGCTCTACGTCGCGGTGCACGACCATGGGGTTGGCCCGAACAGCCCTCGGGCCAACCCCCTCCCCGGCGAGGCCGACAGCGGCCGCGGGCTGCTCGTCGTCCAGTGCCTCAGCGACGCCTGGGGCGTCCACGACACCGAGCCCGGACCGGGCCGCGTCGTCTGGGCCGAACTGCCTTACGGAGCAGGGCTCTTGCCGGGCTGATACGCGTACGGCGTCGTGGTGCTCAGCGCCGCGAAGCCGAGCCGCTCCAGGATCGGCCGGCTCTGCGAGGAGGCATCTACCTGCAGAAAGCGGTAGCCCAGCTCGGTCGCGATACGGGCCCGGTGGCTGACCAGCGCCCGGTAGATCCCGCGGCCCCGCCAGGCGGACACGGTGCCGCCGCCCCACAGGCTCGCGAAGTCGGTGCCGGGGTGCAGCTCCATCCGCGCCGCGCACACCGGCACGTCGCCGGCCATCGCGAGGACCACGCTCACCGTGTCCGGGCTCTTGGTGAGCCGGCCGAGCACCTGCTGCCGCAGGCGGGAGCTGCTCGTGCCGAATGCCTGGTCGTGGACGTCCATCACCAGATCCACGCCGGCCGGGTCGGTCACCGGCTCCAGGCGGACGCCCTCCGGCAGAGCGAGGCCCGTGGGCAGCTCACCGGCCTCGGCGATCATCAGCGTTTCCGCGGGCTCGGGCGTGAACCCCGCCGCCGCCAGCCGCGCGCCGAGGTCGGCGGGGCGGTCATGGTCGTACAGCTTCCACTCGAACTCACCCCCGAGGGAGGCGAAGTACCCTACCTGCTCCTCGATCGCCGCGTCGGCCGTGTCCTGGTCCAGCCCCGACCAGACCACGCCGTTCCAGTCGTTCTCGGCGCCGACCTGCCGCACCACCCCACCGGTCCGCTCGACCCGTACCCCCGGGCCGTCCGGCGACGCGTCCCGGCGCATCTGCTGATCGAACAGGGCGCGTACCGCATCGTGATCCATCCGCACAGTGCAGCACCGGACGGGGGAGCGCGCCAACGGATTTCCCCGGCGTCAGGAGTCGACCGGGCCCGCGAATGTCCCGGACCCATCGGTCACGTCAGGGAGTCAACTTGACCCGGCCCTGGAGGGCCGGGCTTGGAGGTAGGGCGCGGCTGGCTGTCGTGTGGCCTCCTCCGTCTGAGCCACCTATGGGGTGACTGGGACGCGTGACTCACGCCCCGCGATCCACACCGTCTCGCCCTTGCGGGCGATGTTGTGGGATGCGTTGTCGTCCGCGTGCATCGTGAGGCCGCAGTTGCGGCACGCGAACGTTGCTTGATCGACGCGGTTCTTCCGCTCGATGTGTCCGCACTCGGAGCATTGCTGGCTGGTGTACGCCGGATCGACGTACACCAGCGGCACCCCGGCCCGCTTCGCCTTGTACTCCACGAAAGCGGCGAGCTGGTGGAAGCTCCACGAGTGCAGTTGTGCCCGCTGGTCCTTGCGGAGCCGTACCCGGCTGCGGATGCCCGTGAGGTCCTCCAGGGCGATACCCGCACCGGTGCGTTCAGCGGTGGTGACGATGGTCTTGGAGATGATGTGGTTGACGTTGGCGGTGTGCCGCTGCTCCTTGCGGGAGCGCTTCTTGAGCAGCCGATTGGCGGACTTGGTGCCCTTGGCCTGCAATTTCTTCCGCAGGCCGAGCTGCCGCTTGCGGTGCCGGTTCAGGCCGCGTCCGGCGGCCCGGTAGCCGGTGGAAGTGGTGGCGATGTTGACGATCCCCAGGTCCACGCCGATGAACCCGTCGGGGTTCTCGTTCAGCGGGATATCGGGCACGTCGCACGTGGCGACCAGGTAGAAGGCACCGTCACGCTCGATCAGGTCGGATTCGCCCTGCCGATGCTCACGCAGGGTCTTGAGGGCGTCGGCAGAGCACGCGAAGCGGATGTTCTTGAGCCGACCGGCCGTAGACCAGATCGACACCGTCCCGGCGTCGTACTGCCAGGACAGACACCGGTCGTCATACGGCTGCGCGGCGTTCGGCCGGAAAACGATCGGCTTGGACTCCGCCTTGATCCGGCGCTTGGAGCCCGGTTTGCCGAGGTTCCCGGCACGGAGGTTCGCCTTCAACGCGGTGTAGGCGTCGCGGGTCTTCTTGATCACATGCTGGGCGGCCTGTGCCCCCAGCCCTCGGGCCTTCAGCGCGGCATAGGCGTGCTTGCGCAGCTCGTACTCACGCGGAACACCGCGCTCGAAAGCCACCCCGGACACCCAGTTCGCCGCGTCGTTGACCGTGCGCAGGGTGCACTCCAGTGCAGCCGTCTGTTCGGGTGACGGCAGGAGCTTGACCTGCGTCACCCGCTTCATGCCCGAAATCATATCATTGATCTATGTCACCCAGATGGGAATCAAACCCCAACATCCGCAGGGGTCGAACGGTCGTCTATACCCTCCACGCCCACTTGGTCTTCACACCCAAATACCGGCGCGGACCGTTCACCGACGAGATTCTTCGACGCTGCGAAGAGATCATGCGGGCTGTCTGCGCCGACTTCGAGACCGACCTGGTCGAGTTCAACGGCGAGACCGACCACGTGCACTTGCTTGTGCACTACCCACCGAAGGTCGCACTGTCGCGGCTGGTCGGCTCACTCAAGGGAGTCTCCGCCCGTCGCCTCCGCCAGGAGTACCCAGAGCACATCCGCAAGTACCTGTGGGGGGATCACTTCTGGTCTCCCTCGTACTTCGCGGCATCGTGCGGTGGCGCACCGCTGTCGATCATCAAGGAGTACATCGAGAACCAGAAGCGACCGCAGTGATACGGCGGTGCTCCGCACCGCCGTGACTCAGGAAGCGATTCCTCCCAGGCCTGAAGGCCTGGGGTTCCTCGCTAGATCCTGCTGAAGGGCCTTGGCCGTCGCCGGGTCGGCGGGCAGGAAGGTCTCGACGGCGAGCTCGGAGACGGTGACGTCCATGGGTGTGTTGAAGGTCGTGGCCGTCGAGATGAAGGACAGCAGCTGTCCGCCGTGCGCGATGCGCATCGGCAGTGCGAAGGGCAGGGCGGTCCCGGGACCGGCTTCGGCCGCCTCGTCGGGCTCGGGGGCGGGAACGGAATACGCGGCGACCTCCTCGTACAGGGCCCGCAAGTGCCCGGAGGCACGCAGAGCGATCTGACGCTCCATGCGCTCCAGCAGATGCGCCCGCCACTCGCCGAGGTTGAGGATGTGCGGGGCGAGGCCCTCGGGGTGGAGGGTGAGCCGCATCGCGTTCATCGGCGGCCGTAGCAGGTGGTCCGCGACGACGGCGACCAGAGCCGCGATGCCGCGGTTGGCGGCCATGACGTCGTACGTCCCGTTCATCACCAGCGCCGGATACGGCTCGTACGCGGTCAGCAGCCGCTCCAGGCCGGTGCGCAGCGGGTCCATCGCGGGGTCGTGCAGGGGGGTCTCGGGGTAGGCGGGGGCGTAGCCGGCGGCGACGAGCAGGGCGTTGCGGTCGCGTACGGGGACCTCCAGCTGCTCGGCGAGCCGCAGCACCATCGGCTGGCTGGGGCGGGAGCGGCCGGTCTCGATGAAGCTGATGTGCCGGGCGGAGCTGTCGGCGCGCAAGGCGAGTTCGAGCTGGCTGATGCGGCGCTGCTCCCGCCAGCCGCGCAGTAGCGTTCCCACGGTCGTCATGGCTCAGACCGTAACTCACGCCGGAAGACGCCCCTCAGGCCCCGACGGCAGGCTAACGTCCTGCTCATGCCGACCTCGCCGAAGGGCAAGCCGCTGCTTCTGCTGGACGTGGACGGGCCGCTGAACCCGTTCGCGGCAAAGCGCTTCCGCCGTCCACGGCTGCGCGAATACGCCACTCACCGGGTCCTGCCCGACGGCTGGGTGGCGTCCCGCGCCGCCCGTGGTATCCGGGCCACGCCGCTGCGCGTACGGCTCAACCCGCAGCACGGCGCTGCGCTACTCGGGCTTCCGTTCGATCTGGTGTGGGCCACCGCCTGGACGCATGACGCCAACGCGATGATCTCGCCGCGGGTCGGACTGCCCGAACTGCCGGTCATCGAATGGCCGGCGGCGATGGAGGCGGCCCAGGACGGCATCCACTGGAAGACCCGCCACCTCGTCGCCTGGGCCGCCGGAAGGCCGTTCGCCTGGGTCGACGACGGCATCCAGGACTCCGACCGCGCATGGGTGGGCGAGAACCACATCGGGGCCGCCCTCCTGCACCACGTGGACCCGCGGATCGGGCTGACCGAGCAGGACTTCACGATCCTGCGGGACTGGGCGGCGGCGGCCGAGTGAGCGCCAAGGACCCCGACGAGCAGGCCCGGCGCCTTGCGGCCGAGTCCCTCGACGCCGACGACCCCACCGGCTGGTTCGAGCGCCTCTACGCGGCCGCCACACACGGCGAGGCAGCCGTGCCCTGGGACCGGGGCGCGCCGCACCGCCTGCTGGTGGACTGGGCCCGGTCAACGCGTAGAACCGGATCAATGTCGCGCTCCGCACGCCGCCGGGTGGGTTCTCCTAGTACTCCACCGGCAACCCCTGGAACATGCCCGACCACCGCATCGTCGGCCGCGCCGTTCTCGACGCGGCGGGCGACTCGGGCAACCGGTGGATCTTCCCCGATCTGGCCGAGCAGGGCCTCGAGCCCTGCCCCGCACACATGCTGACGGCCCGCAGCGGCCCGGGCGCGGCCGCGTCCAGCGCCAGACGGATCTGCTCCTGTACGACCTCGAGCCGCCGCCCGAGCGTGGAGTCCGGCCGGTCGTAGTCGTCGTGCCACTGGTGCCAATCCATGGAGTCGACCCTACGAAAATCCCGTCGCCTCGGGGGCCCGATGCCGCGATCATGTGCGCATGGAAAATGTCCCCTACCGGCAGATCAGAGCCGCCCACACCGCAAGGACAGTGACGGCCTATCAGGCCTACCGCCCCGAGATCGGCGAGTACGCGGCGCTGCACGGCCGCTTTCCCGCGGCCTGGAGCAGGTCCCGGATGACCTGGATCAAGCCCTCGTTCCTGTGGATGATGTACCGCTGCGGCTGGGCCCGCAAGGAAGGCCAGGAGCGCGTCCTCGCCCTGGACATCACCCGCGAGGGCTTCGACTGGGCTCTGGCCCATGCCTGCCTGTCCCACTACGACCCCACCCTCCACGCAGACCGCGACGCATGGGCCGCGCGGCTGCGCGAATCGCCCGTACGCATCCAGTGGGACCCCGAGCGTGACCTCGGCCTGCGCCCCCTGCCCCACCGCTCGCTCCAGGTCGGCCTGTCCGGACGCGCGGCCCGGCTCTACGCCGACGAATGGCTGGTCGCGGTCCGCGACGTCACCGCCCTCGCCCACCGAACGCACGACCTACTGCGCGCAGGCGACCCGGAGGCGGCCGCCGCGCTGCTCCCGGCGGAGGCGCCATACCCGCTCGACAACGCGGTCGCTGCCGCGATCGGCGCGGACGCCCGCATTGCTCGATCCTGACACCGGATCAGAATGCGGCGCTGCGTGGCGCCTGTCCGTGTCAGTGGTGCGGCCTAACGTGGTGTCATGACCGGCTTGAGCTACGACCGCTACTGCGCCGAGATCGTCGCGCAGACCGACCTGCTGCGATCCCGCGTCGAAGGAGCGGACCTGACGGCCCCGGTGCCCTCCTGCCCCGGCTGGAACGTCGGCCAGCTTCTGCGGCACCTCGGACACGGCCAGCGCTGGGCCGAGGCGACGGTACGGACCCGCGCGACGCGGCCCCTGCCCAACGACGAGGCCCGCGAACTCTCCGGGTACACCGACGAGGACCCCGCCGTCCTCGGCCCCTGGCTCACCGAGGGCGCCGCACGACTGGCGGAGAGCCTGCGCGCCGCCGGGCCGGATGCCCGGGTGTGGACCCCGGTCCTGGAGGGGAAGCTGACCTCGGTGTTCTGGGCCCGCCGCTTCGTGTACGAGACAGCGATCCACCGGGCAGACGCGACTTTGGCCCTTGACGCGGAGTTCACCCTCGACCAGGAGGCCGCCCTCGACGCCCTCGACGAGTGGATGGAACTCGGCTCGCTGCTTCAGCACTTCGAGGTCAACCCCGCGATGCGCAAGCTGCTCGGCCCCGGCCGAACCCTCCACTTCCACGCCACCGACACCGCGCCGGAGGCGGCAGCGGAGTGGCTGATCGACCTCACCGGCGACACCATCGTCTGGCGCCACGCGCACGAGAAGGCCGTCGTCGCCGTGCGCGGCCCGCTGACCGACCTGCTGCTGCTCGTCTACCGGCGGCGCCCCGCCCGCACCGAGGGCATCGAGGTCCTCGGCGATGCGCAGCTGCTCGACTTCTGGCTGGAGCGGGTCGGCTTCGGATGACGGACAGGCCCTAGTACTGCAGCAGCGGGCCGAACGCGTCGCCCCGGGCGAGGTCCTCGAGTTCGTCGAGGGCGCGGCGGGCCTGCCCGGCGGCGGTGGGGTCGCGGCTGTCGAGGCCGCTGGCGAGGAACTCGTCCTCGTCGAGCCGCAGGACGGTGGAGCGGTCGGCGGAGAGCCAGAGGTCGAGGTCGAGGTCCTCGACGACGAGGGATCCGGGGGAGTCGACGACGGCGGGGCGGGCTACGTCGCAGTACCAACCTTTGAGGGCGCCGTCGGCGGCGTGGACCTCCTTGACCGAGAACCAGCGGTCGCGCCAGTAGTGCTCGGTGAAGAGGTCGCCGGTCTCGAAGCGTACGAATCCGAAGTCACGGCTCGCCGCGCCGGCCCAGGGCGCGCGTACGACGGCGTGGTTGCCGTCGTCGTGGAGGGCGACGGCGGGGTAGCGGACGTCCGGGCGGGGGTGCTTGACGAGGCGGACGGCGACGGGGCTGCCGGGGGTCAGCGTGGCGGCCGTATCAGTGGCGTTCATGCGGCCCAGCCTCACGCACGGCCGGGCCCGAGGCCACCGAATTGCCGGCCGGGGCCGGGGCGCGGCGTGCCAGTAGGCGGCGGGGGCGGCCGTGCCGGAGCCGCGCAGGTGGATGCCGGAGGTGGCGGAAGCACAGGCCGCGCGTCACTGCGGCGGACCGTGCTTTCCTTGCCGCCGCCGCCCTCCTAGACCGGCTCCGTGTGGGCGGGGTCACCGGCGAGCCAGCGCGCAGCCGCCAGCAGTGCCGCGTCCTGGCCGGTGCGGGCAAGGAGCTGCACGCCGACCGGGAGCCCGGTCGGGCCGGTGATCGCCGGAATGGCGACGGTAGGCAGCCCGAGCAGGGTCCACAGCCGGGCGAACTGGGGGTCGCCGGTGTCGGCCAGGCCCAGCGGGGCCTCGCCGACCACCGCCGGGGTGAGCAGCACGTCGCACACGCCGAACAGTTCCGCCTCGCGGGCGCGGGCTGCGTCGCGGCGGGCCAGGACCCGGTCGTAGACGGCCGGGTCGGTGGCCGCGCCCAAGTCAAGGAACTCCCGCAGGGCCGGGGAGAGCTGGTCGCGGTGGGTTCGGTGCTCCCAGGCGAGCGTCCGCGCGGACTCGTAGGCCATGACCGTCAGCTCGCCCGCCAGGCCGTCCAAAAAGTCCGGATGCGTGACGTCGCTGACCTGGGCGCCCGCCGCCCTGGCCCGGTCCGCCATCTCCGCGACCGCCTGCGCGCTCTCCGGGGCGCAGGCGGGCCACTGCTCGGTGCGGAGCACGCCGATGCGCGGCGGGCCGGTCAGCGGGGCCGCCGAGGCCCGGCCGGTCAGGCAGACCCGGACCGCGTCGAGCAATCCGGGGGTACGGGCGAACCAGCCGACGGTGTCCAGGGAGGGCGCGAAGTGCTTCACGCCGGCGGGTGAGACGGTGCCGAAGGTCGGCTTGAAGCCGAATACCCCGCAGAAGCTGGCAGGGCGGGTGATCGAGCCGGCCGTCTGGGTGCCGAGGGCGATGTCGGCCATCCCGCAGGCCACCGCGGCGGCCGAGCCCATCGACGAGCCCCCCGGGGTGTGGGTGGCCCGGTGCGGATTTGTGGTGGGACCGGGATAGGACGAGGCGAGTTCCGCGGTGACCGTCTTGCCGAGGCAGACAGCGCCGGCTGTGCGAAGCAACGCCACCGCTGCCGCGTCGGCGCTCGGCCGGCGGCCCGCGAAGATCGGGGTGCCGCACTCTGTCGGCTGATCCCAGGTGTCGAAGATGTCCTTGACGCCGAGCACGACGCCTCTCAGCGGGCCGCCGCCCCGGCGCTCGACCGCCTCTGCCTCTGCCTGGGCCCGGCCGGCATCCAGCCAGGCCCAGGCCCGTACCTGCGGTTCTCGTTCCTCGACGGCCCTCAGGGTCCGCTCCACGGCGGCTATCGCGTTCATCCGGTCACCGTATCTCCGCCTGAATGACCCTTGTACTCAGGGGCGAAAAAGCCTCGCCGAATCATGAATTGGTCAGACCGGTTTGGTGCCGACCGAGTGGCTCACCCTGCCGGAACCCCAGCCGACCTGCGCAGGAGAACCGCGTGGACCCTGAATTGGTCAGACCGCCTGCGTCATTCCGGATTGATGGCCGGGAAACGGCGGGGAAACGGACTCTCCCTATCTTTGGGAGCACGAAATCCAGCCCGCCACGCGGAGAAGAGTTGGCACGTATATGTCAAAGGCGCAATTCGCCAGGCAGCTAAATCTGCCGGAGACCGTGGCCATGTCCGTCGCCCTCATGGCGCCGACCACCGCCATGGTGTTTGTCACGCCCTTCCTCGCTCAGTCCGCCGGCTCGAACGTGCCGCTCGCTTTCGTCGTCGCGCTCATCGGAGTGCTCATCATCGGTTCGAGCTTCGGCCGGCTGGGGCGAAAGTACGCCCACGCCGGATCGGCGTACGGACTGGTCAAGGACGTGCTCGGACCAGCCTTCGGCGTCGTCGCCGGCTGGGGTCTCACCTTCACCTATGTGCTGATGACCGCGGCTCTGCTGTCCGGCACCGGCGAGTTCACCAGCCTCGCCATCGAGCAGGCCACCGGCGCGCACGTGCCGTGGAGCATCCCGGCGCTGGTCGGCGCCGCAATCGTGCTCGGGTTCGCGCTGAACAACGTACGCATCTCGGTGCGCATGATGCTGCTGCTCGAAGGCGCCAGCATGCTGCTGATCATCGGCGTTGGCGTGCTTATCCTCGGCCATTCCAACCTCTCCGCCGGAACCGCGGTGAAGCCGTTCCTCCTCAACAGCAATGGCATCACCGGGATCGCTCACGCGATGGTCTTCGGGTTCACCAGCTTCCTCGGCTTCGAAGGCTCCGCCACGCTCGGCGAGGAGTCCAAGGACCCCAAACGGATGGTGCCGCTCGCCATCAGTTTCAGCGCCCTCGTCGCTCGGCGTCATCGGGGTGGCGCCTGAGCATGCGCATCCACGAGATCGTCGACCAGCCCAACTGGGTCGTCGGCTGCATGGTGCCGCTGCGGGTGTTCGGGTGAGCAAAGACATCCAGATCTGCCTCGGCGTCGATGTCGACGCGGTCTCCGGCTGGCTCGGGTCGTACGGGGGCCAGGACTCGCCCAATGACATCCAGCGCGGCATGTTCGCGGGCGAGGTGGGCAGCCCCCGGCTGGTCCGGCTCTTCGACAAGCTGGGCGTCCCGTCGACCTGGTTCATCCCGGGGCACTCGATCGAGACGTTCCCGCGTGAGATGAAGATGGTCGCCGACGCGGGGCACGAGATCGGGGCGCACGGCTACTCGCACGAGAATCCGATCGCGCTCAACGCCCAGCAGGAGCGCGACGTCCTGGAGAAGACCATCAAGCTGGTCGAGGAGCTGTCCGGGGAGGCGCCGCGCGGCTATGTGGCGCCGTGGTGGGAAATGTCGGAGCGGACCGCGAGCCTACTGATCGAGAACGGGTTCACCTACGACCACTCCCAGAACTACAACGACTTCCTGCCGTTCTCCGCCCGGGTCGCGGACACGTGGACCAACGTGGACTACACCCAGTCGGCGGAGACCTGGATGAAGCCGCTGGTCCGCGGCAAGGAGATCGACCTCGTCGAGTTCTGCGGCAACTGGTATGTCGACGACCTGCCGCCGATGATGTTCAACAAGCACGCGGCGAACAGCCATGGCTTCGTGAGCCCCCGGGACATCGAGACCCTCTGGAATGATCAGTTCGACTGGGTCTACCGGGAGCTGGACTACGGGGTGTTCCCCGTGACGCTGCATCCGGACGTCAGCGGCCGGCCGCAGGTGCTGCTCATGCTGGAGCGGCTGATCGCCTACTGGAGTAGCCACCCAGGGGTCAGGTTCGTGACGTTCGAGGAGGCGGCTGCGGGCTTCCGCCGGCGCTTTCCGTTCGGGTCCGAGGCCCGGCCTTCGGAGCTGTCTTGATCCGGATAGGCGTGCTGGTGCCGTCGTCCAACACGGTCCTGGAGCCGGAGCTGGCCCGGCTGGCGGACGGGGTCTGCCTGCACTTCAGCCGGGTCCGGGTCACCCGGATCGGGGTGGACGCCGACGCTGCGGCGCAGTTCGACTCCGCGGCCATGGTGGGGGCGGCCGAACTGCTCGCCGACGCCGGGGTGGACGTGATCGTCTGGGGCGGCACGGCCGGTTCGTGGCTGGGCGTCCGGCACGACCTCTCGATCGTCTCGGCGATTGAGGCCGCGACCGGCGTGCCGGCCACTACCTCGACGCTCGCCCTGCTGGAAGCCGCCCGGGCCTTCGGCCTCTCTCGTACGGTCCTGGTCACTCCGTACGTCGCCGAGGTGGTCAGCGAGATCGTCTCCTGCTACGCGGAATCCGGGCTGGAGGTTTCCGGCGGGGAGCACCTCGGCCTGAGCGACAACCACTCCTTCGGCTTGGTGCCCGCCGGCACGTTGCAGTCGATGATCGCCTCGGCCGACGCCCCGGTCATGGTCGTCTGCACGAACCTGCGGGCGGCGACGGTCGTCGACTCGGTGGAAGCCTCCGGCGGGCCCCTCGTACTCGACAGCGTGGTCGCCACCTTGTGGGGCGCGCTGCGGCTCGCCGGGGTTCCGGTCAGTCTGCCCGGTGGTGGGGCGCTGCTGCGCAGCGGGGCGCTCCGCGCCGACCTGCAGTCGCTCTGCGCGTGGCTGCTCTCGGAGACAGCGGCGGACCGGATCACCGTACGGCTGGATGTGCCGGAGCAGGGGCTGCACGTCGACCTCGCGGCGGCCGAGGCGGTCGGGCCCGGGATGCGGCGGATCGCCGGGGACCCCAGCCTGGACCAGCGGGCGCTCAACACCGTGCGCTGGCTGGAGGCACAGCGGCGGCTCCTCGTGCAGCCGAGGTTCGGCCCGGATCCCCGCCCGCCCGCGGCGCTGATCGAGGTGTACGGGGTCAACGCGCAGATGCTCGGCCCCGTCTCATGCGGTTCCGAGATGGCAGGCTGGGTCTCGGTGCACAGCGCCGTCGAACGGACCTGGTCCGCCGCCGATCAGGAAGCCCTCTCCCTGGCTTCTGCACAGGTCAGCGAACTACTCAAGAGCTATCAGGGGTCCTGATTTGCTCTGTATTATCCGCAACATGGAGCGTGATACCGGGCCGGAGCGGCGGCGCTACCTCGCAGTCGCCGAAGAGATACTGAAGGCCGTCGCGGTCGACAACCTCACCGTCGGCGACCGGCTGCCCAACGAACGCTCGCTCGCCGAGCAGTTCGGGGTCAGCCGATCGACCGTGCGCGAGGCCCTCTTCGCCCTCGAGCTCGGCGGGGTGATCCAGGTCCGGCCGGGCTCCGGCTACTTCCTGAGCGGCGCGGCAGTGCCCGCGGAGCCGGCGCTGCCCCTGATCGACTCCTCGCCCCGACATCTGCTGGAGACACGGCTACTGCTGGAGCCCACCGCTGCGAGGCATTGCGCGGACCGGGTACTGGGTTCTGACCTGGCACGGCTGCGCGACCTGATCGACGACTCCGAGCAGGCCGGCGCCGGGACCTCGCAGAACAGCATCGACCGGTTCCTGGCGCTCAACTTCGCCTTCCATCTTGAGCTGGCCCGGATCTGCGGCAACCCGGTCCTGGCCGGGCTGATCGGCCAGCTGCTCGGGACCGGCAAGCATCCGCTCTGGCTGCTGATGGACGGCATCGTGGTCCGGGACCCAGCGATCCGCGCCCAGGAGGTGGTGGAGCACCGGGCGATCTTGGCTGCCATCGCCGGTGGCCAGGGCGAAGAGGCCGAGGAGTCCATGGCGGCGCATCTGGGCGCGCACTCCGTCCTCATCTTCGGGACCCGCCCGAGCGTCACCCGCTCCCGGCGGCGCAGGTCCGCCTGAGGGCAGGGCGCGGAAGCAGACCGGCCTCGGCGCGGGCAAGCTCGGTGCGCCGCGCCGCTCACGGCAGCACGACAAGCGGCGCGCTCCGGCATTCCCATGAACGGGACGGTATCCCGGATCCGGGACGTCTCGACGGGGCTTCCGACAAGGCCTCACCGACGTCCGAAGAAAAACAGGAGACGATCCACCGCGCCGCCGCATAGGGTCGCCGGTCATGACCTTGATCGTGCGCGAATTCCAGCCGACCGATGCCGAGGCCGTCTCCGGGCTTGTCCGGGCCGCCCTGCCCTACATGGGTGTCAACACCCCGGACGTCATCGCCTGGAACGTCGCCCGCGCCCCCGCAGCGCAGCGCAACCGCCTCTTTGTCGCCGAGCTGGACGGCCAGGTCGTCGGCTGCGGCCGCACCGGGCTCTTCCACGACAGCAGCGAGCCCGGCCTGGCGTACGTCAACGTCAACGTCCACCCCGAGGCCCGCCGCCGAGGCGTCGGCAGCGCACTGCTGACGGCCGGCGAGAGCTACGTCGCCGGGCTCGGCGCCACCACCGCGTACGTCTGGGCCCTGGAGGACGGCGGCTCGGTCGCCTTCGGCGAGAAGCGCGGCTACCGCGCCGGCAGCTCCTCCGCCTTCCAGCGCCTCGACCTCGCCGCCGGCCCGCTGCCGGAGCCCCGGCCGCTCCCACCCGGCATCGAGTTGCGCACCGCCGCCTACTTCGTCGACGACCCCCGGCCGCTCTACGAGGCGGACGCCCAATCCATCGAGGACGAGCCCAACGACGTCCCCATGACCGCCCCCGCCTACGAGATGTGGCTCGCCAACGAGTGGTCGCGCCCCGAGCTGGACCGCGATCTCACCACCGCCGTCCTCGTCGACGGTGTGGTCGCCACCCTCTCCACCGCTCACACCGACGGCGGCACCCGCTACTTCTCCGCCGGCACCGGCACCCGCCGTTCCTACCGCGGCCGCGGCTTCGCCAAGCTGGCCAAGCTCGACTCCCTGCGCCGGGCCCGCGCCGCCGGCTACACCGAGGCCTTCACCGGCAACGACCTCGGCAACGGCCCGATGCTCGCCGTCAACAAGTGGTTCGGCTACCGGCCGTGCGCGACGGAGCGACGCATGAGTCGCGAACTGGGCTGACCGGGCCGACGGCTTCGCCCTCCCGGGACACGGCCGTGACCCCGTACGGCTGCCCGTCACGGGTGCGACCGAGGGCTGAGCGCGGCGCGCTCGTGGACCGCCGCGGCGGTGACCAGGTCCTCCCAGGCCATGCCGACGCTCTTGAACAGGCGGGGCTGGCCCTCGGGAACGGCGACCTGACCGCGCACCAGCTCGGCGAGCGTGGCCAGCCGCGAGGCGTCGAAGGCGCCTGCCGCCACCGCCTGTATGACGTCGCCCGCCTCCCGCAGCGCCGCCGAGCGGGCCTCGACCACGACGGCGCCCGCCCCGAGCAGGGCGGCGGTGGCGTTCACGATTCTTGCAATGACATGAGCGCGTCAATGCCGCTCTATGGTATTGGCTTGAACCTCCCTATGAACTCGCTGTGTTGGCGACAGTGTTCAGCTTCAGCTTCAGCGCGAGCACCGGGCAGTCGGCCGCCGCCCGGCGGGCCCGCTTGACCGCCGTACGGTGGACGGGCGTGCCGTCCAGCAGCGGATAGCCCCACTCGTCCAGCGTGATGTGCTCGGGCAGCAGCTCCGCGCACAGTCCGTGGCCCTGGCAGGCGGTCCAGTCGACCCCCACCGATATCTGCTGGTCCATCGTCAGTTCCCTTCCGGCAGGGGCAACAGCGGGGTCTGGTCGGTCGCGCGGCAGAAACCCGCGGCGTGCGCGTCCGCCTCGCCGGCGAAGGCGGTCAGGGCGCTGCGTACGAGCCGTACGGTGCCGTCGGGATGGTGGCAGGCCCCCCGGCCTACGACCAGCCCGGCCCAGCGGGCGATGTCCTCCCGCACCCCGGCCGGGTAGCCGGGCCGGGCCAGCTCGGTGAAGGCGGCGGCGATACGAGGCAGCCCGTTCAGGCACGGCCCGCACTGGCCCGCCGACTGCAGGGCCAGATAGCGCAGTACGCGGGCTGTCTCGGCCAGCCCGCACCGGTCGGCCGGCAGCGCCGCGAGCACCCCGGCGCCCGGGGCCGCGCCGTACGGTGCCAGATCGGCGTCGGACAGCCGCAGTCCCAGGGCATGGGCCGCCGGGATCCACGCGCCGTGGTAGCCGCCGACCAGCACCGCCTGCACCGGGTCGCCCTGCCCGAGCATCAGCAGCCTCCGCAGCGGCGCACTCAGGGGAGCCTCCACCACCTCGGGCCGGCGGCCCGCGATGTGCACGGTGCAGAGCATGCTGCCCGGCTCGTCCGCCGTACCGACCGAACGGAACCAGGCGGCTCCGTACCGGGCGATCAGCGCCAGATGGGCCAGCGTCTCGACATTCTGGACCAGCGTCGGCGCCCGGCCCACCCCGCGCTCGCGCACCGGCGGCTGAGGGTACCGGGGGAGCGCTGCACGGCCCGACAGATGCTCCGCCAGCGCCGAGGACTCCCCGGACAGGAAGCGGCGCGGGACCTCCGTGAACTCCACGGTCAGCCGGTCGAGCCCCGCGCGGGCACGCTTGGCCGCGGCATTCTGCAGGGCCGCCGCCAGGCCCGTACCGGCCTCGACCGCGAGGTGCGCCTCGTCCGCGCCGACCGCCGCCGCCGCCAACTGCAGCCCGTCCAGCACCAGATGCGGGGCCCGCAGCAGCAGCGTCCTGTCCTTCGCACTGGCCGGCTCGCTCTCCGCGCCGTTGGCGACCACGACCGGCTTCCGGCCCGTACGCCGCCCCGCCTCCGCGACATAGGCCAGCTTGCGGTGCACCGGGAACCCCGCACCGCCGTGGCCCCGGAGCCCTGCGTCGGCCAGCAGCCGGACGAGGTGCCCGGCGGCCGGGTACGGCGGGGCGCCGTGCATCGCCACATGCGAGGCGAGGTTGTCGCTTCCGTACAGCGGCATCAGCCGCGGCGGCGCCCCCGTGGTGGTCGTCGACGTGGTCGTGGTCGTGGTCGTGCTCGTGCTCGTGCTCGCGGTCATCGGTCAGACTCCGATCGGAAGGGAGGGCTCGCGGGAGGAGTCACGGGGTGACTCGCCGAAGGAGTCATGGCGAGACTCACGGGAAGACCTGAGGATGTCGGCGGGCCGGTCCCGCCGGGGCGCCCGCACCGTACCCAGCACCAGCGCGACCGCCATCGCCGCAACGCAGCCGGCGGTGAGCCAGACCATCCAGCCCGAGGCGAGATCCGTGCCGATGCCCAGACCATGGACGACCGCGAGCGGCCAGGAGGCATACGCCAGCCAGTGCACCGCCCGCCACGCGCGCCGCCCCAGCCGGGCCCGCAGCAGGCTGGTGACGACCACCGCGAGCAGCAGGTCGAAGGCCACCGTGCCCAGGCCCAGCCACAGCGGGTCGTAGCTCCCCACGAAGGGCACCAGCACATCGGTCAGGCTGATGGAGACATAACTGTCGGCCGACGCCGACACGATGTGCGCCCCGAGGAAGACCATCGCGACCAGCGACACCCCGCGGTGCAAAGCCACCGTGCCGAAGCGCGGCAGACCCGGGAAGCGCGTCCGCAGATGCACCGCCACCCCGAGCAGCACCACAGCGGTGAAGAGGACCAGGCAGACGATGCCGGTCGCGCGATTCACGTACCAGAGCGTCATGCCGCCGCCCCCGTCGCCACTTCCCGGGGCCAGCCGGGCGTCGTGCTGATCGTGCCGTCGGTCGCCACCAGCCGGGCTGGCAGCCGCAGTTCGCGCAGCCACTTAAAGGCCGCCGTGCCGCGCAGCATTGCCGCTGTGCTCGCCGTGTTGGCGTCGGTGCACGTCCCCGCCGCGACGGTGACCGTACGCCACGGGGTCTGCGCCGGCAGGCCGGTACGCGGGTCCACGATGTGGTGCAGCTCCTGCCCGCCGCGCCGCCAACGGCGGGCCGACGTACCCGAGGTCGCCAGGCCGCCGCCCAGGATCGCCACGGTCGTGTGCGACCCGACCGGGGCTTCCTCCGGGTGACCGGTGACGTCCTGCACCCGTATGAGCCAGCCACCGGCCGGTGCCGGGCCCGCAACCGCGGTGTCCCCGCCCAGGCTCACCAGGACGCCGCTCCCCGAGGCCGCCGCCAGCATCGCCGCCGCCCGGTCCGCCGCCCACGCCTTCGCCGTCGCGCCCAGGTCGAGCCGCGTCCCGGCCGGCATGGTCACCGTCCCGAACTCCCGGTCCAGTTGCACCGTCCGAAACCCCGGCACCGGCCGCACCTCCAGCCGCACCGGCTCGCCGTCCCGCTCGACCAGTTCGTACTCCCGGTCGTAGCCGATCGCGGCCATCGCCGACCCGACCGTCGGGTCCACATCCCCGCCGGTCAGCTTCGCCGCCCGCAGCGCCACCGCCAGCGCCTCGTTCAGCAGCGGACTCAACGGCACCGGCCGCCCTTCCGCCCTGTCCAGCGCCACCAGCTCAGAGTCCTCCCGGAAGCGGCTGCACACCTCGTCCACCTCAGCCAGATCCAGCTCCAGCAGATACCGGCACGCGTCCAGGTGGTCCTCATCGGTCACCACCAGCCGCACCTGACAGCCCAGCGCCCGGAAATCCGTCGACGCGAGATTCTTGTCGCGCATCACGAGCTCCCCGAGGTCGAGTTGTCGGAACCCTGCGCGGCCGAGGTGGGGCTGTCCGTCGGCGCCTGAAGTGTCGAGGACGAACTCGAACTGCTGGAATTGCCCGCACTGCTCGAAGTCGTCCCGCCGCTGCTGGAACCGCTCGCCGACACCGTCTCGTCCGGCATCACACCGATCAGCGCGAACGTCCCGCACAGCGCCGCCAGCGCCACGCCCGCCGTCACCATTCCCGTACGTGCCGAGCCTCTGCGGACCGTGTCCGCGGCCCCTCCTGACCCCCATGACATGGCGGCTGCTCCCTTCCCTGCTCACATTTCGCTCTATGAGCAACCTTCAGGGACCCGACTGAAAAACCTATGAGCCGCCAGTGATGCCCCAGTGAGCTTTCCGGGCCGCGGTCTTAAGAGTGGCTATGAGCGCCAAAGCCCGGTGAGCAAAGGGCCTGTCAGCCGCTCAGCTCGCGCCGGGCCTGCCAGGTGGTGTGCTCGCGCGAGATGGCGTCCTCGGCGTCGCGGGCGAGGCGGGACCAGATCGCGTCGGCGTCAGGGGCGGAGGGATTGCAGTCGGCCAACTGGGCGCAGACCAGCTTGAGTTCTTTGGCGGTAATCCGGTAGGCGGTGGCCAGGGGCGGTATTGGCGCAGTTGTGACCAGGCGGTCAGGGAGGCGGTGGCGGCAGCCGCGACGCCGACGAGGTTGGGGGCGAGGCGGCCGGTGAGGGTGACGATGGCGCCCCTGACGCCGAGTGGTCTGCGGGAGCGTGGCGAAGAGGGTGGCGACCGTCAGCAGCACCAACTGCAGCCGCGTGAGCCGCAGGGCGCGGGCCTGGCCCGCCAGGGAGGCGGCGTCGGAGGCCCGGAAGAGCGGCGGCATCAGGTCGGCCTCGGTCACGGGCGGCGTGCGCGGATCCGGCACCGATTCTCCCCCTTGCGCCCCTAACGCGTGCCGTCAGTATGGAGCACCCCGCCCAGCACTCCGCTCAGCACTCTGGACCACTCGCGTACGACGCCGGCCCGGCGGGCGCTGTCGTCGCTGAGGAGGTTGGCGAGGCCGAGGCCGCGGACCAGGTCGAGGGTGGCCTGGACGGTTTCGCGGACGCCGGGGAGGGATTCGTCGGCGTCGAGGAGTTCGGCGGCGAGGCGGTGGGCCTCGCGGCCGAGGCGGGCTTCCAGGGCGGTGACGCGCGGGCGCAGGGGCGGTTCGTTGGCGGCCGCGACCCAGAGGTGGAGGGCGGCGCGGAAGAGGGGGCCGGTGTAGAGGTCGGCGAGCAGTTCGACGACGGCCAGGGTGCGGGGAGCGCCGGCGCGGGGGAGGGCGTGGGCGCGGTCGGCGCGGAGGGCGCGGACCCACTCCTCGGCGACGTGCTCGATGGCGGCGGTGAACAGGTCCTCGCGGGTGGGGAAGTGGTGCTGGGCCGCGCCCCGCGACACCCCCGCCCGCTCGGCGACGACCGTGACGGTGCTGCCGGCCCAGCCGTGCTCGGCGAGGCAGGCCACGGCGGCCTCAAGGAGGCGGCGGCGGGTGGCCCGGCTGCGGTCCTGCTGCGGCTGACGCGAGGTCACAGCGCCCATGGCGGGTCCCGGCGCTCCAGGAGGGACCGTACGCCCGTCGCGGCCTCGGCCGAGGCGAAGAGGCGGGCGGACTGCTCGACCGCCGCGTCGGTGTCCCGTACGAAGGTTCGCAGCACCGCCGCAGTCGTGAGCCGCTTGGACTCGGCCAGCCCCTGCGGCGACGCGGCGCGCAGGCCGTCCAGGATGGCCGGGAGCGCGTCGTCCGGCGCGGTCACCAGGCCGGTCCGGATGGCCTCGGCGGGCCCGAAGGTCTCCCCGGTGAGGAAGTAGCGGTCGGCGGCGCGCGGGTCGAGGCGGGGGAGTACGGCCAGCGAGATCACGGCGGGGGCGAGGCCGAGGCGGGCCTCGGTGAAGGCGAAGGTGGCGTCCGGCCCGGCAACGGCCAGGTCGCACGCGGCGAGCAGTCCGAGGCCGCCGGCCCGCACATGGCCGGTCGTGTGGGCGACGACGGGCTTGGGCAACTCCACGATCGCCCGCAGCAGTTCGGCCAGTAGCCGGGGCCCGGACGGCGAGCCCGCCTCCTTCAGATCCGCCCCTGCGGAGAAGGTGCCGCCGGTGTGCGTGAGAAGTACCGCCCGCACCTCCGGGTCCTTCGCGGCGCGCGCCAGTTCCTCGGACAGTTCGGCGATCAGCCGGGCGGACAGCGCGTTGCGGTTGTGCGGGGAGTCGAGGGTGAGGGTGGTGATGCCCCGGTCGTGTGCGTGCCGTGCGAGTGTCGGTGTCATCAGGCCGTGCTGCCCCTCTCCTTCTCACGCAGCTCACGCCGCAGGATCTTGCCACTGGCGGCACGCGGGATCGCGTCGGTGAACTCGACGCGGCGCACTTTCTTGTACGGGGCGACCTGCCCGGCGACGTACGCCATGACCTCGTCCGGGGTGAGCGGGCCGAGCGGGCTGCCGGGCCGGGGCTGCGGGACGACGTACGCCTTGGGGATCTCGTTGCCGTCCTCGTCGGGCACGCCGATGACGGCGGCGTCCGCGATGCGCGGGTCGGTGAGCAGCACGGCCTCCAACTCGGCGGGGGCGACCTGGTAACCCTTGTACTTGATCAACTCCTTGACGCGGTCGACGACATACAGCCAGCCGCCCGCGTCGACGCGCCCCACGTCGCCGGTGTGCACCCAGCCGTCCTCGTCGATCATGGCGTCGGTGTCCTCCGGCCGGCCGAGGTAGCCCTTCATGACCTGCGGGCCACGGATGAGGATCTCGCCGGTGCCGGGCGCGGTCCCGTCCAGCGGCACGATCCGCATCTCGGTGCTGGGGATGAGCCTCCCGACGGCCCCCGGCGGCGGATTCCGGGCGTCCAGCGGGACGACATGGGTGCCCGGCGACAGCTCGGTCATCCCGTACGCCTGGAGAATCGGCGGCAGGCCGAGCCGCTTGGAGCAGGCCTGCGCCAGCTCGGCGTCGAGCGGTGCGGCGGCGCTGAGCACGTACTCCAGCGAGGTCAGGTCGTGGGCGGCGACCGCCGGGTGCTTGGCGAGCGCCAGGACGATGGGCGGAGCCACGTACAGGCCCTGGACGCGGTGGGTCTCGATGGCGGAGAGGAACTGCTCCAGGTCGAAGCGCGGCAGGACGATAACGGTGGCGCCGTGGCGCAGCGGGGCGTTCATCAGCGCGGTGAGCCCGTAGATGTGGAAGAAGGGCAGCACCGCGAGGATGCGGTGCCCGGGCCGCATGGGCAGCACGGGCTCGAGCTGCGCCAGGTTGGTGGAGATGTTGCGGTGGGTGAGCATCACGCCCTTGGGGATGCCGGTGGTCCCGGACGAGTACGGCAGCGCGGCCAGATCCTCCGCCGGGTCGATGGCGATGTCGGGCTCGGGGGCGGTGGACCCCAGCATGCCCAGCACCGAGCGGTGCCCTTCGGCGGTGTCGCAGACGATGATCTCCCTTACGCCGCCCGCCAGTTCGGCCGCCTCCCGGGCCGTGGCCAGCAGCGGTGACACGGTGACGATCCAGGCCGCCCGCGAGTCCCGCAACTGCTTGGCGAACTCCTCGGCGGTGGCGAGCGGATGCACCGTGGTGACGGCCGCCCCGGCCCGCGTGGCGCCGTAGAAGACCGCCGGATAGGCGACGGTGTTGGGGCTGTGGAGAGCAAGGACGTCGCCCTTGCGCAGGCCGCCCTCCGAGAGGGCGGCGGCGATGCGGCGGGTGAAGGCGTCGAGTTGGGCGTACGTGACCGTGGTGCCGTCGAGGCCGTCGATCAGGGCGGGGCGGTCACCGAATTCGGCCGCCCGGCCGAGCACGGCGTCGTGGATGGGCAGATCGAGGGCGGGAACGTCGGGATAGTCGCTGCGGAAGGTGTCCGTGTGCTGCTGGTGCATGGCGCGTGTCCCCTCAGTGCTCGGTGCGACTCAGTACGACTTGGGCAGGCCCAGGGTGTGGTGGGAGATGAAGTTGAGGATCATCTCGCGGCTGACCGGCGCGATCCTGCCGACCCGCGACGCCGCGAGCAGCGACGCGAGCCCGTACTCGGTCGTCAGCCCGTTGCCGCCGAGGGTGTGCACGGCCTGGTCGACCGCCTTGGCCCCGGCCTCGGCGGCAGCGTACTTGGCCATGTTGGCGGCCTCACCGGCGGCCATGTCCTGCCCGGCGTCGCAGAGGAACCCGGCCTTGCGGAGCATCAGCCGGGCGAGCTCCAGCTCGATGTGCGCCTGGGCGAGGGGGTGGGCGATGGCCTGGTGGGAGCCGATGGGCGCCTTCCAGACCTGGCGGGTGCGGGCGTAGTCGACCGCCGTGGAGAGCGCGAAGCGGCCCATGCCGATGGAGAACGCGGCGGTCATGATGCGCTCCGGATTGAGCCCGGCGAACAGTTGCAGCAGCCCGCCGTCCTCGTCGCCGACCAGGGCCTCGGCCGGAAGGCGTACGTCGTCGAGGAAGAGCTGGAACTGCTTCTCGGGCGCGGTGAGTTCCATCTCGATCCGCCGGTACTCGAAGCCGGGCGTGTCGCGCTCCACGATGAACAGGCAGGGCTTGAGCCTGCCGGTGCGCGCGTCCTCCGTACGCCCCACGATGAGCGTGGCGTCGCAGATGTCCACCCCCGATATGAAGACCTTGCGGCCGTTGAGCAGCCAGTCCGTGCCGTCGCGGCGCGCGGTGGTGGTGATCCGGTGGGAGTTGGAGCCCGCTTCCGGCTCGGTGATGCCGAAGGCCATCCGGGTCGTGGCGTCGGCGAGGCCGGGCAGCCAGCGCTGCTTCTGCGCCTCGGTGCCGAAGCGGGCGATGACGGTGCCGCAGATCGCGGGGGAGACCACGAGCAGCAGAAGTGGACAGCCGGCTGCACCCAACTCCTCCAGGACGATGGACAGTTCGGTGAGGCCGCCGCCCCCGCCCCCATACTCCTCGGGGAGGTTCACCCCGAGATAGCCGAGCGAACCTGCCTCCCGCCACAGCTTCTCGGCGTCATAGCCGCGCCCGTGGCGGCGGCCGAGCTCGCCGACGGCGGCGCGCAGGGCTCGGTTCTCGTCGCTCTCCAGCAGGGCGGTGTCGAGGCCGGCGGTCATGAGGCGTCCTCTTTCTGGGCGGGGTCCTGTGCGGGTTTCTCCGCGGGTTCTTCCTGTACGACGGCGAGTACGGCGCCGACCTCGACTTGCCGGCCGACCTCGGCACGCACCGCGGTGAGCACGCCGGACGCGGGCGCGGTGACCCGGTGCTCCATCTTCATCGCCTCCAGCCACAGCAGCGGCTGCCCGGCCTCCACCCGGTCCCCGGGCTTCACCTCCGCCAGCCGTACGACCGTGCCCGGCATCGGCGCCAGCAGCGACCCCGGTTCGGCGCGCGCGGCCTCCGGCTCCGGAAAGCGCGGCAGAGCGGTGAGCGCGACGGCCCCCAGTGGCGAGTCCACGTGCACCCTCCCGTCGTACACGGCCACCTCGAACGCCCGCCGGATACCGCCGACTTCGAGCACGGTCCCCTCCCGGTCCGCCACCAGCAGGCGTACGTCCGGGTGGCCCTCGGCGTCCAGGCCGCTCCGGCCGAGGCGGTAGCGGACCTCGTACGCCTCCCCGCCGGGCTCGACCCGGTAGCTCTTGCTCTGCGGCTGGGACGGCACATTGCGCCAGCCGCCCAGCGGATGGCGGTCGGACGCATCGGCCAGCGCCGCCGCCAGGGCCGCGAGGCGTACGGCCTCCGGCGCGGGCGCGGCGGCGGGTGGCAGCCGGGTCAGGAAGGCGGTGGACAGCTCACCGCGTACGAAACCTGGGTCGCGCAGCACCCGGACCAGCAGGTCCCGGTTGGTGACCAGGCCGTGGATGTGCGCCCTCTCCAACGCACGGGCCAGCAGCCGCAACGCCTCGTCGCGGGTGGGCGCGTGTGCGATGACCTTGGCGAGCATCGGGTCGTAGTGCGTGCCGACGCTGTCGCCGTCCTCGTACGCCGCGTCGACGCGCAGGGCGCTGCCGCCGTCGTACGGCTGCTCCAGGCCCAACGCGAAGCGCAGCCGGTGCAGGACGCCGGTCTGCGGCTGCCAGTCGCGGGCCGGGTCCTCGGCGTAGAGGCGGGCCTCGACGGCGTGGCCGGCCGGGGCGGGTGGCTCGGCGGGGAGGCCGGCGCCCTCGGCGATGTGGATCTGCATCTCCACCAGGTCCAGGCCGGTCACGGTCTCCGTGACCGGATGCTCCACCTGCAGGCGGGTGTTCATCTCCAGGAAGTACGCGCGGCCGTCCGGGGCCACCAGGAACTCGACGGTGCCCGCGCCGGTGTAGCCGATGGCGCGGGCGGCGGCCTCTGCGGCGGCGTACAGGCTCGCACGCAGGTCGTCGCCGATCCCAGGCGCCGGGGTCTCCTCGATGACCTTCTGGTGTCGACGCTGGACGGAGCAGTCGCGCTCGCCGAGCGTCCACACCGTCCCGTGCGCGTCGGCGAGGATCTGTACCTCGATGTGCCGGCCGTCCTCGATGTACGGCTCGACGAAGACCTCGCCGTCACCGAAGGCGGCCGCCGCCTCCGCCCGAGCCGCCGCCAACTCATCCTCCAGGGCGTCGAGTTCGCGGACGACCCGCATCCCCCGCCCGCCACCGCCCGCCGCAGCCTTGACCAGCAGCGGGAGGTCGTCGGGGCCCACGTCCGCCACGCCTACGTCCAGGACGGGGACTCCGGCCGCCGCCATCAGCCGCTTGGCGCGGGTCTTGGAGCCCATCGCCTCGATGGCCTCCGCGTCGGGGCCGATCCAGGTGAGCCCTGCGGCGGTCACGGCCCGCGCGAAGCCCGCGCTCTCGGACAGGAAGCCATAACCGGGGTGGACCGCGTCCGCGCCCGCCGCCAGGGCCGCCTTCACGATCAGGTCGGCGCGCAGATAGGTGTCGGCGGGGGAGCTGCCCGGCAGGCGTACGGCGGCGTCGGCCTCGCGTACGTGGGCGGCTTCGGCGTCGGCGTCCGAGAAGACGGCGACCGTCGCGACGCCCAGTTCGCGGCACGTACGGAAGACGCGGCGGGCGATCTCGCCGCGATTGGCCACCAGGACTGAGTGGATCACCGACGGTCCCTTCTCGTGTGTTGGTCTTCGGTTTCTCTCACCTTGTGCGTCCCTCACATCCGGAAGATGCCGAAGCCACCGCGTGCCCCTTCGACGGGCGCGCTGTGGACGGCGGACAGGCACAGGCCGAGCACGGTGCGAGTGTCGCGGGGGTCGATGACCCCGTCGTCGTACAGCCGTCCGGACAGGAACATCGGCAGCGACTCGGACTCGATCTGCTGCTCGACCATGGCGCGCAGCGCGGCGTCGGCCTCCTCGTCGTACGCCTGCCCCCTCGCCTCCGCCGACTGCCGCGCCACGATCGACAGGACTCCGGCCAGCTGCGCCGGGCCCATCACCGCCGACTTGGCGCTGGGCCAGGCGAAGAGGAAGCGCGGCTCGAAGGCCCGGCCGCACATCCCGTAATGCCCGGCCCCGTAACTCGCCCCCATCAGGACCGAGATGTGCGGGACGCGGGAGTTGGAGACCGCGTTGATCATCATGGCGCCGTGCTTGATGATGCCGGCCTGCTCGTACTCCTTGCCGACCATGTAGCCGGTGGTGTTGTGAAGGAAGAGCAGCGGGATGTCGCGCTGGTTGGCGAGCTGGATGAACTGGGCGGCCTTCTGGGACTCGGCGCTGAACAGCACCCCTTGCGCATTGGCCAGGATCCCGACCGGATAGCCGTGGACCTGCGCCCAGCCGGTGGCCAGGCTCGGGCCGTACAGCGGCTTGAACTCGTCGAACTCCGAGCCGTCCGTGATCCGCGCGATCACCTCGCGGGGGTCGAAGGGGGTTTTCAGTTCCTCCGGGACAATGCCGAGCAGCTCGTCCTCGTCGTGGAACGGGGGGTCGTACGAGGCGGCGGGAGCCGGGCCCTGCTTGCGCCAGCGAAGTCGGGCGACGACGCGGCGGGCCAGGCGGAGCGCGTCGGGCTCGTCCAGGGCGAAGTAGTCGGCGAGGCCCGAGGTGCGGGCGTGCATGTCGGCGCCGCCGAGCGACTCGTCGTCGCTGATCTCGCCGGTGGCCATCTTGACCAGGGGCGGGCCGCCGAGGAAGACCTTGGAGCGCTCCTTGACCATGATCACGTGGTCGGACATTCCGGGGACGTACGCGCCGCCGGCGGTGGAATTGCCGAAGACGACGGCGACGGTCGGGATCCCGGCCGCCGACAGCCGGGTCAGATCCCGGAAGAGTGCCCCGCCGGGTATGAAGATCTCCTTCTGGCTGGGCAGGTCCGCGCCGCCCGACTCCACGAGGTTGACCAGCGGCAGGCGGTTGGCGAAGGCGATCTCGTTCGCGCGCAACGCCTTCTTCAGCGTCCACGGATTGCTGGCGCCGCCGCGCACGGTCGGGTCGTTGGCGGTGATCACGCACTCCGTGCCCTCGATGACCCCGATGCCGGTGACCATCGACGCGCCGACCGGATAATCGCTCCCGTACGCCGCGAGCGGTGAGAGCTCCAAGAACGGCGTGTCCGGGTCCAGGAGGAGCTCTATGCGCTCCCGGGCGAGTAGCTTGCCGCGCGTTCGGTGGCGCTCGGTGTACTTGGGGCCGCCGCCGGCGATGGCTTTGGCGTGCTCGGCGTCAAGTTCGGCCAGGCGGGTGAGAGTGGTGGCCCGGGACGTTTCGCTCACGCCTTGCTCCTTTTTTGTGGGCTCGGTTCGCCTCCGCTGCGCGGCGCAGGGACGTTACCCACGGGGTTCACGGTCTTGGCCGGGCGGCCCTGCGAAGGCCTGGGCGATGTCGAGCCAGTGGTCGGCGTCCTTGCCCTCGGCGACGAGGGCGGTGTCCGCACGGTGGCGGCGGCGGGTGGCGAGGAGGCAGAAATCGAGGGCGGAGCCGGTGACGCGCTGGGGGGCGTCCTCAGGGCCGTAGGTCCACAACTCGCCGGTCGGGGAGGTGAGTTCGACGCGGAATTCCTCGGCGGGCGGTTCCAGGCCGCGTACGGCGTAGGTGTGGTCCCGGGCGCGTACGCTGATGCGCGCCACGTGGCGGAGGCGGTCGGTCGGGGCGCGGCGGACGGCGAGGGCGTCGGCGATGTCCTCGCCGTGGGCCCAGGTCTCCATCAGGCGGCCGGTAGCCATGGAGGCGGTGCTCATGGCGGTCCCGTACCAGCGGAAGCGCGCGCCGGGCGGCTGGGCGGTCAGAGCGGCGGCGAGCTGGGCGCGGCTGCTGCGCCAGCGGGCGAGGAGTTCGGGGGGCGGGAGTGCCGCGCCCTGCTCGGCGGCCTCGTCGACATAGGTGTCGAGGGAGGTCATGGCGTTCGCCACTTCGCGGGCGAAGGCGTCGGGGTCGGTGACGGCGAGCAGGGACTGCCCGTCGGTCCAGGCGAGATGGGCGATCTGGTGTGCGATCGTCCACCCCTGGGCGGGAGTTGGCGTCGCCCAGACGTCGTCGGCCAGGCCGGACACCAGCTCGTCCAGGTCCTGGCTCTCGTCCCGCAGATCACTCAGTACGTACGTCGGATCGGCCACGGGCGCCAGACTGGCACCGCCCGCCGCCGGAAACAAGCACGCGTGCATGATTTCCGGCGGCGGGCGGCTTGCCCGGTTCGGGTCAGGAGGCGGCGCGGGCCGCCCGGCGGGCCAGGAGCGCCTCGCGACGCTCTTCGAACTTGACGGCCTGGGAGTTGAGTTCACCCATGAAGAAGCCCAGCTCCTGCTGCGCCTTGAGCCCCTCGGGGCCCAAGCCGGAGGTCTCCAGGACCTTGAGGTGCCGCAGGACGGGCATCAGCACGTCGTCGTGGTGGATCCGCAGGTTGTAGATACCGCCGATGGCGATCCGGGCGGCGGACCGCTCGAAGCCCGGCATGCCGTGGCCCGGCATCCGGAAGCCGACGACGACGTCGCGGATGGCCCGCATCGTCTGGTCGGGCGCGAGTTCGAGCGCCGCGCCCAGCAGGTTGCGGTAGAAGACCATGTGCAGGTTCTCGTCGGTGGCGATCCGCGCCAGCATGCGGTCGCACACCGGGTCGCCGGACTCCTTGCCGGTGTTGCGGTGCGAGATGCGCGTCGCAAGCTCCTGGAAGGCGACGTACGCCACCGAGTGGAGCATGCTGTGCGCGTTGTCGGACTCGAAGCCCTCCGACATGTGGGTCATGCGGAACCGCTCGAGCTCCACCGGGTCCACGGCGCGGGTGGTCAGAAGGTAGTCCCGCATCGCGATGGCGTGCCGGCCCTCCTCCGCCGTCCAGCGGTGCACCCAGGTGCCCCACGCGCCGTCGCGGCCGAACATGGTCGCGATCTCGTGGTGGTAGCTCGGCAGGTTGTCCTCGGTGAGGAGGTTGACGATCAGCGATATCCGGCCGATCTCCGTCACCTTCGACTGCTCCGGCGCCCAGGCCTCGCCGCCCATGATCCCGTCGAAGTTACGGCCGTCGCTCCACGGCACGTACTCGTGCGGCATCCATTCCTTGGCGACGCCGAGGTGGCGGTTCAGCTCGGTCTCGACCACCTCTTCCAGGGCGTACAGAAGCTTCGTGTCACTCCATGTGTCCGACTCGGTGCGCTGGGACGGGGTGATGGTCACGTTGTGCTCGCTCCTGACGACTGAAAGACACTTACGCTTGCGTAGGTTACGCCACCGTAGGTTAATACCCGTCGAAAAGGCAACCGTCCTCCTACCCATACAACCCGCGCAGCCGAACCGACAGACACGTCACGCAACCCTCCAGCCGCTCGAACTCGCTGATGTCCACGACAACTGGCTCATAACCGAGGTCAGCGAACAGCTCCGCGCTCTTGGGCGCGCTCGCCGCCATGAGCAGCCGGCCGCCCCCGAGCAGCACCACATGCGCCCCGGCCTCCTCCGGCACCGGCAGGAAGCATGGGAAGACGGCAGGGTCGTCGACCAGCGGGGGGAAGCCGATGACGGTGCCGTCCGGCAGGGCGGTCACGGCCGACTTGAGGTGGAGGGCCCGGGAGACGGGGACGGCGACGACCCTCGCGCCCAGCGGCTCGAAGACCGACCGCAGCTGGCGGACGCCCTCCCCGTTCGTGCGGCCGCCACGGCCCACGTAGATCGTGTCGCCGACCTTCAGAATGTCGCCGCCGTCCAGGGTGCCGGGCTCGCGCACCCGGTTGACGGACAGGCCCAGCGCGGTGACGGTCTGCTCCACGGCCGGGGTCTCCGGCTTGCGGGGGTCGGCGCCCGGGCGGGCGATCAGGGCGACGTTGCGGAAGACGACCACCGCGTCCTCGACGAAGACGCCGTCGGGGCAGTCGTCGGCCGGGGCGACCTCGATCGTCTCCCAGCCGTGCGCGCCGAGCGCGGCCACGTACGCCTCCCACTGCCGCCGGGCGAGATCGAGATCCACCGGCGAGCGGTCGAGGTGCGTGACCAGGCCCTCCGGCAGGCGCGGGCTGGGACGGCGGACCAGGGCTTTGCGGCTGGGCATGTAAACGAGTCTCTCCTACGTTTCGGGCCCACACACAGGGGCCGATAGGATCGCCCCCTGATGAGCGCCACTCTTGTTGCCAAGGATCTTGCCGCAGGTCACGGGGACCGTGTCCTCTTCTCCGGTCTCGAACTCGTCGTCGCCCCCGGCGACGTCATCGGCCTGGTCGGCGCCAATGGCGCGGGCAAGTCGACGCTGCTGCGCCTGCTTGCCGGGCTGGACACGCCCGAGCAGGGCCTGCTGCGGCTCAGCCCGCCGACCGCAGCCGTCGGCCATCTGCCGCAGGAGCCCGAGCGCCGGGAGGGCGAGACCGTACGGGCCTTCCTCGGCCGGCGAACGGGAGTCGCCCCCGCCCAGGAAGCGCTGGACGCCGCCACGGAGGGCCTCGTGGAGGGCACGCCGGGCGCGGACGACGCGTACGCCGAGAGCTTGGAGCGCTGGCTCGCCCTCGGCGGCGCCGACCTGGACGAGCGGGCCGAGGAGGTCGCGGCCTCCCTGGGTCTGACCGTCGGCCTCGATCAGCCGATGACCTCGCTGTCCGGCGGTCAGGCGGCCCGCGCGGGCCTGGCCTCGCTGCTGCTCAGCCGCTACGACGTCTTCCTGCTCGACGAGCCGACCAACGACCTCGATCTGGACGGCCTGGAACGCCTCGAAGCCTTCGTCAAGGGACTCAAGGCCGGCACGGTCGTCGTCAGCCACGACCGCGAGTTCCTGACCCGCACCGTCACCAGGGTCGTCGAACTCGACCTCGCCCAGCAGCAGGTGAACACGTACGGCGGTGGCTATGCCGCGTATTTGGAGGAGCGCGAGGTGGCCCGCCGCCACGCCCGCGAGGAGTATGAGGAGTATGCCGACACCCGCGCCGGCCTCGAATCCCGCGCCCGCACGCAGCGCAACTGGATGGAGCACGGCGTCCGCAACGCCCGCCGCAAGGCGAGCGACAACGACAAGCAGAGCCGCAAGACGCGCGCCGAGTCGACCGAGAAGCAGGCCTCCAAGGCCCGCCAGACCCAGCGGATGATCGAACGCCTCGACGTGGTCGAAGAGCCCCGCAAGGAGTGGGAGCTGCGGATGGAGATCGCCGCCGCACCCCGCTCCGGCGCCGTCGTCGCCACCCTGCGCGGCGCCGAGGTCCGGCGCGGCGACTTCACCCTCGGCCCCGTCGACCTCCAGATCGACTGGGCCGACCGGGTCGCCATCACCGGCGCCAACGGCTCCGGCAAGTCCACCGTGCTCGCCGCCCTCCTCGGCCGCGTCCCCCTGGACGCGGGAGGCGGCTCCCTCGGCCCCGGCGTCGTCGTCGGCGAGGTCGACCAGGCCCGGCGCCTCTTCTACGGCAGCGAGGCCCTGATGGAGGCCTTCGGCGCCGAGGTGCCCGACCTCCCGCCCGCCGAAGTCCGCACGCTGCTGGCCAAGTTCGGCCTCAAGGCCGCCCATGTGCTGCGTCCGGCCGCCACCCTCTCGCCGGGCGAGCGCACCCGCGCCGCCCTCGCCCTGCTCCAGGCGCGCGGCGTCAACCTGCTCGTCCTCGACGAGCCCACCAACCACCTCGACCTTCCGGCCATCGAGCAGTTGGAGGCCGCGCTCGCCTCCTACGACGGCACGCTGCTGCTGGTCACCCACGACCGGCGCATGCTGGACGCGGTGCACACCACCCGCCGCCTGGTCGTCGACGGCGGCCGGGTGACCGAGCACTAGGGCCTGTCCGGCCGATCTCCGTGGGAGAAGGAGCGGGGTCTGGCGTCTGTGATCGCAAGGCGCCGGGATGCCTTTGTAGCGGAGCTACTAGGGCATTTCGGCAACGCCGCGAGCGCTGGTGCCAGACCCCGCGACGCCGCGAAGATCGGCCGGACAGGCCCTAGGGCTGCCGGCCGCCCGGTCAGGCCTCCGGGACTCACTCGGGCTCGCGCGGCGGCACCATGATCTCGCTCCACACCTGCTTGCCCCCGCCGAGCGGCACCGAGCCCCAGGACGCCGACACCGCCTCGACCAGGAGGATGCCCCGGCCACCGGTCGACTCCCAATCCACGATCACCGGCTTGGCGGGCGCCCGGGGCGACGAATCGGTCACCGCGACCCGCAGGCGGTCCGGGCCGAGCGTGAAGTCGAGGCGCACCTCGCCCGTCGTGTGCTTCAGGGCGTTGGTGACCAGTTCGGAGACGACCAGCAGGACCACATCTGCCACCTCCGTGATCTTCCAGTCGCGCAGGGTGCGGGCGGTGAAACGGCGCGCGTGCATGACGGCGTCCGGCAGCCGCCACACGGTCCAGTTGGCCCGTATCGGCCGGACCTTCATCCCGTCGTAGCGCAGGAGCAGCAGCGCGACGTCGTCTTCGCGCCGGCTGCGGTCGCCCAGCAGGTCGTCGGCCAGTTGCCCGGCGTCCGACGGATCGCCGGCGGAGAGCACGGCCCGCATGCGCCGCAGACCCTCGTCCAGGTGCAGGCTCGCGGACTCGACCAGGCCGTCCGTCAGCAGTACGAGAACGGTGCCCGGGCTCAGCCCGACCGAAGTCATGGGGAAATCCGCATCCGCGAGCACCCCCAGCGGCAGACCGCCCTCGGCGGTCACCTCCTCGGTGCCGCCGTCCGGGAGCCGCAGCAGCGGCGGCAGATGTCCCGCCCGGACGAACCAGGCGTTGCCCTCCTCCAAGTCCAGGTCGACGTAGCAGCAGGTGGCGAACAGGTCGGTCTCCATGCCGACGAGCAGCCGGTTGGCGTGCGAGACGACCACATCGGGCGGGTGGCCCTCCACCGCGTAGGCCCTGATCGCCGTACGCATCTGCCCCATGATCGCGGCGGCGCCGGCGCTGTGGCCCTGGACGTCCCCGATGACCAGCGCCACGCGGTTCTCGGAGAGGGCTATGACGTCGTACCAGTCGCCGCCCACCTGGAGCCCCCTCATGGCGGGCAGGTAGCGGGCGACGGCCACCCCGCCGGGCAGCTTCGGCAGCCTGCGGGGCAGCAGGCTGCGCTGGAGCATCGTGGCGAGTTCCTGCTCGGCGTCGTGCGCGTGCGCCCGCATCAGAGCCTGTCCGACCAGTCCCGCCGTCGCGGTCAGCATCGACCGCTCCTCGGGGGCGAACTCGTGCGGCTCGTCCCAGCCGATCAGGCAGACGCCCGCCACCCGGCCCTGCGCCGGCAGCGGCAGCACGGCGAGCCCGCCGGGGCCGACCCCCGCGAGACCGGGTTCGAGCGCGGAGTCCGCGGGCCACAGGCTCGTACGGCCCTGCCGCAGCGCCGACTCCAGCGTCGGCAGCTCGCGGATCGGCGCGTCGGGCCACTCGGAGCGCCATTCCGCCCGCCACACCTCCGGCCACGCGCTGTGCTGCGGTGGGTCGAGGACGGTGACCACCAGCCGGTCGCCCTCGGTCTCGGCGAGCGCCACCCTCGCGGCTCCCAGCGGCTCGCGCAGCGCGGACGCCACCACGCGGCTGACCTCGCTGATGGTCATGGCGTTGGCGAGCCTCGCGGACAGCAGCTGTACCCGGGAGATCTCGTCGACACCGGTCCGCAGATACGAGGCGTCGGCGACCACGCCCACCACCCGGTCCGGCGTGCCGGAGGCGTCGGCCAGCAACCGGCTCCGGACACGCAGCCAGCGCAGCTCGCCGCTGGGCCGCCGGACCCGGAACTCCAGTTCCCGGCCTCCGGAGGGCATGTGGCCCGGATCGACCATGGACATCAGTGCGGGCAGGTCTTCCGGCACCGCGAGCGCGAGCAGGGACTCGCCCCTGCCGTCGTAGCCGTCCGGGTCGATGCCGGCCAGCTCCAGCAGCCGCGCGTCCGCGTCGATCCGCCCCGTGCTGAGGTCCACGGTGAAGGAACCGACGTGGAGCCGGTCCAGGGCGGGCGCCAGAAGCAACCGAGGCTCACCGTGCCTGGCCCGCAGCCGTGCGGCGACCTGGGCGGCGTACGTCTCCAGGAAGCCGCGCTGCTCGGCGCCGAAGCCGTCCGGGGTGTCCCCCACCAGGACCAGGCAGCCCCGCGGCTCGCCGCGCGCCCTGAGCGGCAGCGCGCCCAGCGACGCCTCGGGGGGAAGCGTCCCCTCGCCGTTCTCGCGGTACGCGGCGAGGGCCGCCGAGTCCAGCCACAGAGGCCGGTCGGCGCCGAAGGCGTCGGCCACGGGCGAGGCACCTGACAGGGAGTACGTCTCCGGCAGCCCGTACATGGCGGCGGGGCCCCCGGCCGTCTCGACCAGCCGCAGCCGGTCCGCGTCGTCGCCCAGCTCGTATACAGCGGCCAGCACCGCCCCGGCGAACGCCAGGACCTGCTCGCCCAGCGCCTCCTCCGGCGCCGGAGAGGACGCGGCGGCGTCATCCGCCCCGGCCACGTCTGCTCTCGGCCCCGAGACACCGACCCCGGCGCCGCCATCGTTGGGCAGGGCGCTCACACCAATCAGAATGGCACAGCCGCTGGACCCGCGAGAGGTGAGCGGTCCAGGCCATTCACCCGGGCGGCTCCCCCCCGGGCGCCCAGGTGGTCACCGGCACCGCCACCGGCCCTGGCTCGACCGGCCCGGGCCATCGACGCCGGGCACCTGGCCGGTACATATGGGTGACGGCCCGTTAGGCCCTGTGCGGGCGATCACGAACGGCCCCTTCGCCGCTCCCCCAGCCTGGCGGCTGGGAGGTGCCCCCACCGGCCGAAGGCTGAGGGAGAGTACCCCCAGCGCCTTGCGATGGACCGCACCAGACGACGCCGCTGTGACATCAGCCGCTGGCGCGGCGGGCGCCCGGGATCGCCCGGACAGGGCCTCATACCCGTCGAGGCCTTGCCGGCGAGGTGCGTCGGCCTGCTCGCCCACGGATCCTGGCCCGGCGTCAGATCACCACGGGCCCGACCCTCCGGGATGCCCACGGGCGGATCAGGGGCCCGCGTGGGAAGATCGGGCCCGACGGTGGGGTTGAGACGGACGACAACCCGTTGACCGAGGAGTTACGAATCGTGAGCCTGTACGACATTCCCCTGCGTACCCTGTCCGGTGAGCCCGCCTCCCTCGCCGACTACCGGGACCAGGCGCTGCTGATCGTGAACGTCGCCTCCAAGTGCGGGCTCACCCCGCAGTACGAGGGCCTGGAGCGGCTGCAGAAGCGATACGCGGACCGTGGCTTCAGCGTGCTGGGCTTCCCCAGCAACCAGTTCGGCGGGCAGGAGCCGGGGTCGTCCGAGGAGATCGCGACCTTCTGCTCCGCGACGTACGGGGTGAGTTTCCCGCTCTTCGAGAAGGCGGACGTCAACGGCGACGACCGGCAGCCGCTGTACACGGCGCTGACCGAGACGCCGGACGCGGCGGGCGAGGCCGGCGACGTCCAGTGGAACTTCGAGAAGTTCGTCATCGACGGGAAGGGCGAGGTCATCGGCCGCTTCCGCCCCCGTACCGAGCCCGAGGCCGAGGAGATCACCTCCGCCATCGAGGCCGCCCTCCCGCGTTGACCCGCTCCCTCCGCCTCGCTGTGGCCTGCGCCGCCGTGCTGGCCTCCGTTGCCGGCTCGGCGGGCGCGGGCCGGCGCGTCCCCGGGACGTCGCTGCCGGCGCGCCTGACCGACACGGGCGGCGGTACGCAACTCGTCACGGCCGAGGCGGAGGGACCCGGCTCCACCACCGGCACCGTGACCTGGTGGGACCTGCGTGACGGGCGGTGGACCGAGGCGGGCTCTGCGCCGGCCCGCTTCGGCGCCCACGGCCTCGCCGAGGGCGCAAGCCGCCGGCAGAGCACCTACACGACGCCGACCGGGCTGTACGACCTGCCCTTCGCCTTCGGCATCGACCCGGCGCCGCGCGGCACCCGGACCGCGTACCGCCGCGTCACCGCGACCTCGTGGTGGTGCGAGGACAACGCCTCCGCCGACTACAACCGCTGGGTCCAGCCGCTGCCCGCCGACTGCGCCCCCGGCGAGGCCGAGCGGCTGAACGCGTACCCCGTCCAGTACGGCCGGGCGATGGTCATCGGCTTCAACTACGCCAAGCCCGTCCGGAATCGGGGTGCCGGGATCTTCCTGCACGTCAACGGCCGTGGCGCGACGGCCGGTTGCGTATCCGTACCGGCGGCGGCGATGAGCCGGATCCTGCGCTGGGCGGACCCGGCGGCCGGCCCGCACATCGCGATCGGCACCACCGGCGCCGGGTCCCTGGCCATCACCGGCTACTGACCGCCAAGTAGCGCCCCGCGTACCCTGGAGGGCAGCCGCCGGTCGATGGCGTCCTGGCCGGCCCCAGCTCGCACTCACACCACGTCAAGGATGCCCTCTTGCCTCTCCATAAGTTGCCGGCCTGGCTTGCCCACCCCCTGCGCTGGCAGCGGTTGCCCGTGCCGTGGGCGGCGGTGGCGCGCGGGACGCTCGCGGCGGGACCGCTGCTGGCGGCGGGGATCGGGGCCGGGCGGCCGGAGGCGGGCGTCCTGGCGGCGCTGGGCGC